>CBINPE010000068.1:0-24284 GCA_966252435.1 uncultured Burkholderiales bacterium | reverse complement strand
CATGATCTCGGGCGGCACGCCGCGGCTGGCGAAGCTGACGAAGCGGGCCAGCGGCGTGAGGTTGAACTGCTTGACCGCCCGCTCGCTGGCCAGGATCAGCGCGCCCGCGCCGTCGCTGGTCTGCGAGCTGTTGCCGGCCGTCACGCTGCCCAGGCCGGTGGCCTGTCCGCCCGGGGTCTTGGGCGCGGCGAACACCGGCTTGAGCTTGGCCAGGCTCTCCAGGCTGGTGTCGGGGCGCGGGCCCTCGTCCAGGCTGACGGTGCGCGTGCGGCTGCGGGCCTCGCCGGTGGCCAGGTCGGGGAAGCGCTCGGTCACCTCCACGGGGGTGATCTCGTCATTGAACTCGCCCGCCTGCTGCGCCTTGAGTGCGCGCTGGTGCGACTGCAGGGCGAACTCGTCCTGCGCTTCGCGGCCGACCTTCCACTGTTGCGCCACCTTCTCCGCCGTCAGGCCCATGCCGTAGGCGATGCCGACGTGCTCGTCCTCATGGATGACGCGCGGGTTGAAGGACGGCCGGGCGCCCCCCATCGGCACCATGCTCATGGACTCCACGCCGCCGGCGATCAGCACCTCGGCCTCGCCCACGCGGATGCGGTCGGCGGCCATCTGGATGGCGGTCAGGCCCGAGGCGCAGAAGCGGTTGACGGTGACGCCGCCCACCGAGTTCGGCAAGCCGGCCAGGGCGACCGCGATGCGCGCCACGTTCATGCCCTGCTCGGCTTCGGGGAAGGCGCAGCCGATCACGGCGTCCTCGATCGCCTTCGGATCGAGCCCAGGCACCTGCGCGAGGGCCCCGCGCAGGGCAGCCACCAGCAGATCGTCGGGCCGGGTGTTGCGGAAGTAGCCGCGGCCGGACTTGCCGATCGGGGTGCGGGTGGCGGCGACGATGTAGGCGTCTTGCATTTGTTTCTGGCTCATTCGAAGTTCCTCTTGTCGGAAGAAGGGAAGATGATGGATCAGGCCCCGGAAGCTCCCTCCCCCGCTGGGGGAGGGGCGGGGTGGGGGCTGGTGCCTTGCAAAGTCCACCAGATGCGCTCCAACACGGCATCGGTTTGTGTCAAGACATCATGGGCCCAGAACCTCGACACGCGGAATCCGCGCTGCGCCAACCAGTCCTCACGGCGCTGGTCTGCGGCGACTTGCTGCAGATGTTGGCTGCCATCGACCTCGACAACCAGCCGTGCGGACAGGCACACGAAGTCCAGGATGAAGGGACCGAGTGGGTGCTGCCGTCGGAATCTGACGCCCAGCTGCTGCAGGCGCAAGTGATGCCAGAGATGGCGCTCCGCGTTGGTCAGGGACTGGTGGAGTTCATGGGCGAATTGGCGGGCTTGGGGGGTGGCTTGATGCTGCATCGGAGGCATGATGAAGTCGCGCCCCCACCCCAGCCCTTCCCCAGAGGGGGAGGGAGCCCATGAGGGGGCAGCCGGCATCATCATCCTCGTCACTTAATCCAATGAATTGCTAGTTGCGCACCGGCTTGCCGGTCTGCAGCATGCCCATCACGCGCTCCTGCGTCTTCGGGTTCGCCAGCAGGCTGCAGAAGTGCTTGCGCTCCAGCGCCATCAGGTAGCCCTCGGTGACGAGCGAGCCCGCGTCGACGTCGCCGCCGCACAGCACGTCGGCGATCAGCGAGGCGATGTGGAAATCGTGGGCGCTGATGAAGCCGCCGTCGCGCATGTTGACCAGCTGCGCCTGGATGGTCGCCTTGGCGCTGCGACCCGCCACCATGAAGGGCGCGGCGACAGGCGGCCGGTAGCCGCTGTCGTACATCGCATGCACCTGGCGTTGCGCGATGAACAGCAGTTCATCCTTGTGCGGGACGATGAGGTCGCTGTCGAGCAGGTAGCCCAGGCGCCGGCTGTCGATGGCGCCGGTGCCCACCGTGGCCATGGCCGCGTGGGTGAAGCCGTCCCGCAGGAAATCCAGCAGGTGGTGCACGCTCGGCGCACGCTCGGCGGCACGGCGGGCGATGTAGGTCAGGCCGCCAGCCCCTGGCAGCAGGCCCACGCCCACCTCCACCAGACCGATGTAGCTCTCCATCGCGGCCACCCGCCGTGCGCAGTGCACCGCCAGCTCGCAACCCCCGCCCAGCGCCAGGCCCCGGATCGCCGCCACCACCGGCACGCTGGCGTAGCGCACACGCAGCATCGCGTCCTGCAGCTTCTTCTCTTCGGGCTCGATGCCTTTTGCGCCGCTCTTCATGAACACGGGCATCAGCGCCTCCAGGTTGGCCCCAGCGGAGAACACGTCGTCGGGCGACCAGATCACCAGGCCCTTGTAGTCCTGCTCGGCCAGTTCCACCGCGCGCACCAGGCTCTCAGTGACCTGGGGGCTGATGAGGTGCAGCTTGGCGGTGATGCTGGCGATCAGCACCTCGCCGTCGAGTGTCCAGACGCGGACCTCGTCGTTCTTGAAGACCTCGGTGCCGGCTTGCAGCGCCGGCACCGCCCCGCTGCCCAGCACGCTCTCCGGGAACAGCTGGCGCTGGTAGACCGGCAAGGTGCTGCGCGGGACATAGCGCTGCTGCACCACGCTCCAGGAGCCGGCCGGCGTGTGCACGCCCTGCCCCGCCACGGGCGCCTTGAACACCCACTCGGGCAGCGGCGCGTTGCACAGCGCCTTGCCGGCGTCGATGTCCTCCTTGACCCACTGCGCCACCTGCAACCAGCCCGCCTCCTGCCACAGCTCGAAGGGCCCCTGCATGTTGCCGAAGCCCCAGCGCATGGCGAAGTCGACGTCGCGGGCCGTGTCGGCCACCTCGGCCAGGTGCACCGCGCAATAGTGGAAGCTGTCGCGCAGCAGGGCCCAGAGGAACTGCGCCTGCGGGTTGCTCGATTCGCGCAGCAGCTTGAGCCGCTCGGGGGCCGGCTTCTTGAGGATGCGTCCGACGATCTCGTCGGCCTTGCCGCCGCCGGGCACGTAGTCGCCCTTGGCGGGATCGAAGCGCAGGATGTCCTTGCCGACCTTCTTGTAGTAGCCGGCTCCGCTCTTCTGGCCCAGCGCGCCGGCCTGGATCAGCCCGCTGAGCACGGGCGGCGTGGCATACAGGGCGTAGAACGGATCGTTGCTCTTGTCCGGGCCGAGGTTGTCCTGCAGGGTCTTGATGACGTGGGCCATGGTGTCCAGGCCCACCACGTCGGCGGTGCGGAAGGTGGCCGAGCTGGCGCGGCCCAGCTTCTTGCCGGTCAGGTCGTCGACCACGTCATAGCTCAGGCCGAACTTCTCGGCCTCGTGGATCGCCGCCAGCATCCCCGCGATGCCGACCCGGTTGGCGATGAAGTTCGGCGTGTCCTTGGCCCGCACCACCGACTTGCCCAGGGCCGTCGTGGCGAAGGCCTCGAGCTGGTCCAGCACCCCGGGCTGCGTGTCGGGCGTGGGGATCAGCTCCACCAGGCTCATGTAGCGCGGCGGGTTGAAGAAGTGCACGCCGCAGAAGCGCGGCCGCAGCGCCTCGGGCAGCGCCGAGGCCAGCTGCGTGATGCTCAGCCCCGAGGTGTTGCTGGCGAGCAGGGCGTGCGCGGGCACGTGCGGCGCAATGCGGTGGTACAGGTCGAGCTTCCAGTCCATGCGCTCGGCGATGGCCTCGATGACCAGGTCGCATTCCCCCAGGAGGGCCAGGTCCTCCTCGTAATTGGCCGCGCGGATCAGGGCCGCGGCTTCCGGCACGCCCAGCGGGGCGGGCTTGAGCTTCTTCAGCCCCTCGATGGCCTTCTGCGCGATGGCGCTCTTGGCGCCTTCCTTGGCCGGCAGGTCGAACAAAAGCACCGGCACGTTGACGTTGACCAGGTGGGCGGCGATCTGCGCGCCCATCACCCCGGCGCCGAGCACCGCGACCTTGCGCACTGTGAATCGATTCATGGCTGGTGTTCCTTGTGCTTGTTTGGAGTTGTCTGTCAAAAAGAGGAAAGAGGAAGGAACCGCGTCACTCGGCGCGCGACCAGACCTGGGTGCGGCCCAGCATCGGCGTGCCGATGTAGCCCCGCACCTCGAGGTTCTGGCCGCCGTCGATGACTTTCAGGCGGACCTTGTAGAACTTGCCGTTGTTCGGGTCGAGAATCTCGCCGCCCTCCCACAGGGAGCGCTCGTCGGGGTTGCGGGTGACGTTGCGCAGGATCGGCAGGCCGACGAGGGGCTGGTTCCTGAGCGCGTCGGCGCACTTCTCGCACTTGGCGTTCTGGCGCGAGGGGTCGAGCAGCTTGTCGATGGTGCCGCTGAGCACGCCCTCATGTTCGGTGATGCGGACCAGCGACTTCTCCTGGTGGGTCTCGTCGTCGACGGTCTTCCACAGGCCCACCGGCACCGGCTGCGCGGCCGCCCAGGCTGCCGCCGTCGACAAGGCCACCGCCAGCGCAACGCGCGTCAGACGGCCGCCCACTCAGAACCACCCTTCTTCCATCCCCATCAGGGGAGCGACACCGGCCCGGGCGGAGCGGATCAGACCGGCCGTCTCTGGCAGCAGCTTGGCGAAGTAGAAGCGCGCCGTGGCCAGCTTGGCGCGGTAGAAGGGGTCGCCGCTGGACTGCTTGTCGAGCGCCACCTTGGCCATGCGCGCCCACAGGTAGGCGAACACCAGGTGGCCAACCACGCGCAGGTAGTCCACCGCCGCGGCCCCCACCTCCTCGGGGTTCTGAAACGCCTTCATGCCCAGCTCGGTGGTCAGCTTGGTGACCTTGTCGCCCAGGTCGGCCAGGGGGTTGACGAACTCCTGCATGGCCTCGTTCACCCCCTCCTCCTCGACGAACTCGACAATGCGCCGGCCGAACTTCTTGAGCTTGGCGCCGTTGTCGCTCAGCACCTTGCGGCCCAGCAGGTCGAGCGACTGGACCGTGTTGGTGCCCTCGTAGATCATGTTGATGCGCGCGTCGCGCACGTACTGCTCCATGCCCCACTCGTTGATGTAGCCGTGCCCGCCGAACACCTGCAGGCAGTGCGAGGTGGCGATCCAGCCGTTGTCGGTGAGAAAGGCCTTGACGATGGGGGTGAGCAGGGCCACCTCGTCGGCAGCGTCGCGCCGCACGGCGTCATCCGGGTGGTTCAGCTCCTTGTCGACCAGCAGCGAGGCATAGGCGGCCAGCGCGCGGCCGCCCTCGGCGTAGGCCCGGGCGGTGAGCAGCATCTTGCGCACGTCGGGGTGGCAGATGATGGGGTCGGCGGGCTTGTCAGGGGCCTTGGGGCCGGACAGCGCGCGCATCTGCAGGCGGTCCTTGGCGTAGGCGGCGGCGTTCTGGTAGGCCACCTCGGTCAGGCCCAGCGACTGCATGCCCACGCCCAGCCGGGCGGTGTTCATCATGACGAACATGGCCGCCAGGCCCTTGTTCGGCTCGCCCACCAGGGTGCCGACGGCCCCGTCCAGGTTCATCTGGCAGGTGGCGTTGCCGTGGATGCCCATCTTGTGCTCCAGCGCGCCGCAGAAGATGGGGTTGCGCGCGCCCAGGCTGCCGTCGTCGTTGACGAGGAACTTGGGCACCAGGAACAGCGAGATGCCCTTGGAGCCGGCCGGCGCATCGGGCAGCCTGGCCAGCACCAGGTGCAGGATGTTGGCCGCCAGGTCGTGCTCGCCGGCGGAGATGAAGATCTTCTGGCCGGTGAGCTTGTAGCTGCCGTCGGCCTGCGGCTCGGCCTTGGTGCGCAGCAGGCCGAGGTCGGTGCCGCAGTGCGGTTCGGTCAGGCACATGGTGCCGGTCCACTCGCCGCTGGTGAGCTTGGGCAGGTAGGCCTTCTTCTGGCTGTCGGTGCCGTGCGCATGCAAGCACTCGTAGGCGCCATGGGACAGCCCCGGGTACATGGTCCAGGACTGGTTGGCGCTGTTGAGGAACTCGTAGAAGACCTGGTTCACCGTGATCGGCAGGCCCTGGCCCTCGTAGGCCGGATCGCAGCTCAGGGAGGGCCAGCCGCCCGCCACGTACTGCGCATAGGCTTCCTTGAAGCCCTTGGGCGGCGTGACTTCGTGGGTGGCCTTGTCGAGGCGGCAGCCTTCGGCGTCGCCGCTGAGGTTGAGGGGGAAGACCACCCCGGCGGCGAACTTGCCGCCCTCCTCCAGCACGGCATTGACCGTGTCGACATCGAGGTCTGCGTATTTCGGCATCTGCCGGAGTTCGTCGACCACGCCGAGCAGCTCGTGCAGCACGAAATGCACGTCGCGCAAGGGAGGGTTGTACTGAGGCATGGCGAGGCTCCTAGGTGG
This sequence comes from uncultured Burkholderiales bacterium, assembly GCA_966252435.1. Classification (GTDB taxonomy): domain Bacteria; phylum Pseudomonadota; class Gammaproteobacteria; order Burkholderiales; family Burkholderiaceae_C; genus CANHBY01. The sequence goes on along the minus strand of CBINPE010000068.1, from coordinate 18,097 downwards.
AAGCGGTTGATCAGTGCCTCCCCGCGCAGGGGAAGGTCACAGCGGCAACTGCGCAAACGAAACAACAGAGGGAACAGCGGAAAGAAGAACAAGCAGCACAGCTCATGGCCGGGCCTTGCTGCGCCCGGCCCGGGCGGCACCCCGGCGGGCCGGGGAGGAGGTCGAAGGCAGCCCCGCGGATGCCAGCAGGGCCAGGCCCTGCGGCGTGGCGCTGTCGCGGATCACCCGCTCGAACGCCGCCTGGGCCCGTTGGAGCACGCCGGCCTGACGCAGGAAGCGCGCGTCGTGGTGCAGGGCCAGCACCAGGCCATGCAACTCGAACAGCAACTGGCCGGCGTCGGTGTCGGGGCGCAGGTGGCCCTCCCCGACGGCCAGGCCGATGGCGCGATGCAGGGCCTGCTGCCAGGCCTGCACCATGGCCACCAGCGCGTCGCGCACGGGGCCCGGCCGGTCGTCGAACTCGACCGCCCCGCTGATGTAGAGGCAACCGGAGTCGATCTCGTCGGAGACCCGGCGCACCCAGCGCTCGAACAGGCACTGCAGGCGCGGCACACCGCGCGGCAGGCGCATGGCGGGAAAGAAGACTTCGTCGGCGAAGCGGGCGTGGTACTCGCGGATCACGGAGATCTGCAACTCCTCGCGCGAGCCGAAATGGGCGAACACGCCCGACTTGCTCATCTGGGTGACCTCGGCCAGGGCCCCCATGGAAAGCCCCTCCAGGCCCTTGCGCGCAGCCAGGAGCAAGGCAGCGTCCAGGATGGCGGCCCGGGTCTGGCGCCCTTTCAGCGCCCCGCGCGGCGCCGTACCCTGCGCGGCAGGGACATCGGTCAAGGCGGAACGAGGAAGGGAGGACATGTCGGTCAAGCGGGGCACCCTTGCTGAGCACAAACCAATCAAGCGATCGATCATTTGGCCAACGATCACGCACAACCGCCGGCCATCCCCTGCGCCGGCAGAATAGATCGAACGGTCGTTCTATTCTGCCCAATATTGCACGCGATGGGAACGTTGGGCCGGCCGATTGTGCGACCAAAGGTGTGAACTGTCCGGCATGCGGCCCGTCGGCAGGCGCGTGGTGTGTTGCGTTGTCGCGCATCCCGTCGCGGCCCCCTCTTGAGCCGGAGGAGGTGATTGGAGTACTCTTCGCGGAAGGAGCGCGCACGTGGACGTACTGCAACTCGACATGTCGGGCCGCCCCCAAGCCTGGATCTCATCCCGGGAAGCGGCCACTCTCTACGCCAGCGACAGCATCGCCTGGACCCTGGGGGACGCCTTCGCCACCTTGCGCGGCGGCATCCAGCGTTGCAGCGGGCTGCAGTCCCTCATTGACGTCCACCCCATCATCGCCGTGCGCGGCGCCATCCCGAGCCGGGCCTGGCGCCACACCCCTGCCCTCACCAACCAGAAGCTGTTCGTGCGCGACAAGCATGTCTGCGCCTACTGCGGCGGCCACTTCGCAGCCGACGACCTGACCCGCGAGCACATCGTCCCCACGTCGCGCGGCGGGGATGACACCTGGATGAACTGCATCACCGCCTGCCGCGGCTGCAACGGCCACAAGGCCAACCGGCTGCCCGAGGAGGCGCGCATGAGCCTGATCTACCTGCCCTACGTCCCGAGCCTGCACGAGGACATGATCCTGCGCGGCCGGCGCATCCTGGCCGATCAGATGGAATTCCTGCTGGCCAGCGTGCCCAGCACCAGCCGGCTGCACAGCTGAGGCCCGCGCCAGGGCCCGGGCTCTCAAGGCAATCTCAGCCGAGGTTTCGAAAACGCCCTCGAGAGGCGGGGCACTTCAGGGACCTGCTTCCCCGACCACCAGGCCGATCGCCATGAGCACGATGAGCAGCCCGCCCACCACCACACCCACCCAGTTGAGCCCGGACAGCCGCGCATTGGGGTCGTGGCCCGGAGCCTGGACCGCGTTGATCTCGGCGACCGCCTGCACCACGGGCAGCACCAGCAGGACGCTCGCGAAGGACAGCAGCCACCAGGGGTCGGGCAGGCGGCTGCACAGGTTCAGCAGCACCCAGCCAATCGCGAGCGGCCCGGCAGCCAGGCGTGACGAGGGCAGCTGTGGGTCGAAGGTCTTTACCCGCTTGAAGAGCGCGTAGCAGAAGATCACCCCGAAGAAAGCGCGCCAGAAGGGCATGATGGCTTCGCCGGTACGCCGCCGCACGAACTGCCAGTTCTTGTAGAACCAGTACAGCTGGTACAAGCTCAAGGTGCACACCGACATGATCAGGAACTTGCCCGCGGACACAGGAAAGAAGGGAGGACCTTCGTTCTGGCCGACGGCCACATCGCTGACCGCGGACTGGGGAGGCGCAAAAGGGTTGTGGCTCATGCGGTGTCGAAAGGACTGTTCAAGCAACGGAAGGTGCGGCGGAACGTTTGGCCAAGTGCTGCAGCAGGGAGGCCAGGGCGGGATCGTCCACCTGCATCAAGGGGCCCGCCAGGGCGTGCTGCACCGTCTGCAGCAGGGTCTGGCGCTGGGGCAGCAAGGGCCCGAAGAAGCGCACCTGCCCGCCCTGGGCGATCAACAAGGTGGGGAAATTCTCGACGTCGAGGGCGCCGACGGCATCGGCCTCGTCCTCGATGTCGACCCACACCAGGTGCACCCGGCCCGCGAGCGTCGGCTCGTCCTGCAGCAGGCTCTCGAACAGGGCACGGTAGTCGCGGCAGGTTCCGCACCATTGCGCGCACAGGCAGGCCACCAGCATGGAAGAAGGGGGAGAGACGGTGTTCATGGCCCAAGTCTCGCCGATGGGCGCGGCACTCGGCAAGCCTGTGCTCATGGCAGCCTCCCGCGCCCTCGGCAGACTCACAGCAGCAGGAACACGGCTGCCGCCACCAGCGTCGGCAGCAGGGCTCCCAGCAACAGGCCAGCCGCCCCGATCGAAGACTCTGAAAATCCGCGCCGCAGCAGCGCCACGCCGGCCGGATTGGGCGCGTTGGCGATCACCGTCAGCCCGCCGCCTGTCACGGCACCCGCCATGAGCATGTACTTGGCTTCGTCCGTGATGCCGGCGATCTGCGAGCCCAGGTAAGTCAGCGCCGCGTTGTCGGTCACCGCGGTCAGGCCCGTGGCGCCCACGAACAGCGCCTGGGGCGACAGGCCCGACACGATCGGTTGCAGCCACCACTGCTGCAGGCCGCCCAGCACGACGAGGCCGGCCAGGAAGAAGCCCACCAGCAGGGCCTCCTTGAGGATCAGGGGGCTCTGATAGCGCTCGTAGGCCTGGGTGAAACCCAGGAACATCAGGAACAGGGCCACGAAGGCAACCGGGTGATGCGCCAGGAGCACCACCCCCGCCAGGAAGGCCAGATGGATGCCGATGACGCCCAGCGGAACGCGGTCCTCCTCGGGGGAGCCCATGCCAGACTCGGGTTCCTGCAGGCGCAGGTGCCGGCGCAGCACCCAGGTCGCGGCCGTGGCGTTGACGAGCACGGCCACTGCCGCCTTCCAGCCGAAATGGGCCAGCATGAAGCTGGAATCCCACTGCCAGGCCGACGCCACCATGAGGACCGGCGGCGCGGCATAGGACGTGAGGGTGCCGCCGATCGAGACGTTCACGAAGAGCACACCCAGGGCCAGGTACTTCGGCGGCTCCGGCACCTCGGCCCGGAAGATCTGCCCGCGGAGCATCAACGCCGCGATCGTCATGGCGGCAGGCTCCGTGATCAGGGAGCCCAGCAGCGGCACCGCGGCCAGCCCCAGCCAGGCGGCGGCCAGCGGCGTGGGAAGCGGAACCCGCCGGGCGATCGCGTTCACCGAGGCCAGCACAGCCTGCAGGATCGGGCGTGACGCGGCCACGACCATCACGACGAACACGAACAGGGGTTCCGTGTATTCGCGGGACTCCGCATAGGCCAGGGCCGGGGACGCCCCGACCACCAGCGCCATCGCGAGCACCAGCACGATGGCCCAGAACCCGAACACCACCTCCACCTCGCCCAGCAGATGGAACAGACCCGCGTGCCGCGGAAAGCGATGCGACATGCGCTCCAGCAGCTTGGCGGCAAAGGTGTGCAGGAGCGCGATGCCGAAAATGGCGGCCCCCAGGGCCTGGACGGATTCATTCATGACGTGAGCGGGTCAAAAAAACATGGGCTGCGGCCCCGCGGAGCCTCACTTGTGGGAATGGTTCTTGTCCAGGATGGCGACGAGAATCAGCCCGAACGTCACCAGGCGCAGCGTGTACAGGAAAGGCTCGTCCTCGGCGGGAACCTGCAGGAAGCTCAGGAGCACCCGGTCCACCGTATCGACAAGGAAAGCCGCGGAGAAAAACAAGAAGAAGCGATCGCGGGTCTTCTTCCAGAAGCGCAGGAAGAACAGGGCCGCGACCAGGTCGGCCATGGCAATGGCGCCCAGGAAGAATAAGGTCATGGCGTTCTCACTCGGACTCCCACACCAGGCCAAACAACAGCACCAGCATGGCGCCCAGGGCAACGCTCGTTCTCCAGGTGGAGAGGTCCAGGGCGGGGATCAGCAGCTTGTCAATGACGAGCAGGAAGTTGTTGCAGGTCAACCCTGCAAAACCGATCCCGCTCCAGAACAGCAACCGGTGGTGCGTTCGCCCATAGGCCTGCAGGAGCAGAAACGCACAGAGAAAAGCCGTCAGCGTGCACAACCCATAGATGATGTGTGCCATCTTATTTGTCTTTCCTCAGAATGAACGCTTTCGCGAATTCGTGGATCTGGCTGGAAGGCTGGGAATGCATCAGGTTCGTGATCGGGATGAGGTGGGTCTTGTAGAGCTCTGCCAAGCGGTCCACCAACCTTCCCGTCTCTTCCTGCGAGGTACATCCGTAGCGGTACGCCCCTTCCGTTTCTGCGACAAGGGCCTGGGCCTTCAAGTGCCCGAGGATGCGGCTCACCTCCACCTCGGAAATGTAGAGCCGCTTTGCGAGATCCGCCGTCTTCCACGCCTGTTCCGGCTGGCGCCAAAGCAGGAGCAATGCCTCCAGTTCTGCCACGGCAGCAAGCCGACGAAGAATGAAGTCGCGAATGTCGTCTGGGAGCATACGGCCTCATTTTCCACGAAGCGCCTCGCCTCGGGACGCAGGGCCGGCGCCCCTGGGAGGCCCGGCCCGCAGGGCGGTTCCCGTCAGCGGGTCCGGCTCACAAGGGCCTCACAAGGACGCGAGGAACGCCAGGACCGCCGCCGGTCCTGCCGGCTGAGTGCCTCGAAGCGTGTCCGGCTGGCGTCGGCAGGTCTCAGCGCAACGGCAGGCTCAGGTAGAGCTGACCGAGTTCGGTGAGCTGCCCCGGGGCTCCGAGCAGGCTGGTGAAATGCGGGTCGGGGTTCCAGCGCCCAGTGAACCAGGCATAGCGGAACACGTCGTCGCGCCCCTCGCACACCGCCACCATCTCGGTCATCTGCTGGCGCTGCTTGGCCGGCGTGTCGATCTGGGCACCGTCCGCCTGGCTGTGCCAGTTGGCGAACTCGGTGACCCACACCGGCTTGCCGTATTTCTTGAGCCGGTCGAGCTGGGCCGCCAGGCCGTAGTCGTACCAGTGGAAGGCCAGGTGGTCGAGCTGCGGCGCACGGTTGCCATGGGCGCCGCGGTAGGCATCGATGAACGCGTCCATCCAGACCACGGGGTCGGCGTAGCCGGGCATCGTCCCCCAGGTGAGGGCCGGACCGACGAGCTTGACGCCGGTGTGCGCGGCGATGGCCTCGAACGTGGGCCACACCGCGGCGGCCTGCTGCGGCGTCAGGTTGGCCTGGTCGCTCAGGTTGGGCTCGTTGAGCACGAGCAGGTATTTGATCTGGGGATGGGCCGCGAGGTAGGCCTCGATCGCCGCCGGGTCGTTGCCGGCGCCGCCCCAGGCCATGGGAATGAAGTCCATCCCTCCGTGGGCCAGGCTGTCGGCGCTGAGCCCGCTGTTGGGGCGGGGGCTCCAGTTGTACCACCAGCTCACACCGGGGGCGAGCGCCGCCAGGTCGGCCGCGGAAGCGATGTCGTACGCGATGCCGCGCTTGGCGCTCTTGGCCGCAGGGGCCATGGGTGAGCCGGGGTTGGTGGGGGCGGCCGGTGCGCCGGGTGCAGAAGGCGAGCTCGGCGTGCCGGAGGAATTGGAGGGATCCTGGGAGGGCGCGGGCGATGTCGTGGCGGTGTTGCCGGATGTCGCGCCGGCGTCACCGCCGCCTCCACCGCCCCCGCACGCTGCCACCCACAGGGCGGCAGCCAGCGCCAGCCAGATCTTCTTGTTCTTCTTCAGCAGCAGCACGCGGATCCCCTCGACAGCCGGTGGATGGATGGATTTATTCGAATGGCCCTGGATGAAACGCTCACCCTGGAAGCCGCCGATTATTGAAATCCGCCGCCCGCGGTCTTTACAGGGTGTAACGCCCCGCAGCGTCCCGCGCCACGCCGCGCGTGAATGAATAATGGGGGCCCCGGTCATCCGGCGCGTTTACGTTTCTCTTACTTTTTCTTGCCTTCCCGGAGAGTTCCATGCCTTCCCCGCAGACTGCCGAACCCTCGCGCACCGTGGTGCGCGCCGCCTGCCCGCACGACTGCCCCGACACCTGCGCGATGCTGGTCACCGTGGAGCAGCGCGACGGCCGCGCGGTGGCCGTCAAGGTGGCCGGCGACCCCGAGCACCCCACCACCGCCGGCAGCCTGTGCACCAAGGTCAGCCGCTACGTGGAGCGCACCTACCACCCGGGGCGTGTGCTGCAGCCGCTCAAGCGCGTGGGGCCCAAGGGACTGGGCCGCTTCGAGCCGGTGTCGTGGGAGCAGGCACTGGACGAGATCAGCGCGCGGCTGCAGCGCATCGCCGCCGTCGATCCGCAGCGCATCGTGCCCTACAGCTACGCCGGCACGATGGGACTGGTGCAGGGCGAGGCCATGGCGGGACGCTTCTTCCACCGGCTCGGCGCCACCCTGCTGGACCGCACCATCTGCGCCACCGCCGGCGCCGAGGCGCTGAACTACACGCTGGGCACCCGCACGGGCACCGACATCGAGCAGTTCGACAACGCCAAGCTGATCATCTTCTGGGGCGCCAACGCGATCGCCTCCAACCTGCACCTGTGGACCCGCGCCCAGCGCGCCAAGCGCGCGGGCGCCAAGCTGATCGCCATCGACCCCTACCGCTCGCTCACCGCCGACAAATGCCACCAGCACATCGCCCTGCTGCCCGGCACCGACGCCGCGCTGGCGCTGGGCCTGGCGCACGTGATGCTGCGCGAGGGCTGGATCGACCACGACTACGTCACCCGCTACACCCTGGGCTTCGACGCGCTGGCGGCACGGGCCGGCGAGTGGCCGCCCGAGCGCGTGGCCCAGGTCTGCGGCATCACGGTGGCCGAGGTCGAGCAGCTGGCGCACGACTACTGGCACATCCGTCCGGCGGCCATCCGCCTGAACTACGGCATGCAGCGCGTGCGCGGCGGCGGCAACGCGGTGCGCGCTGTGGCCTGCCTGCCGGCCCTGGCCGGGCACTGGCGCGATGCGGCGGGCGGGGTGCTGCTGTCCAGCAGCGGTGCCTTCAACATCGACAACGACGCCCTGCAGCGCCCCGACCTGCTGGCCGGGCGCACGCCGCGCACCATCAACATGTCGGCCATCGGGGAAGCGCTGCTGCAGGCGCAGCCCCCGGTCGAGGCGCTGATCGTCTACAACAGCAACCCGGTGGCGGTGGCCCCGCAGTCGGGGGCGGTGGCGCGCGGCTTCGCGCGCGAGGACCTGTTCACCGTGGTGCTCGAGCACTTCCTGACCGACACCGCGGACTACGCCGACTTCGTACTGCCCGCCACGACCCAGCTCGAGCACGTGGACGTGCACCGCGCCTACGGCCACCTGTACGTGCTGGCCAACAACCCGGCGATCGAGCCGCTCGGCCAGGCCCTGCCCAACACCGAGATCTTCCGCCGCCTGGCGGCGCGCATGGGCTTCGACGACCCCTGCTTCCGCGACAGCGACGAGCAGATCGCCGCGCAGGCCTTCAAGCGCGAGGGCAGCACGGCCCACATCGACTGGGCGCGGCTGAAGGAGACCGGCTGGCAGCGGCTCGACCTGCCCACGCCTTATGCGCCTTTCGCGCAAGGCGGCTTCCCGACGCCCAGTGGCAAGTGCGAGTTCCACTCCCAGCGCCTGGCCGACATGGGCCTGGATCCGGTGCCCCAGTACGTGCCACCGTACGAGGGACCGCAGAGCAACCCGGCGCTGGCGGCGCGCTTCCCGCTGGCGCTGATCTCCCCGCCGGCGCGCAACTTCCTGAACTCCACCTTCGTCAATGTGGAGAGCCTGCGCGCCACCGAAGGCGAGCCGACCCTGGAGATCCACCCGCTGGACGCCGCCGCCCGCGGCATCCAGCCGGGCCAGGCGGTGCGCGTCTTCAATGACCGAGGCCACTTCACCGTGCGCGCGGAAGTCACCGAGCGGGCCCGCCCCGGCGTGGTGGTGGCCCTGTCGATCTGGTGGAAGAAGCTGGCCGGCGATGGCAAAAACGTCAACGAAGTCACCCACCAGCAGCTCACCGACATCGGCCGGGGCGCTTCGTTCTACGACTGCCTGGTGGAGGTGGAGAGCGCCTGAGGACATGCGCAGGCCGCAGCGCGAGCCAACAACATCACGCTCGATCGGTGCGGGCGCAAGAACCCGCGGGCGACGCCGATATCATGGGTGCGGGCACGACGCCCTTCGGCAAGACGACCGCGGATTCCTGCAGTTCCCATGACCCCTGACCCAGACCATTATCTTGTCATCGATTTCGAGGCCACCTGCTGCGACCGCGGCAGCATCGCCCGCGACGAAATGGAGATCATCGAGATCGGCGCCGTGCTGGCCGATGCCCGCACGCTGCAGCCCGTCGACGAATTCCAGAGCTTCGTGCGTCCGGTGCGCCACCCGGCGCTGACCCCCTTCTGCACGCAGCTCACTTCCATCACCCAGGAGGACGTGGCCCCCGCGCCCGGCTTCGCCGAGATGGTGACGGCCTTCAAGGCCTGGCTGTACCGTGACGCCCCCGAGACCGCGCGCAGCCTGGTGTTCTGCTCCTGGGGCGACTACGACCTGAAGCAGCTGCAGCAGGACTGCCGCTTCCACCAGCTGCCCTTCCCCATCGCCGCCCCGCACCTCAACGTCAAGCGCCTGATGACGGAGCGCCACCGGCTGGGCAAGAAACCGGGCCTGGGCGAGGGTCTGCGCCTGGCAGGCCTGGACTTCGCCGGCACCGCCCACCGCGGCATCGACGATGCCCGCAACATCACCCGGCTGCTACCCTGGATCTTCGGCGACCGCCCCCTGGCCACGCCGCCGGGCATCGAGCGGCGGCGGCGCTGAAGGCCAGACAACGGATGAGCAAGAAGCACGTCCTGTTCGTCTGCAGCCAGAACCGCCTGCGCAGCCCGACGGCCGAGCAGGTGTTCGCCGCCCACCCGGGCATCGAGTGCGGCTCCGCTGGCACCAACCACGACGCCGACAACCCCCTCACGCCGGAACTGGTGGCCTGGGCCGACCTGATCTTCGTGATGGAGAAGACCCACCGCAACAAGCTCCAGGCCAAGTACCGCCGGCAGCTGACCGCCCGTGTGATCTGCCTCGACATTCCCGACGAGTACGACTACATGGACCCGGCGCTCGTGCGCTTGCTGAAGACCCGGGTCTCCCGGCATTTGCCCGGATGGGAGCCGGTTGAACCTTGAAATTGGCCGGTTTTTCGCCCTTTTTGTGCAGCGCAAGAAAAAATCCGCTCTCGTGACAATGCAGGCCTCGCCAGAAAGAGACCTGTATGAAGATCCAGTCCCGCGGCTCATGGCTGACCCGCTTCTCGGCATCCGAAACCGCCGCAGAGTTCCTGCCGCCCGCGCTGGCCGAGACTGAGCCCCCCCGTCGCGCGGCCGCCGTGCAGGAACGGCCCGCCACCCGGCCAGGGACCGCCAACGCCGAAGCCAGCACCCGTTTCCGCGACCTGCTGCTGCGCAGCGCCCAGGCCGACCCTGGCGCAGCCACCCGGTTGTGCCGGATCTTCGCGCTCGATGCGTCCTACGAAAAATCCGGCCCGCTGCTCGACATCTCGGCCTACCCCACCGTGCGCTTCGCGCACACCGGCGAGGTGGTCACGGAAAGCAACCTGGCCGCCTTCAAGGCCGAGGCCACGAAAGTCACCCAGGGCCGCATCGCCTTGTATGAATCGGAGAAGGCGCAGGGGACGCCCGATGTGGTCATCCTCGACAAACTGTTCGACTACACCGACACCCAATCCGACGCCTACCTGAGCAAGATCGGCTGGACCCGCCCGCCCACGCCGTAGACTCGCCCGGGTGAACTCTCCGAAGCCTTCCCCGACCTCCCCCGCCCCTGCCCTGTCGACCCAGTTGCTGCACGCCGCCCAGGCGGTGCGCGCGGTGCGCGAGGGCCGTTCCCTGACCGATGCCCTCGCCCGCTGTCCGCCGGCCTGGCGGCCCGCCACCCAGGCCCTGAGCTTTGCCGTACTGCGGCGGCTGGGCAGCGCCGAGGCCGCCCGGGCCCGCCTGGCCCCCAAGCCCCCTGCCCCCGCGCTCGACGCCTTGCTGCTGAGCGCGCTGGCCCTGTTGTGGCCGGCCGAGGGTGAGGACGCTCCCTACGAGGAGCACACACTCGTCAACCAGGCGGTGGAGGCCGCCCGGCAGCTGCAGCCGCGCAGCGCCTCGTTCGTCAACGCCGTGTTGCGCCGCTTCCTGCGCGAGCGCGCCACCCTGGGGCCTGCCCTGCTGGAAGAGCCGGTGGCGCGCCACAACCACCCCGCCTGGTGGATCCGGCAATTGCAGCGCGACTGGCCTGATCACTGGCAACAGCTGCTGCAGGCCAACAACCAGCACGCGCCGATGAGCCTGCGCGTCAATGCCCGCTGGGGCAGCGCACAGGCGTACCTGCCACGCCTGGCGGCGGCCGGCCTGTCGGGCCGCCTGGCGGCCGCGGGACGGCTGGCGCACGCCGTGCAACTCGACCAGCCGGTTCCCGTGGGCCGGCTGCCGGGTTTTGCCGAGGGCGAAGTCTCGGTGCAGGACCTGGCCGCGCAACTGGCCGCCCCCCTGCTGCTGGACACAGGGACACCCCTGCAACCAGGGGCGCGCGTGCTGGACGCCTGTGCCGCGCCCGGGGGCAAGACCGCGCACCTGCTGGAGCGGGGCGACTTCGACGTGTGGGCGCTGGACAGCGACGCCGCACGGCTGCAGCGTGTCACCGAGACCCTGCAGCGCCTGCGGCTGTCGGCCCGCACGGTGGCGGCGGACGCGGCACACCCGCCGGCGTGGTGGGACGGCCAGCCGTTCGACGCCATCCTGCTCGACGCTCCCTGCAGCGCCTCGGGCATCGTGCGCCGCCATCCCGACATCCGCTGGCTGCGGCGTCCCACCGACCTGCCCGCCCTGGCCCGCACCCAGCAAGGCCTGCTGCGCAGCCTGTGGCCGCTGCTCAAGCCGGGGGGCCGGCTGCTGTATGCGACCTGCTCGGTGTTCCGCGCCGAGGGCCCGGCCGTGATCGAGGTCTTCCTGCGCGACCACGCCGAGGCCCGGCACGACACGACCGTCGGCGGAGCGCTGCTGCCGGGGCTGGCCGAGGGCGATGCGCTCGCCTCGCCGGGCGACGGGTTCTACTACGCGCTGCTGCACAAGGGCGAGCCGGCCTGAGGCAGCGTGGGCGTTTCTGACGCCCGCCCTTGTTTTTCGGCGAACCGCCCTCATGTACTGCCTCCCGCCGCCAGAGTGCGCCATCTGACTGCCGGCGCGGCCCGCTCCTGCGAGGGTGCGACTGGCCGCATCCCTCCGGCGCCCCTCACCATTCATGTCATTCCTGACCACTGCCGTCCAGCGAGTCCTCATGGTGCGCAACCCCTTGCGAAACCACGCCGGCCGCTGGGATCTCACCGCCCTGATCAACGCCGCCGACCCGCAGGCCTCGCGCGCTGAACGCCACCTCTGGCTGGTGCGCTGGCTGGAATGGCTGCGCTCCCCGCCGACCCGCCGCCTGCATGACGGCAGCTCGCCGGCCGACTGGACGCTGCAACGCCTGCGGCTGTTCCTCAACATGCTGGACACCCAGCCCGCGCAGCGCGCCAAGCTGGTCGCCCTGCTGCAGCGCTTCCTGACCGACATCGACACGGCGGGCCTGTGGGTCGACCTGGGCTTCGCGCGCCGCAGCGCCTTCCTGGGCGAGCTGGCCGAGCGGCTGCGCCTGGGCCTGCTGCCGCGCAATCCGGACACCCACGACCTGGGCGAGCTGTTCCTGCTGCTGTTCCCGAACGCCGAGTCCGCGCAGTGGCTGTCGAACCTCGACGACGAGACGCTGGCCCGCCTGTCGGCGCTGTGGCGCGAGGCCTGCGAGGTGCCGGCGCGGCAGTCCCTGCTGGAGGCGCTGACGCTGTCGGCCCACCACGTGCACCTGATGGCCCACTCGCCCGACCTGCGCCACCGCCTGGCCCAGGAGCCCGCGGCCCTGCAGCCGTTCCAGCAGCTGCCCGAGGTGCTGCGCCAGCTGGGCGAGGCGATGGAGGCCGGCGACACCGTGGCCATGCACCAGGTCACCAACTACCTGCGGGCCCTGCTGGACGGATGCCGCCGCGCCGAGGCGCACGTCAACGCCCACCTGGACGAGAACGGCATCTCGGTCGACGTCATCTTCCTGATGGACCAGCTGCGCGAGCGCACCGAGCGCATGGACATGCTGCTCACCCTGCTCATCGCGCCGCATCCTGCCCGCGAGTTCATCCGCGCCCTCACCCGGCTGGCCGAGGGTGCGCGTGCGCGGCGCAGCGTGCCGGCGCTGTTCAGCCACCACTTCGCGCTGCTGGCCCGCAAGATGGCCCAGCGCCATGCCGAGACCGGCGACCACTACATCAGCCGCACCCGCGGCGAGTACTTCCGGCTGCTGTCCAAGGCCCTGATCGGCGGAACGGTGCTCGCCTTCACCACCGGCCTCAAGTTCGCCCTCACGGCCATGACGCTGCCGCTGTTCTGGGGCGGCATGGCGGCGGGTGTGAACTACGCGCTGAGCTTCGTCACAGTGCAGCTGCTGGGCGGCACGGTGGCCACCAAGCAGCCCGCCATGACCGCCCCCGCGATGGCCGGCAAGCTGGACGGCATCCACGACAGCGACGAAGCGCTCGAAGACTTCGTCGACGAGGTCGTGAACCTGCTGCGCTCGCAGTGCGTGGGCATCTTGGGCAACCTCCTGGCGGTCTTCCCGGTGGTGCTGCTGGGGCAGGTGCTGGCCTGGCAGCTGCTGGGCGCGCCGCTGATCTCGCCGCACACGGCGCAGCACGCGCTGCACGTCAACACCCTGCTGGGGCCCACCCCGCTCTACGCCGCCTTCACCGGCATCCTGCTGTACGTGGGCAGCCTGATGGCGGGCTGGGTCGAGAACTGGTTCGTCCTGCATCGCCTCGACAGCACCCTGGCCTGGAACCCGCGCCTGCAGAGCTGGCTGGGCGCGGCGCGGGCGCAGCGCTGGGCGCGCTGGTGGCGCAAGAACATCTCGGCCCTGGCCTCGAGCGTGATCCTCGGGATGCTGCTGGGGGTGGTGCCGGCGCTGGCGAGCTTCGTCGGCCTGCCGCTGGAAGTGCGCCACGTCACCCTGGCCACTGGCCAGATCGCCGCGGCGATCGGCACCGAGGGCTGGACGGCGCTGCGCGACCCCGAGGTGTGGACCTGCCTCGCGGCGATCCCCGTGATCGCCGCGTGCAACCTGGCGGTGAGCTTCTGGCTCGCCTTCCGGCTGGCGCTGCGCGCGCGCGGCATCCGCGTGCAGGACCGCCACCGCGTGCGCCGCGCCGTCTGGGGCAAGGTGCTGGGTCGGCCCCTGGCATGGCTGCTGCCGCCGCGGGCGTGAGCTGGGACTGGCGCCTGCCGACGAACCCTTACCGCTCGATCCGCACCAGCTTCATGCGCCCCGACGCACCGCTCTTGATGGACACCGCCGACTTGCGGCAGCCGAAGTGCCGGGCGACCAGGTGGATGAGTTCCTCGTTCGCCCGGCCGTCCACCGGCGGCGACTTGAGCTGGGCCATCCAGACGCCGGGGCTGACCTCCTCCAGCACGCTGGCCCGGGCGTTCGGCTTGACCTTGACCTGCAGCAGGCGCACGGCTTCATCCATCAGGCGGGCCTCCTCACGAAGACCTGCTCGTTCACCTCGGTGCCCCATTGCGAGCCGCGCTGCTGGCTGGCGAGGGTGAAGCCGAATGACTCGTACAGGTGCCGCGCCGCGTCCAGGCCTTCGAAGGTGGCCAGGTGGACCTGGTCATACCCCCGGCTGTCGCAGAAGGCCATGGCCCGCCCGAGCAGTGCCTTGCCCTGCCCCTGGCCACGCAGGCCATCCGACAGGATGAACCAGCGCAGGTGCGCGCCCTCGCCGCGGGCCACGCCATGGCCGTCGATGGCGATGGCGCCCTCGATGCGGCCGTCCGCCCGCAGCAGCCACAGCGCGTCGCGCGTGGCGTCGTAGCGCTCGCAGAACTGCGCCAGCTCGCGCGCCACGCGGGCCTCGAACGCGACACCGAAACCGGCCAGCGCGTGATAGCAGGCCGCGTGCAACTCGGCGATGCGGCCGATGCAGCCGGGCACATAGCCTGTGTGTATCTCCATCCTGATCGGCACCCGGCCCACCTTTCCGTGCGGCAAGGCTGCCAGCCTTGCGCGAAGTCGTCGAGGGGCTCACTGTAGCGGGCCGCCGGTCGCCGACCGGCGCTCGAAATGTCGTATACCTTGCGGATGACGCCGACGAACCCGTTGCAGACCACACCGCCCCGCCCTGCCTGGCCGCGCGGCCCCGCCGCCTCATGAGCTGGCACCGGCGCACCTGGCTGCAGGCCATGGCCCTGGCCCCCGGGCTGCTCACGGGCTGCGGTCGCACGCCGCGCTTCGACGGCGGCTGGGTGGGCGCGGCCCACGAGCGCGGCCACGCCATCGTGCGCGACGGCCCGCCCGCGGCCGCCTCGGCCACGCCGGTGCTGCGCCGCGCCTCGGTGCTGGTGATCGGCGCGGGGGTGGCCGGCCTGGCCTGCGCGCGGCACCTCGTTCGCCAGGGCATGGACGACGTGCAGGTGCTGGAGCTGGAAGACCAGCCCGGGGGCAACAGCCGCGCCCACGAGATCGCCGGCATGCCCTGCCCGCTGGGTGCCCACTACCTGCCGGTGCCGGGTCCCGAGGCCGAGGAGGTCATCGAATTGTTGGAGGCGTGGGGCCTGCGCCGGCGCGGGGCCGATGGCCGCATCGCCTACGACGAGCGGCACCTGTGCCACAGCCCGCAGGAACGCCTATGGATCGACGGCGGCTGGCACGAGGGCCTGCTGCCGCCGGTCGAAGCCCTGCCCGCCGCCGAGCGCGCCGCCACCCTGGCGCAGTACCAGCGCTTCAGCCGCCGCGTCGACGCGCTGGGCCGGGCACCCGCGGCCTTCACCATGCCGACCCCCCGCTGCACCTGGAGCGATGCCTTGAGCGCCCTGGATGCCGTTCCCTTCAGCCAGTGGCTGGACGCCGAAGGTTTCGACGCCCCCGCCCTGCGCTGGTACCTCGACTACTGCTGCCACGACGACTACGGCGCAGGCAGCGCCCAGGTCTCGGCCTGGGCCGGCGTGCACTACTTCGCCAGCCGGCACGGCTTCTGGGCCCCCGGCAGCGATGCGCCACCGCGCGAGGCCGTGCTGACCTGGCCCGAGGGCAATGCCTGGCTTGCCCGCCGCCTGGCCGAGCCGCTGGCCGGCCGGCTGCACACGGGCCGCGCCAGCTGGCGTGTGGCACCCGGCCGCCATGGCGTCGAGGTCGATTGTTGGGACAGCGCCGGCGCGCGCCACGAGCGCTGGCAGGCCGCGCAGGTGGTGCTGGCCACGCCCCTGTTCATCAGCGCGCGCCTGCTGGGCGGCGACGCCTCCGCGGTGGCACAGGCCCTGCGGGCCCTGCAGCCGGTGATGCGCCATGCGCCCTGGCTGGTCGCCAACCTGCACCTGGCCGAGCCGCTGGTCTGGCAGCCGGGTGCGGCGCCATCCTGGGACAACCTGGTCTACGACCCTCATCCCGTGCCATCCGCGTCGCCGGGGCGGCCGCTGGGCTGGGTCGACGCCACCCACCAGCGCCTGCGGCCCGACCCCGGCCCGACGGTGCTCACCGCCTACTGGGCCCTGGGCGGGCAGGACGCCACACAGCTGCGGGCCGGGCGCGAGCGTCTGCTGAAGGAGTCCTGGGCGGTGTGGGCGCAGCGTGCCCTGGCCGAGCCCGCGCGCGTGCACCCCGACCTGCCCGCCAAGGTGCGCCGCATCGACCTGATGCGCCATGGGCACGCCATGTGCATCCCGCTTCCAGGCCTGCGCCGGCATCCCGCGCTGCAAGCCCTCGGCCGCACCTCGGAAAATGACGGCCGCGTGCACGTCGCGCATGCCGACCTGTCCACCTATTCCGTGTTCGAAGAGGCCGTGTATTGGGGCGTGCATGCGGCGCGCGCCGCGCTGGCACGCTTCGAGCCGCGCCGGCGCTGAGCGCAGCCGATATCCTGTCGGATGTCTTTCCCTCGCCAGCCTGCGGAGTCCCTTGCATGAAGATCCTGTTCTACGCCTACCCCGACCACGCCGAAGCCTGGATGCGCAGCCTCGAATCACACCTGCCAGGGGCGCAGGTGCGCTTCTGGCAGAAAGGCGACGATGCGCCCGCCGACCACCTCGTGACGCGCAATCCCCCGCCCCAGCTCCTGATCGACCGCCCTGGGCTGCGCGCCGTGTTCAACCTCGGTGCCGGGGTGGATGCCCTGATGCAGGCGCTGACGCACCCCGAGGCCACCCTGCCCGCGCGGGTCCCGGTGATCCGTCTGGACGATGCGGGCATGGCCGGCCAGATGGTCGACTACGTGGTGCACGCGGTGCTGCACCACCACCGCCATTTCGAGGACTACGCCATCTCACGTCGCCAGGGCCTGTGGCTGCCCCTGCCCCCGCCCGACAAGGCCACCTTCCAGGTCGGCGTGCTCGGTCTGGGCCTGCTGGGCAGCGAGGTGGCCAAGGCCTTGTCGGCCCTGGGCTTCCAGGTGCGGGGGTGGAGCCGCCAGCCCAAGGCCGACAGCGTGGTGCCCTGCCACGCGGGCGCGGGGGGCATGGGCGAGTTCCTGCGTGGGCTGAACTGCCTGATCAACCTGCTCCCGCTGACGCCCGAGACCGAGAACATCCTGCAGCGCGACCTGTTCGAGCAGCTGGCGCGCGGCGCCTACCTGATCAACGTGGCCCGCGGCGGCCACCTGGTGGAGGCCGACCTGCTCAGCGCCATCCAGAGCGGCCAGCTCAGCGGCGCGCGGCTGGACGTGACCCGCACCGAACCGCTGCCGGCCGAGCACCCCTTCTGGAGCGAGCCGCGCATCAGCATCACGCCGCACATCTCCGCGGTCAACCTGATCGAGCCCAGCATGCGCCAGATCGCCACCAAGATCCGCGCCCTCGCCGCGGGCAAGGCCGTGGCCGGTGTGGTGGACCGGCAGCGTGGCTACTGAGCAAGAAGCCCTTCGCCAAGCGCAGCCGTACGGACAGGTCACGCGATCCGTGACCTATTACCGCCCCGAATTCCACTCGGTCAACCGATCCAACCACTGGTCCGGCACGCCTGGCGCGTGACCGGACGCTTTCCTAGACTCGCGGCCTGAATGAAGAACGGGCCCCCGAGGCCTGCCGTGTTGTTGGCAGAGGAAGTAGTGGCATGAACAAGTTGAAACTGCTGGGCGGGATGATGGTGCTGGTGGCAAGCGCAAGCCACCTGATGATGGCCCGGGGCGCGCAGACCGACCTCTCCAGCACGCCGATCACGAATTCAGCGGCGGCGCAGGCCAAGCCCAACATCATGCTGCTGATGGACACCTCCGGCTCGATGGGCTGGGGCCACATGCCCGACGAGGTCGAGACCGTCACCGGCATCGGCAGCATCGGCTACAAGAGCGCGCAGTGCAACGCGCTGTACTACAACCCCGGCACGGTCTACGGCCTGCCGCGCCAGGCCGACGGCACCTTCTTCCCCACGCCCAGCTTCACGGCCGCGCCCTACGACGTGTTCAACGCGGCGTCCTCCGTCCCGGCGGTGAACCTGTCGACCTCGTTCAAGGCCTACGACGACGCCACCCTGCGCACCAGCGGCT
>CBINPE010000067.1:0-24849 GCA_966252435.1 uncultured Burkholderiales bacterium | reverse complement strand
CGGTGCGCACCACCAGCGGCAATGTCAACGTCGGCGCCCTGCCGCTGGACCCCGCGCGCGGCAACAAGTACAGCATCGTGACCGCCCCCAGCGCGTCCTCCGGGGTGGAGCTGCTGCTGATCCGCGACCCCTACAACAAGGGCCTGGTCTCCGACCTGGCGCGGGTGCGGGTGCTGAACGCCTCGTTCAACCGCTCCGCGGACCTGGACTTCTACCTGACCCCCGCCGCCACCGACATCGCCACCGTGGGCCCCACCTTCAGCGGCGTGCCCTTCAAGGCCACCCAGCCGGCCTCGGGCAGCGACTCGGCGGAATTCAAGGGCGGCAACTACCAGCTGCGCATCACCACCCGGGACAGCAAGACGCCAATATTCAGCGCCCCGGTCTCGCTGGCCGACAACGCTGACTGGTTGGTGCTCACCCTGCCGGACCTGACCGCCTCCGGCGGCATCAAGGTGCTGCTGGTGAAGGCCGATGACGAGAGCCGGACCACGCAAGAGATCAAGTCGCAGTAACGTCGCGCAGGAGGGCAGGCTCGCTGCCTGCGCCCGCTTTGACAAACTCAGCGCGAATGGGTGGGAGGAAGGATGGAAGAGAATCCTGGGCCTCTTCCGAGCACCCGCTCACCCTGAAGATGTATTCGTCGCGGTCGGCGAAATTTGGTGGACAGGAAAGCGGTGGCGAGCTGCAAAGTCTGCGCCCCCATCCCAACCTTCCCCCAGCGGGGGAAGAAGCGGACTCCCTCCCCCGCTGGGGGAGGGCCGGGGTGGGGGCTGCAGCGCACCGCGTGCCAATCCCCCTCGCACTGGGCGCTGCTTTTTGAGTGCCTGCCTCTCAGATCGCCATCCGTTCGCGCACGCCGTCGCGCTGCATGTCGGCGCCACGGCCGCGCAGGATGATCTCGCCGCGTTCCATCACCACGTACTGGTCGGCCAGCTCGGCCGCGAAGTCGTAGTACTGCTCGACCAGGACGATGGCCATGGTGCCGCGGTCGGCCAGCCGGCGGATGACCCGGCCGATGTCCTTGATGATGCTGGGCTGGATGCCCTCGGTCGGCTCGTCCAGCAGCAGCAGCTTCGGCTCGCTGGCCAGGGCCCGCGCGATCGCCAGTTGCTGCTGCTGCCCGCCGGAGAGGTCGCCCCCGCGCCGCTGGCGCATCTGCTGCAGCACCGGGAACAGCTCGAAGAGTTCCGCAGGCAGCACCGCCTTGGCACCACGGCTGGCCAGGCCCAGCGCCAGGTTGTCTTCCACCGTCAGCCGGCCGAAGATCTCGCGGCCCTGCGGCACGTAGGCCATGCCCTTGCGCACCCGCACGTAGGGCGGGTCGTGGGTGAGGGTCTGGCCGTCGAGCCGCACCGTGCCGGTCTTCACGGGCAGCACCCCCATCAGGCTCTTGAGCAGCGTGGTCTTGCCCACGCCGTTGCGCCCGAGGACCACGGTCACCTCGCCCCGCGCCGCCGTGAGCGAGACGTTGCGCAGGATGTGCGAGCCGCCGTAGTACTGGTTGATGCCGTCGATCTGGAGCATGGTGCAAACCTCAATCAATCAATCAATTACGTGAAAGGCAAGTCAGCGTCCGAGGTAGACCTCCACCACCTTGTCGTTGGCCTGGACCTCGGACAAGGGCCCTTCGGCCAGCACCCGGCCCTCGTGCAGCACGGTCACCTTCTTGCCGTTGCGCCCGCCCTGCACCAGCGCCTTGATGAAGCTCATGTCGTGCTCCACCACCACCAGCGAATGCTTCCCCTCCAGCGCCAGGAACAGCTCGGCGGTGCGCTCGGTCTCCTCGTCGGTCATGCCGGCCACCGGCTCGTCGAGCAGCAGCAGCTGCGGGTCCTGCATCAGCAGCATGCCGATCTCCAGCCATTGCTTCTGCCCGTGTGAGAGCAGGCCCGCGAGGCGGTGAGCGCTGTTGCCCAGGCGGATCAGCGCGAGCATGGCGTCGATGCGGTCGCGCTGCGCGCCGCTCAGCGTGAAGCGCATGGCGGACCACACGCCGCGGTCGCCCTGCAGGGCCAGCTCGAGGTTGTGGAACACGCTGAGGTTCTCGAACACCGTGGGCTTCTGGAACTTGCGGCCGATGCCGGCGGCGGCGATCTGGTTCTCGCGCAGGCGCAGCAGGTCGATGGTGGTGCCGAACCAGGCACTGCCCGCGTCGGGGCGCGTCTTGCCGGTGACCACGTCCATCAGGGTCGTCTTGCCGGCGCCGTTCGGGCCGATGATGCAGCGCAGCTCGCCAGCGCCGATGTCCAGGCTGAGGCCGTCGAGCGCCTTGAAGCCGTCGAAGCTGACGGTGATGTCCTCAAGGTAGAGGATCCTGCCGTGGGCCAGGTCGAGCGCACCCGGCCGCACCACGCGGCCGTAGCTGGCTCCACCGCGCCGCTGCTCGTTCGCCTGCCGGCGCTGCAGGGCCTCGAAGGCCTTGGCGCCCGCCTCCAGCAGATCCGGGGTCATGCGCGCCCCTCCCCGGCCGGCATGGCCGCGGCCCGGCGCGGCCACCACCGGGGAACCTGGCGCGCCAGCCCCGCCAGGCCCCGCGGCAGGAACAGCGTCACGGCGATGAACAAGGCCCCCAGCACATACAGCCACACCTCGGGCAGTGCCTGCGTGAACCAGCTCTTGGCACCGTTGACGAAGAACGCCCCCGCGATCGGGCCGGCCAGGGTGCCGCGCCCGCCGACCGCCGTCCAGATGGCGATCTCGATGCCCGCGGCCGGCGCCATCTCGCCGGGGTTGACGATGCCGACCTGCGGCACGTACAAGGCCCCGGCCACGCCGCACATCGCCGCCGAGAGCACCCACACCGAGAGCTTGTAGCGCAGCGGGTCGTAGCCAGTGAACATGACGCGGGCCTCGGCGTCACGGATGGCCTGCAGCACGCGCCCGTACTTGCTGTGCACCAGCCGGCGCGACAGCAGGTACAGGCCGATCAGCGTCAGGCCGGTCAGCACGAACAGGGTCATGCGCATCGACGGCGTGGCCAGCGGCAGCGACAGGATGCGCTTGAAGTCGGTGAAGCCGTTGTTGCCGCCGAAGCCGGTCTCGTTGCGGTAGAACAGCAGCATCGCGGCGTAGGTCAGGGCCTGGGTGATGATCGAGAAGTAGACCCCCTTGATGCGCGAGCGGAACGCGAAGTAGCCGAACACCGCCGCCAGCAGCGCCGGCACCGCCACCACCAGCACCACGGTGGCGGCGAAGCTGCCGCTGAGGGCCCAGTGCCAGGGCAGTTCCTTCCAGTCCAGGAAGACCATGAAGTCGGGCAGCGCGCTGTGGTAGTTGCCGTCCAGCCCGATCTGGCGCATGAGGTACATGCCCATCACGTAGGCGCCGAGCGCAAAGAACAGGCCGTGGCCCAGGCTGAGGATGCCGGTGTAGCCCCAGACCATCGCCATGGCCAGCGCGCAGATGGCGTAGCACATGATCTTGCCCAGCAGCTGCACGGTCTGGCCGCCCACGTGCCAGGCGCTGCCCGGCGGCACCCAGAGGTTGAGCAGCGGCAGCACCAGGAGCACCAGCCCCAGCGCCAGGCCCACGCCCAGGCGGGTGGCGGGCGGCAGCCAATCGGGCTGCACGGGGGGCGGCGCATTCCTCTGCATCGTCGTCATGTCGGTCATCTCGTTCACGGGATCAACAAATCGCGCGGCTCAGGCTTCGGCGCTGCGGCCCTTCATCGCGAACAGCCCCTGGGGCCGCTTCTGGATGAACACCACGATCAGGCACAGCACCATGATCTTGGCCAGCACCGCGCCCTGCCAGCCCTCGAGCAGCTTGTTCAGCACGCCCAGGCCGAGGGCCGCGTAGACGGTGCCGGCGAGCTGCCCGACGCCGCCCAGCACCACCACCATGAAGGCGTCGACGATGTAGCCCTGGCCCAGGTCGGGGCCCACATTGCCCAGCTGCGACAGCGCGCAGCCCGCCAGCCCGGCCAGGCCCGAGCCGAGCGCGAAAGCGCAGGTGTCGATGCGCGCGGTGTGGATGCCGACACAGGCGGCCATGCGGCGGTTCTGCGTGACACCGCGCACGAACAGGCCGAGCCGCGTGCGCGCCATCAGCCAGGCCACCCCACCCAGCACCAGCAGCGCGAACCCGACGATGGCGATGCGGTTGCAAGGCAGCGTGAGGTGGCCCAGCACCTCCACCCCACCCGACAGCCAGGACGGGTTCTCGACCGGCACGTTCTGCGCCCCGAACAGCGAGCGCACCGCCTGCATCAGCACCAGGCTGATGCCCCAGGTGGCCAGCAGGGTCTCGAGCGGGCGGCCGTAGAGCCAGCGGATCACCGTGCGCTCCATCAGCGCGCCCACCGCGGCGGAGGCCAGGAAGGCCACGGGGATGGCCAGCAGGATGTAGGCGTCGAACCAGGCCGGCCAGAACGCCTTGAAGAGGTTCTGCACCAGGTAGGTCGCATAGGCCCCGACCATGATCAGCTCGCCGTGGGCCATGTTGATGACGCCCATCAGGCCGTAGGTGATGGCCAGGCCCAGGGCCACCAGCAACAGGATGCTGCCCAGGCTGGCGCCCGTGAACAGCACGCCCAGGCGGTCGGCCCAGGCCAGGCGCGACTCGACCTGGCCGAGCGCGAGGTTCAGCAGGCGGCGCACGCCGGCATCGGGCTCGCCGCCCTCGGCGGCGGGCTTCAGGCGCTCCAGCAGCAGCCCGCGCACGGCGGGCGTGCGGCCGCTGCGCGCCAGCACCTGGGCGGCCTCGCTGCGCTGGGCGGCATCGGCAGCCCCCAGCTGCGTCACCGCGCGCAGCTGCAGCAGCTGGTCCTTGAGGTCGGCGTCGGCTTCCTGGCCGAGGGCTTTGTCGATGAGGGGCAGGCGCGCCTCGTCGGGCCCGTCCTCGGCGAAGGCGCGCACGGCGGTGCGGCGCTCGGACAGGTTGGCGGAGAACAGCTGCAGCGCGGCCAGGGCGCCCTCCATCTCGCGGCGCATCTGGTTGCTGTTGACGACCTCCTGCGCGTCGGGCGGCAGGGCGGCCGGCTCGCCGGTGGCGGCGTCACGGACCGTCTCGCCATCGACGAGGTAGGCCCGTTGGGCATCGACACGGACACGGTCGTCGAGCAGCGCGCGCAGCATCGGCGCCAGGCCTTCGTCACCGCGCTGCACGGCGGCCTGCAGCGCGGTGATGCGCTCGTCGTTGTCGCCGGCGGCCAGGGCGAGGGCCTGCGCGGGCGTGAGGGCCCGGGCGGGCAGCGCCGCCCCCAGGCACAGGGCCATCCAGGCCAGGCAGTGGATGAGGCGCGGGGACATGGACGACGGGCTCCTAGGATGCTGGATCGGTTTCAGCGGCTGGTGTCGTGCGATCGGTAGCGCCCCCCCCCCAACCCTCCCCCCGCGGGGGAGGGTGTTGGGCTCCCTCCCCCTCTGGGGGAGGGTTGGGGTGGGGGCGCTACCCGTGGCGTGCCTCCACAAACAGGAGACACCGCCTCCCCCATCACATCTTCTCGGGCTCGTCCTTCTTCTTCTCGTTGCCGGCGATGTAGGGACTCCAGGGCTTGGCCTGCACCGGCGAGGGCGTCTTCCAGACCACGTTGAACTGGCCGTCGGCCTTCACCTCGCCGATGAAGACGGGCTTGTGCAGGTGGTGGTTCTTCTCGTCCATCTTGGCCACGAAGCCGCTGGGCGCGGTGTAGGTCTGCCCGGACATCGCGGCAATCACCTTGTCGGTGTCGGTGCTCTGGGCCTTCTCGACCGCCTGCTTCCACATGTGTATGCCGAGGTAGGTGGCTTCCATCGGGTCGTTGGTCAAGGGCTTGTCGGCCCCCGGCAGCTTCTTGGCCCGGGCATAGGCGGCCCACTTGGCCTTGAACTCCTCGTTGCTCGGGTTCTTCAGGCTCATGAAGTAGTTCCAGGCCGCCAGGTGGCCGACCAGGGGCTTGGTGTCGACCCCGCGCAGCTCCTCCTCGCCCACCGAGAAGGCCACCACCGGCACGTCGGTGGCCTTCAGGCCCTGGTTGCCCAGCTCCTTGTAGAACGGCACGTTCGAGTCGCCATTGATGGTGGAGATCACCGCCGTCTTGCCCCCCGCGGCGAACTTCTTGATGTCGGCCACGATGGTCTGGTAGTCGCTGTGGCCGAAGGGGGTGTACTTCTCGTCGATGTCCTTGTCGGCCACGCCCTTGCTCTTGAGGAAGGCGCGCAGGATCTTGTTGGTGGTGCGCGGGTAGACGTAGTCGGTGCCCAGCAGCACGAAGCGCTTGGCCCCGCCGCCCGCCTTGCTCATCAGGTACTCGACCGCGGGGATGGCCTGCTGGTTGGGCGCGGCCCCGGTGTAGAACACGTTCTTGCTCAGCTCCTCGCCCTCGTACTGCACGGGGTAGAACAGCAGGCCGTTGAGCTCCTCGACGACCGGCAGCACCGACTTGCGCGACACGCTGGTCCAGCAGCCGAACATCACGGCCACCTTGTCCTGCGCGATGAGCTGCTTGGCCTTCTCAGCGAACAGCGGCCAGTTCGACGCCGGGTCGACCACCACCGGCTCGAGCTTCTTGCCCAGCACGCCGCCCTTGGCGTTGATCTCCTCGATGGTCATGAGGGCCACGTCCTTGAGCACGGTCTCGGAGATGGACATCGTGCCGGAGAGCGAGTGCAGCACGCCCACCTTGATGGTGTCTTCGGCCCGGGCTGCGAGAGGCAGCGCCAGGGCCAGGGCGGCCGACAGCAGGGTGGCGGTGGAAAACAGGCGGCGGGAGGGATTCATGGACGCTCCTTGGTGGATGGTGACGAAGCCGGTGCGGCATCAGTCATGGAGCGTAGGCAGCCCGCCCGGCGCGGCCAATACGACAGATGGCGTAGGCAGCGGGGCCCTGCCCTCACCCCGCCAGGCTGCGCACCTTCGAGGTCGCCACCGAGGCCGCCGCGTTGCGCGTCTCCACGCCCAGCTTGGCGAAGACGTGCTCGAGGTGCTTCTTCACCGTGGCCGGGCTGCTGCCCAGGATGTCGCCGATGTCGCGGTTGGTCTTGCCCTTGGCCACCCAGTACAGCACCTCGGCCTCGCGCAGGGTCAGCCGGAAGGTGCCCACCAGGGCCTGCACCACCGCCGCGTCGGACACCTCGCGCATCACCACCAGCCAGTCCTCGTCGCCGGTCTGCTGCTGCAGGGTCAGCACGAGCTGGCGCCCGCCGCGCTCGAACACCAGGGTCTGCGGCTCGGTGCTGCCGCTGTGGACGCGCAGCACCTGGGCCTGCAGCCAGTGCAGGACCTCGCCGGGCAGCTGGCCGTCCGGGGCGTCGAAGTAGGTGCGCAGCCACTGCCGCGCCAGGGGCGTCTGCCAGACCGCGCGTGCGCCCCGCAGGCCGGCCGAGAAGTGCACCGCCAGCGTGGCGTGGCCGAAGGCGTCGAGGGCATGCCGCGCCTGGCGCGCGTGGCGTGCGCTGCGCAGGTGCACCGCCATGCGCGCCAGCACCTCCGGCGGACGCAGCGGCTTGGTGATGTAGTCGATCCCGCCCGCCTGGAAGGCCGCCACCACGTGCTCGGTCTCGGTCAGGCCGGTCATGAAGATGATGGGGATGTGGTTGGTGCGCTCCGCCGACTTGAGCTGGCGCGCCACCTGGAAGCCGTCCATGCCCGGCATCACCGCGTCCAGCAGCACGATGTCGGGCACCGCCTGCGCGGCGCGCTGCAGCGCCGCCTCGCCGTGCGTGGCCACGAACACGCTGTAGCCGGCCTCGTCCAGCGCGTCGTGCAGCAGGGCCAGGTTCTCGGGCACGTCGTCGACCAGCAGCACGCGCTCGGTCGTCCCCGGTTCGGGAAGCAGCTCACGCAGGGCGTGGGTCGGGCTGGTGGGCGGCAGTGGCAGCGTCGCCGCCGGGCCGGGATGCAACAAGGTGGTGGTCATCATGGGAAGCCTCCGTCGTCTGCTCGTCGTCCTGCCGCAGCAGGGCCTGGATGGCGTCAAACTCGAAGCGCTGCGCCAGCCCGCGCAGGCGGGCCACGAAGGGCCCGTGCGCCGCGTCGGCACGCTCGAGGGCATCGAGCTGGGCGGCGATGCCGCGCACATAGCCCAGCTCCACGAACCGCTGCAGGGCCGCGAGCTGCGCGGGGCGCGGCCGCGCCGTGGCGGTCGGGCCCTGGGCACGCGCAGGCAGCCCGGCTGGTGGCGTCCAGGCGCTCGACCGCGTGCCGGGCGCCGCCGGCAGGAACAGGCGGATGCGAAACCGCGTGCCCACGCCGGGCGTGCTGTCGGCGGTCATCTCACCGCCCATCAGCTCGGTCAGCATCTTGCTGATGGTCAGGCCCAGCCCCGTGCCGCCGCTGCCCGCATCGGCGCCGCGCGAGAACGGCTCGAAGATCGCGGGCAGGTCGGCGCCAGCGATGCCGGGGCCGCTGTCCTCGATGTCGAAGACCGCCATCTCGCGCACGTAGCGCACCGAGAAGCGCACCCACCCCACGCGCGTGAACTTGACCGCGTTGCCCAGCACGTTGATCAGCACCTGCCGCAGGCGCTTCTCGTCGCAGCGCACGACCTCGGGCAGCTCGCCCATGACGTGGTGGAAGGCCAGGCCCTTGTCCGCGGCCTGCAGCTCGAACAGCTGCACGATCTGCCGCAGGCACTCGTGCAGCGCCACCGGCTGCAGGTCGAGCCGCAGGCGGCCGCTCTCGATGCGCGCGATGTCCAGCGTGCCATCGATCAGCGACAGCAGGTGGTCGCCGCCGCGGCGGATCACCCGGGCGGCCTGCTGCTGGTGCGCGGCCAGGGAAAGGTCGCCCTCGAGCCGCTGGGCGTAGCCGAGGATGCTGTTGAGCGGGGTGCGCAGCTCGTGGCTGACGGTGGTGATGTAGCGGCTCTTGGCCTGGTTGGCCTGCTCGGCGCGCTGCTGCGCCTGCTGCAGCCGGGCATCGGTGCGGCGGTGCGATTCGATCTCGCGGCGCAGCGCCTCGGTCTGGCGGCGCGACTCCTCCTGCGCCACGCGGCGGCTCTGGCGGGTGAGCACCAGCCACCATGCCACCACGCCACCGACCAGCAGCAGCACGACGAAGGCCTTCAGGAAGCCCAGCCGCAACAGCGGCGCCAGCCGGGCCGCATCGGGCCCGAGCTGGGCCAAGCCGCGCAGCTCCTGGTGGTACAGCAGGCCGAACAGGCCCGCCAGCAATGGCACCACGCCCAGCATCACCAGCAGGTAGCGGCCCAGCCCGCTGGGCCGCGGGCGCCAGGCGACCCAGCGCCGCGGCCACAGGGCCTGCAGCACGCGGCTGGCCTGCGCGCCCAGGCGCGCCCCGGGCTTGCACAGGTCGTCGCAGCGCGCGTCGAGCGAACAGCACAGCGAGCAGATGGCGCCCAGGTAGGCCGGGCAGTGCGCCACGTCCTCGGCCTCGAACTCGCCCTCGCAGACGATGCAGCGCTGCAGGCCGGGCGCAGGCGGCTGAGGCGGGCGCGCCAGGTAGTAGCGACCGCGCGTGGCCCAGGCGATCAGCGGCGCCGCCACGAAGGCCGTGACCAGCGCGATGAGCGCCGAGAAGGCCTGCGCCGTGGCGCCGAACGCCCCCAGGTGCGCCGCCACCGACAGCAGCGAGGCCGCACCCATCGCCCCCACGCCGACCGGGTTGACGTCGAACAGGTGCGCGCGCTTGAACTCGATGCCCGGCGGCGACAGCCCGAGCGGCTTGTTGACCACCAGGTCGGCCACCACGGCCATGACCCAGGCGATGGCCACGTTGGCGTACAGGCCCAGCACCCCGCCGATGGCGCTGAACACGTCCATCTCCATCAGCACCAGGGCGATCAGGGTGTTGAACACCACCCACACCACGCGCCCCGGGTGGCTGTGGGTGAGGCGCGCGAAGAAGTTGGACCAGGCCAGCGAGCCGGCATAGGCGTTCGTGACGTTGATCTTGAGCTGCGAGACGATCACGAACAGCGCGGTGGCCGCCACCGCCCAGCCCGCCTGGCCGGGGAACACATCGCCGTAGGCCACCATGTAGAGCTGGTTCGGGTCGACCGCGCGTTCCGGGGGCACGGCGCGACCGAGCGCCAGGCAGGCCAGCAGGGCGCCGCCAAGCATCTTGACCACCCCGAGCACCACCCAGCCCGGCCCGCCCACGAGCACCCCGGCCCACCAGCGCCCGCGCGTGGCGGGCGTGCGCTCCGGCATGAAGCGCAGGTAGTCGGCCTGCTCGCCCATCTGCGTGACCAGGGCGATGCCCACGGTGAGCGCCGCGCCGAAGGCGTGCAACTCGAAGCCGGTGTGCCGCCCGTCGGCCCCGCCGTGCCGCGCCAGCTCGTGCAGCAGGCCCGGGTGCTGCACAAAGACCGCCGCGAAGGGCAGCACCAGCAGCACCAGCCACAGCGGCTGGGTCCAGGCCTGCAGGCGGCTGATGGCGGTGACACCGTGCATCACCAGGGGGATCACCACCAGCGCGCAGACCAGGTAGCCCCAGGCCGGCGGCAGGCCGAAGGCCAGCTCCAGGGCGTAGGCCATGATCGCCGCCTCCAGCGCGAAGAAGATGAAGGTGAAGCAGGCGTAGATCAGCGAGGTGATGGTCGAGCCGATGTAGCCAAAGCCGGCGCCGCGGGTCAGCAGGTCCATGTCGACGCCGTGGCGTGCCGCGTACACGCTGATCGGCCAGCCGGCCAGGAAGATGATCAGGCCGGTGGCCAGGATGGCCCACCAGGCGTTGACGAAGCCGTGCTCGACCAGCAACGTGGCGCCCACCGCCTCCAGCACCAGGAAGGAGGCGGCCCCGAAGGCGGTGTTGGCCACCCGCAGCTCGGAGGCCCGCCGGAAGCTGCGCGGGGTGAAGCGCAGGGCGTAGTCCTCGAGGGTCTCGCTGGCCACCCAGCGGTTGTAGTCGCGCCGCACCTTGACCACGCGCTGGACGGCCTGCTGCGCCGGTGCCTGCGAATCCACAGGCCATGCCAGTGCCGGCCCCACCGGGACCCGGCCGGGCGGCGGCAGCGGGGCGTGCGTCATGCGGGGCGGGACGCAATCGGCATGCCAGGCCCGTGCACCAGGCAGGCACCCAGCTGCCCTGGGCGGCGGCACGGGGCACCCTGCTGACCGGCCACGCAGCATCGCGCCCAGCACCAAATTGGCCCGCGCGCACCAAGCGAAGGCGCTCCCACCCCCCATTCGCTGAGCGGCATGGGAAGGCCCCACCGCTTGCTTTTGCGCGGGCTTTCATGGCGCTGAAACATCGCTGCTGAAGAGTGGCGCGGCGGTATGGCAACCACCCTTTCACTCTTCACAGCGGGACATCCGTGAAATGAAAATGCACAAGTTCTTTGGCAGTGGCAGTGCCCTGGGTTTCACCCGACCCGGCAGTTGCAGCATGGTGATGGCAGCTGCCCTGACCGTGCAGGCGCCTCTGGCGCATGCAGGCTGCGGGATCGACGACCGCGGCTCACCGCATGCGGACGACTCGGGGGCCACGCGGCTGATCGTGACACAGCGGGCGCATACAACGTGGCAGGACTGGTTCTGGCGGGGCATCAACAATGGCCAGAACGCGCGCTGCCCCGACAACAATGCCGGGCCCTGCAAATTCACGTGGGCCAATGCCATTGCCAAGTCCACCACCATCGGCTTCGGTGGCGGCGTCACCGGGGGGTTCAGGGATGCGAAATGGTGGCAGCAAGCGCAAAGCAGCCTTCAGGCAGCCTTCAACTTCACCTACCAGCGCCAGACCACGAAAACCGACACCTACACCATCGAGACATCCTACGGACCGGGTTGGTTCGCCGAACCCATCATGGTCCAGACGCGACGTTGGGAGAAAGGCTATTTCCAGGGCGGCTGGGTGCAGACGAGCGCACCACCCGCCTACATCCGGGCCGGTGCCCGCTACTGCTACAACTTCGATGCGAGTCAAAGTTTTGGCGAGTGGACGTCCAATGTGGCGGAGGGCGCGCCATACCGGACCTTCAATATCCATCGTTGATGAGCACCCGTTCGGCTGATCAGCGCGCAGCGCTGCGCCGCGTCCAGGGCCCGCTGGGAGCGGTAGGATCCCCCCTTCCCTTCATTGGACCCTCGCCTGTCTTGCCATGCTGACCGTCACCAAACTGCTGTCCCGCGGCCACGGCCTGAGCCCTGTGCTGCTCAAGCGCGCCGCCACCGTGCAACTTCCCTGGGCGCAGCGCCGCCTCGCCCGCTTCGAGGCCACCGACTCGCAGGGCCGCGCACTCGACGTGAACCTGCCCCCGGGCAGCGTGGTGCGGGGTGGCGACGTGCTGGTGGCGGAAGACGGCTCGCTGATCCGGGTGGAAGCCCAGGCTGAGGCGGTGATGGCGGTCACGCCCTGCCCCTCGCATGGCGGCCCGACCGACCTGCTGCGGGCGGCCTACCAGCTGGGCCGTCGCCAGGTCCTGGTGGAGCTGCAGGCCGAGCGCCTGCAGCTGGTGCCGGACGCCGCCGTGGCGGCCCTGCTGCGCGGGATGCACCTGGTGGTGGATGAAGCGGCGCGGGCGCCCTTCGAACCGGAGGCGGTGGCACCAGGGAGCAAGCCGGTGCCGATCGCCGTCCACGCCGCGCCAGCCCCGCACGTGCACGGGCCCGGCTGCGGGCACCACCACCATCACTGAGCCTTGGCGCGGTCAGGGAGCGTCGCGCAGACGTCCCCCCACCACGAAGCTCAACCTCAACTCAATCCACCCACTCGACCCACCCGTAGTGGGCGGTCAGCAGCACCACGGCGCCGAACAGGATGCGGTACCAGGCGAAGACCGTGAAGTCGTGCGAGGAGACATAGCGGATCAGCCAGCGGATGCACAGCAGCGCGCTGATGAAGGCCACCACGCAGCCGACGACGAACAGCGGCAGGTCGCCCATGTGCAGGGCCTCGCGCTGCTTCCAGATCGCATAGGCCCCCGCGCCCAGCAGGGTGGGGATGCCGACGAAGAAGCTGAACTGCGTCGCGCACTGGCGCGAGAAGCCGTAGCTCATGGCGCCGATGATGATCGAGCCGGAGCGGCTGGTGCCGGGAATCAGGGCCAGGCACTGGATGACCCCCACCACCAGGGCGTCCAGCGGCTTGATGTCGTCGACCGTCTCGACCCGCGCCTTGCGGCGGCCGCCGAGGTCCTGCTGTCCGAAGCGGCGCTTGTGCAGCCACTCCACCAGCAGGATGATCAGGCCCCCCACGATGAAGGCCGAGGCCACCGGCACCGGATGGAACAGGTGCGCCTTGACCGTCTTGGCGAAAGCCAGCCCCAGCACCACCGCCGGGATGAAGGCGATCAGGACGTTGAGCGCGAAGCGCTGCGCCCGCGGCTCGCTGCCCAGCCCGCTCATCGTGCCGAGCAGGCGCTGGCGATACTCCCACATCACCGCGAACATGGCGCCCGTCTGGATGGCGATCTCGAACGCCTTGGCGGTCTCGCCAGTGAAATTGAGGAGGGACCCCGTCAAGATCAAATGTCCCGTGCTGGAGATGGGCAAGAACTCCGTCAGCCCCTCCACCACACCCAGCACCGCAGACTTGAGCAAGAGCATCACATCCAACACACGGACCCCCGGAAGAAAGAAAAGGCAGGATCATAGTCGCGGCGCATGACAGCGGGCCTCGCGCCGCGCCCCATCGCCGTCACCCCGCCGAGCCGGCCGGCCGCTCCCCACGCTCGGTGGCGAAGCCGAGCAGCGCCGCCACCGGAAAGGCCAGGCCGATCCAGCTCACCAGGGTCCAGCCCCCTCGGGCAAAGGCCAGGCTGGCCAGGGCCGAGCCCAGCGCGCCGCCCAGGAAGAACAAGGCCATGTAGATCCCGTTCAAACGTCCCCGCGCCTCGGCGCCGAGCGAAAAGATGGCCCGCTGCCCCAGCACCATGTTGGCTTGCACCCCGAGGTCGAGCAGGATGCCTCCCGCCAGCAACCAGGCCAGGGAACCGCCCGCCCCCACCCGGCAGAACAGGAAGGCCAGGGCCGCCAGGGCGAGCGAGGCGGCCGTCGCGCGCCGGGTGTGGCCGCGATCGGCGAGACGACCGGCGATGGGGGCCACCAGGGCGCCCGCCACGCCGGCCAGGGCAAACAGGGCAATGCCGTGCTGGGTCAACTGGAAGTCCGGGCCCTGGAGCACCAGGGGCACCGCGGTCCAGTAGAGCGTGAAGGCGCCGAACATGGCGGCCTGGTAGCCGGCGCGGCGGCGCAGCAGGGGCGTGTCGCGCAGCAGCGTCCACAGCGAGCCGAGCAGCCCCGCATAGCTGTGGCGGGTCACCGGCTGGCGCCGCGGCAGCACCCGCCACAGGACGAGGCCCAGCAGCAGCATCAGGACGGCCGAAGCGTCGTAGACGGCACGCCAGCCGAAGGCACCCGCCACCAGGCTGGACGCGGGACGGGCCAGCATGATGCCGATGAACAATCCGCTCATCACGGTGCCCACCACGCGGCCGCGGATCGCGTCGGGCGCCAGGTGCGCGGCCATCGGTACCAGCATCTGCACCGCCACGGAGCCCAGGCCGATCAGGAGCGCGGCCGCCAGGAACAAGGGCGCTGAATGCGCGCTGGCGGCGGTGAGCAGGGCGGCCCCCGCCCCGGTCAGCGTGGCCAGCACGAGCGTGCGGTTCTCGACCAGGTCACTCAGCGGCACCAGCAGCACCAGGCCCGCGCAGTAGCCGACCTGCGTGAAAGTCACGATCAGGCTGGCCGCGGACGGCGCCAGCCCGACCGAGGGCGCGATCAGGCTGATGAGCGGCTGCGCGTAGTAGATGTTGGCGGCGATCAGCCCGCAGGACGCAGCCAGCAGGAAAATCATCCAGGCAGGCACCTCCGTGGAGGCTGCGAGATCGGGAAAGGCGGAGATGCGCGTGTGCGTGGTCATGGACTTCCTTGCAAAAAGGGAACAATCATTCCCTAATTTTGGAAAATCAATCCAGGACCTTGAGAGCCACCTCCACCACCGCAAGGGTTTCTGGACGGTTCGCCGAGGTCTTGCCGAGCACCCGCAGGCCTTGCAGCAGGCACAGCAGGTGGCGCGCCGTGGCCTTCACGTCGATGGTGGATGCCACCGAGCCGTCGGCCATGCCTTGCCTGAGCAGGTCCGCCAGCAGCTTCTCCCGCCGCCGCATCGAGTCGGCGACGTGGCGCGCGATCTCGGGATCGAAGCTCGCCAACGCCACGGCGCTGGCGACGAGCAGGCAGCCGAGGCGCCCTGTCGTCCCGCAGGAAAGGCCGGCGTAGAAGGCCAGCGCACGGCGCAGCTTGTCGCGCCCGTCCACGCCCTGCTCGACGGCCTGCTGCAATTCCGCCCCGCGCCGCAGGCTCTGGCGCTCGAGAGCCGCCAGGTAGACCTCGCGCTTGTCCCGGAACGCCTTGTAGAGGCTGCCCGGCTTCACCCGCACGGCCCGGGACAGGTCGGACACCGAGGTGGCGTGGTAGCCGCGTTCGCAGAAGACATCGGCCGCGCGGTCCAGCACCTCGTCCATGTCGAACTCGCGGGGCCGGCCGGGGCGGCGGAGGGTTCTTTCAGTGGGGGCATCCATGGGCGGATTCTAGAATGCCCGTTCCCCATTCCAGCCGCAGGGCTGCGGCCACCGCCCGGGCCACAAAAAAAAGACAAAGGCCCTTGCGGGCCTTTGTCGTCCTCGTTCCGGGCCAGCCGGTGGCTCAGGCCGCACGCGCCCAGGGGGTCTTCAGAGGAGCGGTCACCGGCGCAAAGCGGCGGTCGGCCAGCAGCTGGTCGCGCAGGCGCACCATGGTCTGAGGCTCGCTCAGCAGGCGCATCAGGTCGCTCGCGTTGACGGTCTCGGTGTCCTGCTCCAGCAGCAACCGGCGCACCAGCAGCTTGCGCGCCTTGCCGCGCAGGCCCCAGGTGGTGTTGCGCTGGCCCATGGCGGCGCGCACCACGTCGAACAGCCAGGGGTTGGTCACGACCTCGCGCCACTCGGGCGTGGCCACGCCGCGGTTGGCGTACGACCAGGCCTGGCTCAGCACCGTCGGGGTGACGCTTTCCTCGGGCACCAGCAGAAGCTGGCGGCGACGCAGGCGCTCGCCCACCGAGGCCCGGCTGGCCCACACCGTCAGCGGCACGGCCAGCAGCAGGGGCAGCGCGATCGGCAGCAGCCACAGGGCCGTGCCGGTCAGCAGGTGGGCACCCGCCAGGGCGGCGCTCACCAGCACCATCACCGGCGCGAAGCGGCGCACGGCATGGCCCCAGGTCACGTCGTCGGCTTCCCGCGGGGGCGACTTCCAGTCCAGCTTGAGGCCGGTCAGGGCGACGATCACGAACAGCGTGTGCGCGATCATGCGCACGGGTGCCTGCAGCACCGACAGCAGGCCCTCGATCAGGGCACCTGCGGCCAGGGCACGGGTGCCGCCGTACAGGTCCTGCTCCTTCTTGAGCACGATGGTCAGCACGCCCAGCACGCGCGGCAGCGCCAGCATGCACACGGTGCAGCCCCACAGCGCCCACATCTCCATCGGCACGGCCGCGTCGGTGTTGAAGATCGCCGCACCGCCGAACACCTGCAGCGCCCCGCCCATCACCACGAACAGCAGCCACAGCGGCGCCGACAGGTAGGCCATGGCGCCCGTCAGCAGCATGGTGCGGTGCACCGGCTGCAGGCCCGGCTCGGCCAGCAGGCGGGCGTTCTGCAGGTTGCCCTGGCACCAGCGGCGGTCGCGCTTGAGTTCCTCGAGCACGTTGGGCGGCTGCTGCTCGTAGCTGCCTTGCAGGTCGCCCACCAGCCAGACGTGGTAGCCCGCGCGGCGCATCAGCGCGGCCTCGACGAAGTCGTGCGAGAGGATCTCGCCGCTCAGGCCACCGCGGCCCGGCAGCGCGGCCAGGCCGCAGTGCTTCATGAAAGGCTCGACGCGGATGATCGCGTTGTGGCCCCAGTAGTGGGACTCGCCCAGCTGCCAGTACTGCATGCCGGCGGTGAACAGGCGCCCGGTGACGCGGCCCGCGAACTGCTGGGCGCGCGCATGCACGGTCGACAGGCCGCAGGCCTGCGGCGCGGTCTGGATGATGCCGGCACGCGGGTTGGCTTCCATCAGGCGCATCAGCGAGAGGATGCCGTCGCCGCTCATCACGCTGTCGGCGTCGAGCACGACCATGTAGCGGTAGTTCTTGCCCCAGCGGCGGCAGAAGTCGGCCACGTTGCCCGACTTGCGCTTGGTGCGGCGCTGGCGCCAGCGGTAGTACACCCGCCCTGCCCCGCCCAGCTGCGTGCGCAGCTCGGCCCAGGCGGCCAGCTCGGCGGCCCGCACCTGCGGGTCGCTGGTGTCGGACAGCACGTAGAAGTCGACCAGGCGCCCGCCCCCGGCAGCCGCCACCGACTCGCAGGTAGCACGCAGGCCGGCGAACACGGTGGAGACCTGCTCGTTGCAGATCGGCATGATCACCGCGGTGCGGGCATCGATGCCGAGCGGCTGGTCGGCCGCGTCCTCGGCGCGCAGGGCGTAGCGGTCGCCGCGCAGCTGCACCCAGAAGCCCATCATGGCGGTGAAGAAGCCGGCCGCGACCCAGGCGAAGAGCAGCCCGAACAAACCGATCTGCAGCACGCGCAAAGCGCCGTTCTCCAGTTCCGGGAGGACTTCGCTCATCAGGCTCGTGGCCCCCACGGCCGACAGGAACACCATCAACAGCAGCGCGCGCCGGCGCCGGCGCGCGGCCTGCTGCCAGGGCTCGAGCGGCAAGGCCGGCGCGGCCTTGGCCCCCCCCAGGCGGCCCAGGGCGTGCCAGAGCATGTCGCCCATGCCGCGCCAGAAACCGCGCCAGGGCGTGGCGCTCATCGAACCGCGCTGGATCGGCGGCGCACTGGGGCCGACCCCCGTGGACACCGGCAATGCATCGCGAACGTGGGACTGCGAAGGCGTCGGCTGGACGCTCAGCAAGCCCCGGGGGAAAACCTGGGACGGGCCCACGTTTTCTCGGGAGGTCGAGCCGGCACGGCTCAATCGGGCTGAATCAGAGAGGTCCATGTTTCGGTGAGGGCGTTGTTGACGTTGGAATCGCTGTGTTGAAGGAACGCGCGGACCTCGAAGGGCTGCGCGGGTTGGAGACGCTTGAGGCGCAAGGCCAGCCGCCACTGGCCGGTGGCCTCGTTGCGGTAGACGTTGCGCTCGACCACACGGCCGTTGCCGTCGGTGCTGACCACCGCGTCGACACGGGCGTCGTTCGGCAGGGCCCGCAGCGCGGGACCGTCGAAATCGAGCATGTACTGGACCTCGTCGGCGGCCAGGGCCTCCAGGCCGCCGCCGCGGCGCGACTGGACGGTCCAGCCATGCGGCGGGCGCTGCGGGGACTCGCCCTGCCAGCGCATCTCGTAGGCGAAGTCGAAGGGCTGGCCGGGGGCCGGCGCCTTGGCGGGCACCCAGTAGGCGACGATGTTGTCGTTGGTTTCGTTCGGGGTCGGCCACTGGTACAGCTCGACGCGGCCGGCGCCCCAGCTGCCCTGCGGCGTGATCCAGGCGCTGGGGCGGCGCTCGTAGCGGGCCTCGGCGTCCTCGTAGTTGGCAAAGGTGCGGTCACGCTGCATCAGCCCGAAGCCCTTGAGCTCGGCCATGGAGAAGGAGGTGGCCGTCGGCGCGGACGGGTTGCTCAGCGGGCGCCACAGCCATTCGCCGGTGCCGTTGGCGACCAGCAGGCCGTCGGAGTCGTGCACCTCAGGGCGGAAGTCGCCGCGGCGGGGTTGGTTCTCGCCGTGCTGGAACATGCTGGTCAGCGGCGCCAGGCCCAGCGTGGACACGCCCGCGCGCAGGAACAGGCGGGCCCGCACGTCCATCACGGTGTCGCGGCCGGGACGCACGGTGAACTGGTAGGCCCCGGTGGCGCGGCGCGAATCCAGCAGGGCGTGGATCACGAGCGAGGTGGCCTGCGGCGCGGGACGCTCGATCCAGAACTCGGTGAAGCGCGGGAACTCCTCGCCCTGCCCGCCCACGGTGTCGATCGCCAGGCCGCGCGCCGACAGGCCATAGCGTTGGCCCTGGCCCAGCGCGCGCAGGTAGCTCCCGCCGAGGAACACCACCAGCTCGTCCTTGTAGCCGGGGGTGTTCAGCGCGTAGTGGACGCGGAAGCCCGCATGGCCGAGGTCGCCGTTCCAGCTGTCGACCGGCAGCTTGTTCTTGCCGTAGTCGAAGGCCGAGCGGTCGAAGGCCAGGCGGCGCACCCCTTCACTGGTGACTTCGTTGAGGCGCACGGTGGGGGCATGGCCCGGGTGGAACAGCATCAGCTCGAACGGCAGCCCTTCAGCGCGCCACACGGCGCGCTCGGGGCGGAAGCGGATGTCGCGGTACTGGTCGTAGCTGAGGGTCTTGAGCGCCGCGGGGCCGTTGTCGTCGGGGGCGACGTACGGCTGGGCAGCCAGTTGCTGGGCCCGGCGCGCCACGTCTTCGAAGCCCATGGCCAGGTTGGCGGCCGGCAGGGCGTTGGCCTTGGCCATCAAGCCCAGGACGCCTGCGAGCCCCAGCAGCAGGACGGCCCCGCCACGATGCAGCCGTGACCGCGCGTCAACCCCTCGCGATCCCACAGACGCCCATCGGGCCAGAAGGACAACCACTGCTGCACGCAAACCAGGATCTCCAAAAGGTGAAAAAGAGGGGGAAACAACCCCGTATCAACCCTAATGCAACCCCTGTGCCAGCACTGGTCTCGCGAATTTATTCCTTATGAATCAATGACTTGAGTGAATTTCGTCAGAAATGGCTTGACGCTGGCCCGGCCCAGCGCCGCCAAGGCGTCGCCAATCAGCGACAAGCCCCCGCCCTTTCACCCACCAAACGCCCCGCAACCCCAGTAAAAATGGGCCTCTGCGGGTTTGTCGCTAGTCAGCGACAGGCTCGGTGGGCAGCTCACCGCGGAAGTGGCCGGGGGTCAGGCCGTGCTTCTGCAGCAGGCGGTAGAACTCGGTGCGGTTGCGCTCGGCCAGGCGGGCAGCGTCGGCCACGTTGCCGTCGGTGAGCTTGAGCAGGCCGACGAGGTAGTCGCGCTCGAAACGCTCCCGGGCGGCGGCATAGCTGAGCACCTCCACCGAGGGCACGCGCAGCGCGCGCTGCACCAGCGTCAGGGGGATCAGCGGGGTGGTGGCCAGGGCGCAGACCTGCTCCACCACGTTGAACAGCTGGCGCACGTTGCCAGGCCAGCTGGCAGTGGCCAGCGCCTTGAGGGCGTCGGGGGCGAAGCCGTTGAGGGGCTTGTTGTACTTGGCGGCCAGCTTGGCCAGGAAGTGGTTGGCCAGCAAGGGGATGTCCTCGCGCCGCTCGGACAGCGGCGGCAGGGTCAGCGACACCACGTTCAGCCGGTAGAACAGGTCTTCGCGGAACAGGCCCTCGCGCATCGCGTCGTCGAGGTTACGGTGGGTGGCCGAGAGGATGCGCACGTCGATGGGCAGGGACTGGCTGGCCCCGACCGGGCGCACCGAGCGCTCCTGCAACACGCGCAGCAGCTTGACCTGCAGGGCCGCGGGCATGTCGCCGATTTCGTCCAGGAAGAGCGTGCCGCCCTCGGCGGTCTGGAACAGGCCCCGGTGGTTGGCCACCGCGCCGGTGAAGGAGCCCTTCATGTGGCCGAACAGTTCCGACTCGAGCAGGTTTTCGGGGATGGCGCCGCAGTTCACCGCCACGAAGGGGCGCTCGGCGCGCGGGCTGGCGCAGTGGATGGCCTGGGCCAGCAGCTCCTTGCCGGTGCCGCTCTCGCCGTGGATCAGGATGCTGGCGTCGGACGCCGCGACCATCTTGGCCTCGGCCAGCAGCTCGGCCATGCAGCGGGAGCGGCTGACGATGGGGGCGCGCCAGGCCTCGGACTCGCCCTCCTCGCTGCGCACCGGGGCGCTCAGCGCCAGGGCCTCGGCGATCTTGTCCAGCAGCACCTTGCCCTCGAAAGGCTTGGTGAGGTAGGTGAAGACGCCCCGGGCGGTGGCGTCGACCGCGTCGGGGATGGTGCCGTGCGCGGTGAGCAAGATCACGGGCAGCGCCGGGTGGCGGGCGCGGATCTCGCCGAACAGGGCCAGGCCGTCGCGCCCGGGCAGCTGCACGTCGCTCACCACCAGGTGCGGACGCTCCACCTCCAACTGGGCCAGCGCCGCCTCGGCCGAGGAGACCGCCGTGACACGGTACCCCGCGGCCACCAGGCGCATAGACAGCAGGCGCAGCAAATCGGCATCGTCATCGACCAGCAGCAGGTTGAAGCTCATACGCTGTCCAGGTGTCAGGGGGTCTTGTTCAAGGGGGCCGGCTGGCGCACCGTCAGGCTGCGCTCGATGGCCTTGAGTGCCTCGAGCTTCTCGTTGAGCTGGTCGATCTTGCGCTGGCTCTCGCGCTGGCTGTCCTTGAGCTGCGCGTTCAGGCGCTCGACCTGCTCCTCGAGCCGGCGTTGCTCGGCGAAGCGCGTGGCGATCAGGCGGGCGATCGGCTGCCAGGGCTGCAGCTCGGGCGTGTTGATGCGCAGCAGGGACTCCAGCAGCGAGAGCCCGCGTGCCAGGTCGCCGTTGTTGCGGGTCTGGCCCAGCGCCAGCGCGGTCTCCAGCGTGGTGGCGGGGCCGCCGGGGGCGGCGTTCAGCCGCACCAGTTCCTGGGCCAGCTCGGAAGACGTCATCTGACGCAGCCGCTCATGGTAGGCCAGCACGTGGCGCGCGGCCTCGTCGGCGGCGTCCAGCTTGTTGGCCACCACCTCGGGCTGGGGCGGCGGCGGGGGCGGCTCGACCACCAGCGGCGGGGGCGGCGGAGGCGGGGGCTCTGGCTGCAGGGCGGTGCAGCCCGCGCTCCACCCCAGCCACAGGCCGGTGGCGGCCGCGAGGCCGGCGCGGCGCCAGCCTTCAATCTTGAGAAACATGAGGCAATTCCACGTGAAAACGGGCACCCGGCCCGTCAGGCAAGAGATCCACTTGGCCACCATGGCCCGTGACGTATTCGTGGACCAGCGACAGACCGATGCCGCTGCCCCGCACGCCACCCATCGGCTGGCGCTCTCCGCGATAGAAGGGCTCGAAGATGCGCGCGCGGTCGGCCGGCGCCACGCCCGGGCCCTCGTCCGAAATGTCGATGCAGGCCCGTCCCGGCACCTGCGACACCACGCACTGGATGGTCCCGCCGGGCGGGCTGAACCGGATGGCGTTGGACAGCAGGTTGCCCAGCGCGGTGCCGAGCTTGTCCTCGTCCACCTCCACCCACAGCGGCCCGCCACTGATGTCGATGGTGAGCCGGCGGGCCTGCCACTGCAGGCGCTGCGCCTCCACCAGGCCGTTCAACAGGCCGATCAGCTCGGTCTTGCGGCGCACCAGGCGGCGCGCCTCGAAGGCGGCGGCGTTGAAGCGCAGCAAGTCCTCGATCTGGCCCTGCAGGATCACGGTGTTGTGGCGCAGGATGCGGGCCACCTCGCGCTGCTTGTCGGTCAGCTCGCCGGTCACGCCGTCCTCGAGCAGGGCCACGCCCTCGCGCAGCGCCGCCAGGGGCGTCTTGAGTTCGTGCGAGACGTGGCGCAGGAAGCGCGCCTTGTCGGCGTCCAGCTCGGCCAGGCGCAGGCGCAGCCACTCCAGCCGGCGTCCCAGCAGGCGCACGTCGTTGGGACCGCGCATGTCGATGGGCTCGTCGAGGCGGTTCTCGCCCAGCGCGACGATGGCCGCCTCAAGGCGCTTGAAGGGCCGCGCCAGCCACAGGCCGAAGGCGAAGGCCAGCACCAGCGAGACGAAGATGGCCGCCAGCACCTGGCGCGTCAGCTCGGTCCGGCCCTCCTCCAGCTGGCGCAGCAGCACCTGGTTGCGCTCCTGCGTGAAGCGGCGCACCTGCTCGGCCATGTGGGCGTTGAGCAGCTCGATCTCGCGAAAGGCGGTGGTGATGGCGTACTCGCGTTCGCGCATGTCGGCGCGCGGTCCCCCGATCTGCTGCTGGATGTTCGCCAGCTGGTCGCGCCAGGCCTGCACCAGGTTGGCAGGCAGTGCCGAGACCAGGACGCGGTCCAGCGCGTCCTCGGCCTCATGGGCCGCGTCGTCGAAGTTGCGCCGCAGCGCCCGGTCGTCCAGCACCAGGTACTGGCGCGCGGCGCGCTCCATGGTCACGCTGCGCTCGGCCACCAGCTGGGCCGCCGCGCTCAAGGCCAGCGCCTGTTCGGCACCCGCGCTGCTCTGCTTGAGCAGCCCCTCCAGGGTGAACAGCCCGCGCAGGGACGCCGCGCCCAGCAGGCCGGCGATCAGCAGGAAGGCCAACAGCAGCAGGCGGCGAAACGAATAGCGCTGGAGATTGAACATGGACGCCGGCGGCCGACCGCAGGGTGGAGGGGGCAGAAGAAAAACAGTGGATTCTGCCTGGACGCCCGGGTAGACCCCGAATGACATCCCCCACCTGAGGGGGTATTGACGGGCCGCCCGCCGGGGAGGGCCGGGGCCGGGGCCGCCGCCCCCGCCCGGTCCCGCTCAGGGCGCGCTCTCGATCGCCGGGGCAGGCGCAGCGGCCGCGGCCTTGGCGGCTTTGTTCGCCTTGTACTGGTCGACCATCTTCATGTACTTGGGGTTGAGCACGTTGCCGGAGTAGGCAAAGATGCCCTTGAGCCCAGCGGACAGCGCCACCGTCTGCCAGGTCGGCCCCACGAGATCACGGTATTCCTGGGTCTGCGCGTTGGAGGCCATCATCCAGCGCGTCACGGTGTCCTGCGCGCTGTTGGCGGCCATGCCGGTGATGATCTTGGCCGGGATGCTGGTGCCAATGCCCACGTTCTTCATCACCCCCAGCGTCCTGGCGCCCGGCATCACGACGCCGATCGCATTACCCGCGAGGTCGGTGAAGTTGTCCTGGTAGGCCTTGGCCACCGTCTCGCCCTTCTCGATGGCGGTCATGCCGGTCTCGGTGGGAGACATGAGCCCGGCCACGCCCGTGATGGGAAAGAGCATCAGCGTGCCCGTCACCCGCGCCGCCGGCGTGAGTGTCTTGCCCTGCGGGTTGTAGTAGTCCTTGATGCTCGCCACCATCTCGTCCATCTTGGCGAAGATGCCGTCGACCTTGTCGCCCTGGCCCAGCAGGATACCCACGCCGGCACCCGCCATCATCCCCATCTTGGTAGCGGTGACGGCCGCCGTCGAGATCGGCACGGTCCACATCTCGCGGCTGAACAGGCCCGCTTCATTGGCCGGCGCCGCAGCGGGTGCGCTGGCCTGCGCCTGCGCCGGCGCGGACGGCAGTCGGCTCAGGAACGCGCCCGGGTTGGCGGTCAGGTCGGGCGCGCCGAAGAGCGGGTCGCTGCCCACGCTGCCGAAGAGCTCCCTCGCGCCGCGGTCGCTTTCGGAACGCAGCACGACGCTGCGTGGCAGCGGACCTTGCAGGGGTTGCTGCTGCTGCGCCGCGGCCTCCCGGGCCGCGGCCGCTTCGGCGGCAGCTGCGCGAGCGCGCGCGTCCGCCGCGATGAAGGCGCCGCCCTGGTGCAGGTCGGCATCGCTCAAGTCCGGCAGCGCCACCGGCTGGCCCACCTTCAAGAGGCTGGTGCGGGCGTCGTTGTACTGCGCCAGCGCCAGGGCATAGCGCTCGTCGCCGTACACCTGACGCGCAATGCGCGCCCACGAGTCCCCGGGCTGCGCCTGGATCACCGGCGGACCGCTGTTGGCGCGGGCCAGGAGCTCGCGGGCCCACGCCTCGCTGCCGAAGTCAAAGCCTGTGCCCAGCCCCAGGTCCATGCCCATGCCCAGCGTGGGCAAGGTTCCGGAGGCACCGGCGGGCACCGCGGGAGCCGCTCCAGACGCGTCCACCGTCTCGCC
Organism: uncultured Burkholderiales bacterium; assembly: GCA_966252435.1. Taxonomy (GTDB): domain Bacteria; phylum Pseudomonadota; class Gammaproteobacteria; order Burkholderiales; family Burkholderiaceae_C; genus CANHBY01. The sequence goes on along the minus strand of CBINPE010000067.1, from coordinate 242 downwards.
CTGGGCCGCCGCTGCCGCTGCCGGTGCGGCCTCGGCAGGGGCGGCAATGGCTACCGGCGCCGGTGCGGCTGTCGCGGACGGCTCGGCCTGCCCTGCGCGCTCCTGGGCCGCCAGCGCGTCCGCGGTCTTGCCCGCCTTCTGCGCCGAGTCCATGCCCTGCGCCAGCGACTGCGCCGCATCCAGGTGGCCCCGGTCGATCTCGTGCAGCGCCCGCAGGCCCGTCACCACCTCCTGCACGTCCA
>CBINPE010000066.1:0-24871 GCA_966252435.1 uncultured Burkholderiales bacterium | reverse complement strand
TCGACGTCACCGTCATCAAGGACGGCTGGCACGGCGACACCAGCCGCATGTTCGTGGTCGGCGAAGGCTCCATCGCGGCGCGCCGTGTGTGCCAGCTCACCTACGAGGCCATGTGGCGCGGCATCCTGAAGGTGCGTCCCGGTGCACGCCTGGGCGACATCGGCCACGCCATCCAGACCTTCGCCGAGAACGCCGGCTACTCGATCGTGCGCGAGTTCTGCGGCCACGGCATCGGCCAGAAGTTCCACGAAGACCCGCAGGTGCTGCACTACGGCCGCCCCGGCACCCTGGAGGAGCTGGTGCCTGGCATGGTGTTCACCATCGAGCCCATGATCAACATCGGCAAGCGCGACATCCGCGAGATGGGCGACGGCTGGACCATCGTCACCAAGGACCGCTCCCTGTCGGCCCAGTGGGAGCACACCGTCGCGGTGACCGAGACCGGCTTCGAGGTGCTGACCGTCTCGGCCGGCAGCCCGCCCCCGCCGGACTTCGCCCTGCCCGCCGTCGAGACCCTGAAAGCTTGACTGCCTGCAGGAGCACCCCCACCCTGCCCCTCCCCCAACGGGGGAGGGAACTGGCCCCTTCCCCCACCCCCTGAGGATCGGATGACCGCGCCGGCCAGCCCCGAGACCGCCCCCCCGCCCGCGCCTGCCGCGGCGCCCTCGCTGCGCCAGCAGCTGCGCGACGCCAAGGCGGCCCTGCTGGCCGAGTTCATGGCGGCGCGCCCCTCCACCCCGGCCGCCGCCCGCCTGACCCGCGCGCTGGCGCGCCTGATCGACCAGACCCTGCAGACGCTGTGGACCCAGGCCGGCCTGCCCGAGCATGCGGCGCTGCTGGCGGTCGGCGGCTACGGCCGCGGCGAGCTGTTCCCCTACTCCGACGTGGACGTGCTGGTGCTGCTGCGCCCGCTGGGCGAGCCTGCCGTCGAGCATGCGGCCCAGTCCCAGGCCATCGAACGCTTCATCACCGCCTGCTGGGACACCGGCATCGAGATCGGCTCCAGCGTGCGCACCGTCGAGCAGTGCCTGGAGGAGAGCCGGCGCGACGTCACCGTGCAGACAGCCCTGCTCGAGTCGCGCTACGTGTGCGGCTCGCGCCGCGTGTTCAACACCTTCCGCGTCGCCAACACCCAGTCGATGGAGCCGCAGGCCTTCCTGCGAGCCAAGACGCTGGAGATGCGCCAGCGCCACCAGAAGTACGACGAGACCCCCTACGCCCTGGAGCCCAACTGCAAGGAGAGCCCGGGCGGCCTGCGCGACCTGCAGGTGGTGATGTGGGTGGCACGCGCGGCCGGCTTCGGCAAGACCTGGACCGAGCTGGCCGCCAAGGGGCTGATCACCCCCTTCGAGGCGCGCCAGCTGCAGCGCAACGAGGGCCTGCTCAAGGTGATCCGGGCGCGCCTGCACTGCGTCGCCGGGCGGCGCGAGGACCGCCTGGTGTTCGACCTGCAGACCGCCGTAGCGCACACCTTCGGCTACCGCGGCACCAAGGGCCAGCGCGCCTCGGAGTCACTGATGAAGCGCTACTACTGGGCGGCCAAGGCGGTGTCCCAGCTCAACCAGATCCTGATGCTCAACATGGAGGAGCGCATCACGGGCCTGCAGGACGCGCCGATGCGCCGCATCAACGCCCAGTTCCTGGACCGTGGCGGCATGCTCGAGGTGGCCAGCGACGACCTCTACCAGCGCGACCCGCACGCCATCCTCAACACCTTCCTGGTCTACCAGACGCAGCCGGGCCTGAGCGGGCTGTCGGCGCGCACCCTGCGCGCGCTGTACAACGCGCGCGACCTGATGGACAGCGCCTTCCGGCGCGACCCGGTGAACCACGCCACCTTCATGAAGATCCTGCGCGCGCCGCAGGGCCAGACGCACGCCTTCCGGTTGATGAACGCCACCTCGGTGCTGGGCCGCACGCTGTGGGTGTTCCGGCGCATCGTGGGGCAGATGCAGCACGACCTGTTCCACGTCTACACCGTGGACCAGCACATCCTGATGGTGCTGCGCAACGTGCGCCGCTTCTTCGTGCCCGAGCACGCCCACGAGTACGCCTTCTGCTCGAAGCTGGCCTCGCAGTGGGACAAGCCCTACCTGCTCTACGTCGCCGCGCTGTTCCACGACGTGGCCAAGGGGCGCGGCGGCGACCACTCGGTGCTGGGCGCCCAGGAAGTGCGCCGCTTCTGCCGCGACCACCAGCTCGCGCGCGCGGACGCCGAGCTGATCGAGTTCCTGGTGGCGCACCACCTGACCCTGTCGCACACCGCGCAGAAGGAGGACCTCTCCGACCCCGAGGTGGTCGAGCGCTTCGCACGCATCGTGCGCACCGAGCGGCGCCTGACCGCGCTGTACCTGCTGACCGTGGCCGACATCCGCGGCACGAGCCCGAAGGTGTGGAACGCGTGGAAGGGCAAGCTGCTGGAGGACCTCTACCACCTGACCCTGCGGGCGCTCGGCGGGGCCCAGCCCAACATGGACGCCGACATGGAGGCGCGCAAGCTCGAGGCGCGCCAGGCGCTCAACCTGCGCTCGCTGCCGGTGGGCATCGAGCAGCCCCTGTGGAACACGCTGGAGGTGAGCTATTTCGCGCGGCACGACGGCAACGACATTGCCTGGCACGCGCGCTCGCTGGCGGGGCACCTGCGCAGCAGCAAGCCGCTGGTCAACGCGCGCCTGTCGCCCCTGGGCGAGGGACTGCAGGTGCTGGTCTACTCGCCGGACCGGGCCGACCTCTTCGCGCGCATCTGCGGCTACTTCGACAGCGCCGGCTTCGACATCCTGGACGCCAAGGTGCACACCACGCAGGCCGGCTACGCGCTGGACACCTTCCAGGTGCTCAGCCCGCTGGAGCAGCACCACCGCGACCTGATCTCGCTGGTCGAAACCCAGCTGGCGCAGGCCTTGCAGAACGAGGCCCCCCTGCCCGAGCCGCGCCGCGGCCGCATCTCGCGGCGTGTGCGCTCATTCCCCGTCACGCCGCGCGTGACGCTGCGGCCCGACGACCGGGCCCAGCGCTGGGTGCTCACGGTCTCGGCCAGCGACCGCTCGGGCCTGCTGTACGCCATCGCGCGGGTGCTGGCGCGGCACCACATCAACCTGCAGCTGGCCAAGATCACCACCCTGGGCGAGCGGGTGGAGGACACCTTCCTGATCGACGGCCCGGCCCTGCAGCAGAGCAAGCTGCAGCTGCAGATCGAGACGGAGCTGCTGGACGCGATCGCGGCGGGGTGAGCCGCAGCGGCCCCAGGGCGGCTCACTCGGGGGAGCGCAGCAGGTCCTCGATCATCGACATCACCGCCCGCATCTGCGGCGCCGAGGCCTTGGCGAAGTTGGGTGACTCCGGCTGCAGCGCGGCGTAGCGCTCGGTGTAGCCCCAGAAGTCCCAGCAGCCTTTCGGGTTGTAGCGGTAGGGGTCGGCCAGGCTGCCCTGCGTGCTGGCCTGGACCTGGGGGTACAGCACCACGATGCGGCTGCCCTCGGCCCAGCGGTTGTAGCCCGCGCCCCGCACGAACTGCTGGCCGTAGATCTGGCCGTCCTCGTCCTCGAAGCCCACCCCCTGCTCGCAGCCATGGAAGACCACATGCAGCCGGCAGCTCGCCCCGGCCTGTGCGTCCTCGCAGGCCGCGGGGACATACAGCCAGCCCGTGCGGTCCAGGCCCGTGAACACCCCGTGGGTATAGCGCGCCTGGCGGAACTGCTTGAACCCCGCCGCCCTCACCGGCTGCGCCTGCAGCGCCGGCCCGCCCTCGTCCGCGGGGTACAGCCACTTCAGCAGCTCGCCTGCCGCATCCAGCTGGCACTGGATCATGAACGGCGTGCGCGTGAGCCCGCAGGGCTGGGAAGCCGTCGGACTCGGCATGCCGTGCGCCGCATCGTTGCGGTCCACGTGCCGGATCTGCGACGCGGGCACGCCCCAGCGCAGGTAGTAGTCGTGCAGCGCCTGGACCAGCCGGCGGTCCACCACATGGTCCCGGCCCCCGGAGAACAGCCAGACGCGGTGTGTGCGCAGGTGCACCGGGTCGTCGATGGCCCCCAGGTTGCCCTGCGTGGCGCGGTCGCTGACCAACTGGTAGACCGATGCCGCCAGTACCTCGCAGCCCAGCCCCGGCACCCAGGCCAGCCATTGCGGGTCCCAGCCCGGGGAGCGCTCGGCCGGGCACGAGCAGCGCAGCGCGGCCGTCGACACCAGCCCGCGCGAGCAGCCGTAGGGCCCCCCGGCGATGACGGCCGCCCCTTTCAGCCGGCGGGCATAGGCGACCTCGAACTGCCCCGCCATGTAGCCGCCCGAGGACAGCCCCGAGACCGTGACATCGTCCCCGCGCAGGCCCAGGGCGGGCAGGCGGTCGAGCGTCTGGGCCTGCGCCAGGCCCAGGACGCCGCCCAGGCACACGGCCAGGCTGCAGTGGCGAAACAGGATCGACATTGACGACAAGAAGTTGGACATGTGCGCGCTCCCGCAGGTGAACTCTGGAAAACCACTGCCTCGGAACTGCCTTGTCGGACAAGCCGGCTTCGGTGGCCTGGTGTCCTGGAATGTGTTGTACACCGCTCCAGCCCTTGCGGGGAGTTCGCCGGCTGGACAGCGCCGCCGCGAAGATGGATGCGCTCGACCGTGCAGCATGTAGGAAAGAAGGACGGAAAACGGCCCATGTCAACCCGGCCTGACCCGAGGCACGGGTACAATCCTTGGCCCCGCGCTGTTGGTCGGCTCAACCCATTGGGGTCCACAAAGTCGCGCACCGGAGGAGAAGTAAGGGCCACCCGCCGCCATCCACGCTGCCAGCGTGTCCGGGCGCAAACCGTTGCGGGCTGGCATGTTTGTTGGATGACACTGGTTTTGGGAGACCCTGGGGATCATGTCTGACCTGATTGATCTGGACATTCGCCTCGAAAAGCTGGAGCGCGACCGCGCTCAACTCTCAGTCGATACCTACTTCAGCGCTGACCTGTACCAGCGCGAGATGGAGCTCATCTTTCAGCATGGTCCGCGCTACCTGGGCCACGCTCTGTCGGTGCCCGAGGTGGGGGACTACCATGCCCTGGCGCACGAGGGCGAAGGCCGTGCGCTGGTGCGCACGCCACAGGGCCTGGAACTGATCTCGAACGTCTGCCGGCACCGCCAGGCCGTGATGCTGCGCGGCCGCGGCAACACCCGCAGCCATGTCGTGTGCCCGCTGCACCGCTGGACCTACGACCTGCACGGCACGCTGGCGGGCGCCCCTCATTTCGATCACGATCCCTGCCTGAATTTGAAGAACTACCCCATCCAGACCTGGAACGGGATGGTATTCGAGCGCAACGGCTGCGATGTGGCGGCCGACCTGGCCGGGCTCGGCCCGCGCGCCGACCTGGACTTCGACGGCTACGTGCTCGACAAGGTGCAGGTGCATGAGTGCGACTACAACTGGAAGACCTTCATCGAGGTCTACCTCGAGGACTACCACGTCGGCCCCTTCCATCCGGGCCTGGGCCAGTTCGTGACCTGCGACGACCTGCAATGGGAGTTCGGCCCGCACCACTCGGTGCAGACCGTGGGCATCCACAAGGGCCTGGCCAAGGCCGGCTCGGACGTCTACCGCAACTGGCACGACGCGGTGCTGAAGTTCCGCGACGGGCAATTGCCGCGCCACGGCGCGATCTGGCTGACCTACTACCCGAACATCATGGTCGAGTGGTACCCGCACGTGCTGGTGGTGTCGACCCTGCACCCCAAGGGCCCCCAGAAGACGCTCAACGTGGTCGAGTTCTTCTACCCCGAGGAGATCGCCGCGTTCGAACGCGAGTTCGTCGAGGCGCAGCAGGCCGCCTACTGGGAGACTTGCGTCGAGGACGACGAGATTGCCATGCGCATGGACGCCGGCCGCAAGGCCCTGATGGAGCGGGGCGACGACGAGGCAGGCCCCTACCAGAGCCCCATGGAGGACGGCATGCGGCATTTCCATCAGTGGTACCGCAAGGCGATGCGCCGGCCGCGGTGAGGTGGGGGCTGCCGACCCAGGCCGACTTGCCCGGGTCACCGGGTTGAAGCAAGCCGATGCGGCGGTCGGCCCCACGATTCACGAAGCGGCAGAGTCGGTCTCACCAGACAGATCTGAAGAGGTTCACGCACAAGTAGACGATGCCGCCCCACAGCAGCAGGGACAGGCCCGCCATCGCCACCCACGCCGCGAGCCTCACCTCCCTCGACGCGACTTCCACCTCAGGCTCGTTCGGCCTTGCAAGCCAAGAGGCCCCGAACTCATCCAGACGCTCGGCGATGAAGAGCCGTCCGCCCGACCAGGCCCCTCGGTCCCCCGTGCGCAGGAACGGACCCGTCCCATCGTTCAGGTACACACCCAGTTCGTCTCGCGCGGCTTCGAGACGTTGCGGCCGGAGTCTCGAATTTGATTTCGGCCCCCGAACCCAGATCTCTCCCATCTCGTCTTCGGAACAAGGCATGCCTGACACGGGGTTGACGCACAGAACCTCCACCATGTCACGCCTGGTCGGCCATTGTGTTTTCATGGCCCCACCCCCAACCATCTCCTGCTTCATACCAATTCCACTTCCAATTCACTTCCCAACAGCCGCACCATCCTTCACTCCGTCCGCTTCACTCGTTGAATCAAACTCGGAGGACAGCGTAGACAGCGCCATCGCCTCGGCCAAGGGCCCCGCACGCCAACTGATGGCCGTTGGTGCCAATCTGGCGCTTTCTCCCGGCATCCTGGCCATCGGCCTTGCGAAGGCCTGGCGCGGTGCGGCCCGCCGGCGCGAGCTGGAGACCGAGCGAATCAGCGCCTTGGGGCAGCGCCCTGAGCTCTGCCCCTGAGCAAGGCAGCCAGAGGACGCGCCGCTTCATCCAGGCCGCATGCCTCAGCCAGTCGGACCGCGGCGATCAGGTTCTCGCGTTCGCGCTCGGTCCAGCGGGGCGCGGCCTGGGTGACCGCCAGACTCTGGCGAGCTGAAGCGACTTCGACAGCCTCCGCGATGCGCTCATACCAAGTCAGGAGCCGGCGGATGGCCATCGTCACGGAGACGGCCGGCTCCTCGGCCCGCGCCATCGCCGCGGCAAAGAGACGCAGGAGGCCATGCGCCTGATAGCGATCGACGGCGGTCTGCTCCAGCAGATGCAGGTTGGTCAGCTCGGTCAGCCATCCCCGCGTGGTGGTGGCATCGCTGTCCATCAAGGCCATCGCCGCCGGCAGGCTGATGTCCGGGCCGGTCAGCACGCCCACCAGCCGGAACGCCCGCTTCGCCCCTTCGGACAAGGCGCGGTAGGACGGTAACCAGAGGCAGTTGCCCAGGGCATTGCCGTTGTCCCAGACCTTCAATACCCCCAGCCGTCGCGACTCGTCGGCCAGCTCTGCGGCCAGGGCCGCCAGCGGCAGGTGGGGATGCAAGGCCATCCAGTCGGCGGAGATCCGCAAGGCCAGCGGCAGACTCGCGCAGTCATGGACGATGGTCCGCGCAGCCTCCCGTTCGGCATCAATGCGCTGCCGGCCTACGACGTGGCGCAGCAGCGTCAGCCCCTCTTGCGGCGAGAATGGACCGAGGCTCACGCGCTGCACGCCTTCACGCACCGCCAGCCCGGGCAGGCGGTTGCGGCTGGTCACCAGCACCATGCAGGCCCCGCCCCCCGGCAGCAGCGGCCGAACCTGCGCAGCGCCGGCCGCGTTGTCCAGCACGATCAGCAAGCGCTTGCCGGCGAGCAGCGAGCGGTACAGGCCGACCTTCGCCATCAGATCAAGGGGAATGCGGTCGCCCGGCACCTGCAAGGCCTGCAGCAGGGCGGACAGGGCATCGTCAGGATCGACCGAGGGGCCGCCCAACTCTTCACCGCCCAGGTTGACGTACAGGTCGCCATCCGGAAAGCGCTCGCGCACCCGGTGCGCCCAGTGGATCGCCAGCTCGGTCTTACCCACACCCGCAGTCCCGACGATCGCCGCGATCAACAGGGCCGCCGGCCGGTCGTCGACCGCCGTGTCCAGCACCGCCGAGAGCTGCGCCAACTCAGCGGTCCGGCCGATGAAGTGGACGGTGCCGTTGGGAAGCTGCCGGGGAACGAAGGCAGGGGGGCGCTGGGGCATGTGCACCAGCGGTGCCTCAGGCCCCGAGGCGGTGTCTTCCTCGGGCCCCTCCCCCAGCAGGACGCCGGACTGGCCCAAGGCGGACAGAAGAGGATCCCGCGCATCGCCTGAGGCATGTCGTGCGATCCACGCGGCGAACTCGGGCAGGCCCGCGAGGCCGGCTTCGGGCTCCCAGGGAGGGACACCCCAGAGCGCGGCCAGCGCCGTCCGGGGGCGGGCACCCGGCATCTGCTCGCCACGCTCCCAGCGACCGACCTTGTGGGTGTTCAACTCACCGATACGGTCGGCCACATCGGCCTGCGTCAGCAAGTGACGCTCACGGTTCCACCGGATCCAATATCCCCATAGCTGCCGCCGCAGTTGTCGCACGTGAAAGTCCCGGTCCCGCAGGTTCTGAAATTAACAAGGTCACCACCCGCTGAACAGACAAGTACTTTCAGCTCTCATCGAATGGGACTTTACTGACCTCACCCCGTTGGGTCGACAGCGTGTCGGGTGGCAAGAAATCTTCCGCGAAGCATGCCGTCTTGACTGACGCGAAGCCCCGGCCTGCCTTGCTGTACCGCGGATTCACCCTGCACACGCGACAGCTGTCCTCGGCACAGGGAACACACCTACAAACTTGACAAAACAATATGCAAAGTTCCGCACAAAGTACCAGCTCACAAAAAGGGCTATCGATATCGTTGCGGCCATTTGCTCCACCGCATTCACAAGCGGTTCCTTGGCAAGACTGACAGTCTCCTCAGTCTGTTGTCCGAATCTGTGGGGCCGGGAAGTTTTCGAGTGCAGCACCTTAGACGTCAGTTGTGGGGATATTGGATCCGATGGAACCGTCAGCGTCATTTGCTGACACAGGCCGATGTGGCAGAGCGGCTCAGCGAACTGGACACCCACAAGGTCGGGCGTTGGGAGCGCGGCGAACAGATGCCGGGCATCCGACCCAGGGCGGCGCTGGCCACACTCTGGGGCACCCCACCCTGGGAGCCGGAAGCTGATCTGGCGACCCTGCCCGAATTCGCCGCGTGGATCACACAAAATGCCACCACCGACGCGCGTGAGCTGCTTCTGGCCGCCTTGGGCAGGCAGGCCCCTGCGCGGGAGGCGCCTGATGAAAATACCCCGCCGCTACCGGCCGCGCCCGAGGCCATGCCTGGCACCCAGGCGTTCGTTCCCCGGCAGCTTCCCAACGGCACTGCCCACTTCATTGGTCGGACTGCGGAGCTGTCACGCCTCTCGGCCCTGCTGGACCGGATGGTCGACGATCGCCCTGCCACACTCCTGATCGCCCTCATCGACGGCACGGCGGGAATCGGCAAGACCGAGCTGGCGATCCACTGGGCGCACCGGGTGCGTGCCCGCTTCCCGGATGGCGACCTGTACGTCAACCTCGGCGGCAACGACATCAACAGCCCCGCGGTCGACCCAGATGATGCCTTGTCGACACTGCTGCAAGCCCTGCAAGTCCCGGCCGAGCTCATACCTCTCGAGCTGTCCGCCAAGGTCGGGCTGTACCGTTCGCTGCTCGCCGGCAAGCGGTTGCTGATCCTGCTGGACGGCGCCATCAGCGCGGAACAGGTCCGTCCCCTGCTGCCGGGAGGCGGCGCCTGCATGGCGCTGGTGACCAGCCGCAACCGCCTGCCCGGGCTGGCGGTGCGTGAAGGCGTGCACCGTGTGACCCTCCGCCTTTTTTCACCGGAAGAGTCACTGGATCTCCTGCGTCGCACCGTCGACGAGCACCGCGTCGCGGCCGAACCGGAGGCATCGAAAGCCATCGCCCGCCACTGCGCGCATTTGCCTCTGGCCTTGCGGATCGCAGCCGACCGGATGGCCTCGCAGCCCTACCTGCCGCTGGAAGTCCATGCCGAAGAACTGGCGAACAGTTCACAGCGGCTGGAGACTTTGAGGAACTGGCTCCACGAAAGTGCCCTGTGCCATTGCCTTTGGACGCCGAACTACCATGCCATGTCGGACCAGGCGAAGCGGGCCTTCCTGCTGCTGGGGCTCTGGGCTGGGCCGGACATCAGCCTGCTGACAGCCATGGCCGTGCTGAACAGCGACGCCGAGACCACACGGCATTGGCTGACCGAAATGATGAACGTGCACCTGTTGGAGCAAACCGCCGTCGAACGCTATCAGATGCATGACCTGCTGCGCCTCTATGCAGCGAAGCTGGCGCAGGACGAAGGCGGATCGCTGTGAGCGTCACCTGTTGATGCAAGCCGATGGAGGCGGCCGGCCCACCGGTCCGCAAGCCAGCAAAGCTGGTCTCATCCGACCCACTTGAAGAGGTTCACGCACAAATAGATGAGGCCGCCCCACAGCAGCAGGGACAGGCTCGCCATCAGCATCCACGCCACGAGTCTCACCTCCCAGGGCGCGGCTTCCACCACAGGCTCGTTCGGCTCGGCGAACCAATTGGCCTCGAACTCATCCAGGCGCTCGGTGATGAAGAGCCTGCCACCCGACCAAGCCCCTCTGTCCCCCGTGCGCAGGAACGGACCCGTCCCATCGTTCAGGTACACACCCAGCTCGTCTCGCGCGGCTTCAAGCCGTTGCTGCCGGAGCCCCGAATTTGATTTCGGCCCCCGAACCCAGATCTCTCCCATCTCGTCTTCGGAACAAGGCATGCCTGACACGGGGTTGACGCACAGAACCTCCACCATGTCACGCCTGGTCGGCCATTGGGTTTTCATGGCCCCACCCACCATCTCCTGCCTCATACAAGTCCACTTCCCCATCAAGAATCAACCGCAGGAATCTATCGGACACACCACGGCAGGTCGACGGTGTGTCGAGGTCGCAGAAACCTGCCGAGATGCCTGGCGAATTGTTCCGACGTTGACTGGAACTTCCTAGCCGGCCTCAAGAATGGCTGGCCACCTGGAAGGCTGCGGGCGGCACGCTCAACCGCGGAATCCCCGAACGGGCCCCGCAGCTTGGCGCGGCCTGTCACCAAATGGCGCATGGGGTCATTCGGTGCGCGCAGCGTCCGTCCTACGATTCCTCGCAATGACCGTGCGGCTTGAGCCCCGCGGCAGCAGTTCAGGAGCCAGACCGGTGAGTCCGTCGTCGTTGTCATCATCACATTCTTCGTCCACCCCTTCGCGCCACCTTCCGTACCTCGACGGATGGCGGGGCATCGCGATCACTTTCGTGCTGATCGAGCACTTCTCGCCCCTCAACCTCGGGCGCACGGGCGTGGACACCTTCTTCGCCTTGTCGGGCCTGCTGATGGCCAAGGTGCTGTTCGAGGACAAAGTGCCGCTGGGCACGTTCTACCGCAACCGCGCGGCCCGCATCTTTCCCGTGTTCTTTCTCTACCTGCTGGTGCTCGCGCTGGGCGCCTGGGTGTGGATGCCGGCGGTGGACTGGGCCAGCCTGACGGGCTCGGCGCTGTTCGTGCGCACCTACTGGCCGGCCCACCACATGTGGATGGACGCGCTGCCCATCGCGAACCTCTGGTCGCTCAACGTGGAGGAGCATTCCTACGTGCTGCTGTCCCTGGTGTCGCTGCTGACGCTGTCGAAGAGCGAGCGAGCGGCGCGCTGGATGCTGAGCGCCCTGGTGCTGCTGTGCATGCTGGCCTATGGGCTGTATGCGCGGCACCCCGAGGTCCTGCTGGCCCACCTGCGCACCGAGTGCGCCGCCCTGCCGCTGATGCTGTCGGCGGCGCTGTTCCTGTGGCGGCGGGCACTGCGGCCGCACATCCCGGCCCGCCTTGCCGCCCTGGTGGTGTTCGCCACGGCGGTGCTGGTGCTGGTCGGGCTGTTCGCGCCGCCGCCGCGCTTCGGCAATGTCTTCAAGCACTTCCTGCTGCCCGCGATGCTGGCCCTGTCGGTCAATGTGCTGCAGGACGCGCCGGCCGCGGTGCAGCGTGTGCTGTCCCACCCGGTGCTGACGTGGCTGGGGATGTGCTCTTTCTCCATCTACCTCTGGCACTACCCCTTCTTCCATTGGTTGAACGCCTTGCACTCGGGACCGGTGCTGGCGCTGGCCATGGCGCTGGGGGTCTCGGCGCTGTCCTTCCACTGCTACGAGCAGCCGATGCGGCAATGGATCCGCGGGGCGGCCCGCCCTCGCCAAGACAGGGCGGTGGCCCATGGCAGTGGTGTTGTGCTCTCCGTCTCATAGCACCACTCTGGCTCTCCCGGCATCCAGGCCTCATCGACCTTGCGAAGGTCTGCCTGGTGCATGGCGCATTCCTGGCGCCGAAGTCATCGGCGATGATGCGGGGTTCGGGGTGCAAGCGCGCGGCCTGCGGATGGCTGCCATGCGCCCGGCCCACTTCCCAACCCTCCCGGACACTGTGACCATGACCTTCACCACCCTTGTCTCAGCCGCGCAGTTGCACCAAGCCCAGTCCCGCGACCTTCCTCTGGTCCTCCTGGACACCCGCTTTGACTTGAACGACCCCGCCGCCGGCGAGCAGGCCTACCTCGCCGGCCACCTGCCTGGCGCGCACTACGCCCACCTGGACCGCGACCTCGCCGGTCCCAAGACCGGCCGCAATGGCCGCCACCCGCTGCCCGAGCCGGCCGCATGGCGCCGCACGGTGCAGGCCTGGGGGATCACGCCGGCCACGCAGGTGGTCGTCTATGACAACCACGGCGGCATGTTCGCGGCGCGGGCCTGGTGGCTGCTGCGTCAGAGCGGCCACCAGGTGGCGGTGCTGGACGGCGGGCTCGCCGCCTGGGAGGCCGCGGGCGGCACCCTCAGCCGGGACGTCCCCCCTCTGGCCGGCACTGCCGTGCAGACCGGCGCCCCGGCCCCGTGGCCCGGCATCGTGGAAGCCGACGCCCTGCTCGCCCGGCTGGACGAGCAGTTCATCCTGGATGCCCGCGCGCCGGAACGCTACCGGGGCGACGTCGAGCCGCTGGACCCGGTGGCAGGCCACATCCCCGGCGCACGCAACCGCTTCTTCAAGAACAACCTCACAGCCGAGGGCACCTTCAAGCCGGCCGAGACCCTGCGCGCCGAGTTCCTGGCCCAGCTGGCAGCCACGCCGCCCGGCGAGGTGGTGCACCAATGCGGCTCAGGCGCAACGGCCTGCCACAACCTGCTTGCCATGGAGGTCGCGGGACTGGCGGGCTCGCGCCTGTACCCCGGCTCCTGGAGCGAGTGGTGCAGCGACCCCACCCGCCCCGTGGCCAAGGGTTGACCGCCATCAATACCCGCTTGCTTTCCCGATACCACGGCGTATCACCCGTGCACTACACTGCACAAAATTTGGCGCTGTCTACGTGGCTGATTGCTTACTTCCTCAAGTGAAGTGAAAAGTTGGCGATATCTCATCCAATCGGTGTCATCCCAGGGCAGTTCTCATCATGAAGTTGCTACCGTTGGAACAGTTCAGCCATCAATTGCAGCCAGGCGTGGCACTGCCATGGGGGGTGAGGGACGCCAGCGGCAAGCTCCTGCTCGCACGCGGCCACGTGCTGGCCGACGCGGGCGTGCTGCAGACCCTGCTCGAGCGCGGCATGTTCGTCGACGCCGATGAGATCAACCGCAACAACACCGACGACCCGAAGCCCAAGGAAGAAACCTTCGCCGCGCGCTGGGAAGGCCTGCAGACCCGGCTCGGCACCCTGCTGCGCTCCTCCACGGAAACCTACTTCATGGAGCGGGTGCGCGAGTCCATCGAGCACATCAGCAGCCTGGCCGACCGCAACACCGACCTGTTGATCTTCCTGATCCTGCGCCACGACCACACCCGGTACGCCCACTACGGCGTCGTGCACTCGCTGCACGTGGCCTCGTTGTGCAGCCTGGTCACGCGGCGGCTGAACTGGCCCGACGAGCGCCGCGAAAGCCTGGTCGGCGCCGCGCTCACGATGAACCTGTCCATCCTGGACCTGCAGGGCCGCCTGGCCGCGCAAAGCGCCCCCCTGACCGCCAACCAGCGCCGCGACATCGACCACCACCCCGAAGCCAGCGCCCGCCTGCTGCGTGCCGCCGGGCTGCAGGACCCGGAGTGGCTCAGCGCCGTCGAGCAGCACCACGAGCAACCTGGCAGCCTGGGCTATCCCCGCAAGCTCAACGAACCCACCGAAGCCTCGCAGTTGCTGCGCTTCGTCGACTGCTTCACCGCCAAGCACAGCGCCCGCGCCGGCCGCGCCCAGCAGCCCGCCCAACAGGCCGCGCGCGACCTCTACACGCAGAGCAAGGCCAACCCGCTGGCGGCCCTGCTGATCAAGGAGTTCGGGATCTATCCGCCGGGCTGCTTCGTCAAGCTGGCCAGCGGTGAGACCGCCATCGTCACCAAGCGGGGTGCCAACGCCAACACGCCGATCGTGGCGGCGATCACGAACCGCAACGGCGACGCGCTGTCGCAACCGGTCTCGCGCGACACTGCGCAACCCGCCAACGCCATCGCCGCCACGGTGCCCGACAAGTCGGTGCTGGTGCGCGTGAACGTGGACAAGCTCTACGACATCCGCAGCAACTGAGGCCCCAGTGCCGCCGGCAGCCCTGCCGCGATTTCACGGGACAATGGGCGGATGAGTCCTCCCCCCCTTGCCGCCGCCCTCCCCCCCGCCGCCACCAGCCCGCTGCCCCCCGACAGCCCCCTCGCTGCCATCGACATGGGCTCGAACAGCTTCCGGCTGGAGATCGCCCAGGTGCACGCGGGACGCTACCGCCGCATCGACTACCTCAAGGAGACCGTGCGCCTGGGCGGCGGGCTCACGCCCGAAGGCCTGCTGACCGAGGAGGCCATGCAGCGCGGCCTGGACTGTCTGGCCCGCTTCGCGGTGCGGCTGCGGGGGTTTTCCAGCCTGGGCGTGCGGGCGGTAGCCACCCAGACCCTGCGCGAGGCGCAGAACCGCAATGCCTTCCTGGCACGCGCCGAAACCGTGCTGGGCCATCCGATCGAGGTGATCTCCGGCCGCGAGGAGGCCCGTCTCATCTTCGCGGGAGTGGCGCGCCTGCAGCCCTCGGAGCGACCGCGCCTGGTGATCGACATCGGTGGGCGCTCGACCGAGATGATCCTCGGGCAGCGCTTGCGGCCCCTGCAGGCCGAGTCGTTCCAGGTCGGCAGCGTCAGCCTGTCGATGAAGTACTTCGCCGACGGGCGGCTCACCGAGTCCGCCTTCCGCAGCGCGCAGGTCGCCGCCGGGGCCGAGCTGGAGGAGGCCCTCGCGCCCTTCGCGCCGGCGCACTGGCGCGAAGCGCTGGGCTCCTCCGGCACGGTGGGGGCCCTGTCCCAGGTGCTGGCGGCCAACCGCATCACCGATGGCCGCATCACCCCGGCCAGCCTGCGCTGGGTGATCGAGCGCTGCATCGAGGCGGGCCACGTCGAGCGGCTGGACTTCGCCGGCCTCAAGGAAGACCGGCGCGCCGTGATCGCCGGCGGGGTGTGCATCCTCTACACCCTGGCGGCGCAGTTCGGCATCAAGGAATTGATGCCGGCCCGCGGCGCGTTGCGGCAAGGCGTCATCTTCGACTTGAACGAGCGCCTGACCGCCGCCGGACGGCCCCGCGACGGACACGACGTGCGCGACGCGTCCGTGCATGAGTTGCAGCGACGCTTCGGCGTGGACACCGCGCAGGCGGCCCGCGTGGCCACCGTGGCGCTGGCGCTGTATGACGGCCTGGGTGCGGCCACCGCCGGGGCAGAGGACCCGTCCCGCCCCGGCACGCCGGCCGGCGAGGCTCGGCGCGAGCTGCGCTGGGCCGCCGCGGTGCACGAGATCGGCATGATGGTCTCGCACCACGACCACCACCGGCACAGCGCCTACGTGATGACGCACGTGGACACGCCAGGGTTCTCGCAATCGCAGCAGCGCCGCCTGGGCATGCTGCTGCTGGCGCAGCGCGGCGGACTGCGCAAGGTGGAGGAGAACCTGCGTGACGCCGAGACGGCTCGCCAGATCCTGTGCCTGCGCCTGGCGCTCATCCTCTGCCACGCCCGCAGCGACGCGCCCGCCGATGCGCTGCGCCTGCAGCCGGCCAGCGGCCCAGCCGCCGAGGCCAGGACGTTCATCCTTGCCCACGACCGCGAGTGGATGCGCGCGCACCCGCGCACCCTGCACCTGCTGGAAGAGGAAGCCGCCGCGTGGTCACGCACCGGTGCGCTGCATCTGAAACTGGCGGCCGCATGATGTCCCGCGCCGGCACGCCCCGGCGCTCTACCCCGATGAAAGGCAATGTTTCATGACCCCCTTCCAAACAAGCTGCCTCTGCGCCCTGGGCGCCACGATGGCGATGAGCGCAGCCGCACTCGCCGCGGAGACAGCGACCACCGCGCTGCCGCAGGAGCTGGCGGCCGAAGTGGCCAAGGCGCAGCCCGAGGCGCGCGTGCTGATGTCCAAGACGTGCACGCTGGGCGCCGAGTCGACCGAGGCGGTGGGCCTCCTGCTGCGCTCCGGCACCGGCAAGAACCCCTTGAGCCTGCATCTCGCCCTCAAGTCGCCGCAGGGCTGGACCCTCTCGCGGCTGTCGACGAGCATCGACTACGCCAAGGGCTCGGACCCGGATTTCCTGAGCGACTGGCAATCCGAACCCGGCCAGCGCTTTGAGATGGTCTGCACCACCCTGCCCAACACGGAGCCTGGCATTTCACCAGCGAACAACGGCGCGTTTGTACCGCCGTTCTCCAAGGCCGCGTCCAAGGGCATGCGCCACCTGTGCGTCTCCGCCAGCACGGTCTACAACAGCTGGGCCTGTTTCTCCCTGGCCAAGGGCAGCCAGACGCCGCGGGCCTCGTTCTTTCAGCTCAATGCGGATTGACGAGGGGGCTGGGTCGAACGCTCAGACGTCCTCCGGCGTGCGCATGGCGTGAAGCACCCAGGGCGTGCGCCGCCCTTCTTCCTGGGCCTCGCGCCCTCGGCTGCGCAGCCACCAGATGGCGCCCTTCTCGATCGACCAGTTCTGCACCTGCCCGCACATCCACAGCGCGGCGAGCTGGCCCAGGGTGGGCTGGTGGCCAACGAGCACCAGCGGGCCCTTGACCTGGGCATCCTGCACGGCCTGGTGCACGTTCGGCGCCAGGGCGTTGGGCGCCAGCAGGGGCGCCACATGCTTCGGGCGGTTCAGGGGCGCGGCCGTCTGGCGGGTGCGTTCGGCCGGGCTGACCCACAAGGTCGCCTCGGGCAGGTGCTTGTCCAGCCAGGCGGCCATGCGCTCGGCCTGGTGCAGGCCGAGCTTCGTGAGACAGCGGTCCAGGTCGGACTGGCCCGGCTCCGCGGGGTGGGCCTCGGCATGGCGCCACAGGATCAGATCCATGGGAATCTCCTTTCCTTTGTTGTCGGTCTTGTTGACTTCCTCATCCACGGCGCGCCACCCGCCCGAGCACGGAGCAGGCCACGGCGGGCCACGCAACGGCCCGCTCGGGCTCACTCGTCCGGGCTGAACAGCGCCATGAGCGCCTGCTGGGCGCTCGGCCCCGGCAGGCCGGACTTCTGGTAGGAACCGTCGGCCTGCTGGAACCACGAATCGACACCATCGTGCAGGTACGGTACCACGCACTCGTCGATCACCCGCTGGCGCAGCGCCGCATCGCGCACCGGCCAGGCCAGCTCGATGCGCCGGAACATGTTGCGGCTCATCCAGTCGGCGCTGGAGAGGTAGAGGGCCTCGTCGTCCGCGTCGCGCCCCCAGCGGAAATACAGGATGCGCGAGTGCTCCAGGAAACGCCCGACGATCGAGCGCACCCGGATGTTGTCGGTCACACCGGGCAGGCCGGAGGGCAGCATGCAGGCGCCGCGCACGATCAGGTCGATCTTCGTGCCCGCCATGCCGGCCCGGATCAGCGCCTCGATCAGGGGCACGTCGGTGAGCGCGTTGAGCTTGAGCACGATGCGCGCCGGCTCGCCGCGGCGGGCCGCCTCGGCCACCCGGTGCGTCAGCCCCATCATCTCGCGGTGCAGGGTGAAGGGGGCCTGGAGCATGCAGCGCAGCGCCTTCATCTTGCCCAGGCTGGCGAGCTGCTGGAACACCGCGTCGGCGTCTGCCGTGATGTCGGGCGCGGCCGTGAGGTAGCCCAGGTCGGTGTACAGCCGCGCCGACTTGGGGTTGTAGTTGCCGGTCGACAGGTGGGCGTAGCGGCGCAGCCCGCCGTCCTCGCGGCGCGTCAGCAGCAGCAGCTTGGCGTGCGTCTTCAGGCCGACGATGCCGTAGACCACCTGCGCGCCCACCGCCTCCAGGCGCTCGGCCCAGTTGATGTTGGCCTCCTCGTCGAAGCGGGCCTTCAGCTCGACCACCACCATGACTTCCTTGCCGCGCCGCGCGGCTTCGATGAGCAGGTCCATCAGCGGCGACTCGCTGCCGGTGCGGTAGATGGTCTGCTTGATGGCCAGCACCTCGGGGTCGTGCACCGCCTCGCGCAGGAACTGCACCACCACCTCGAAGCTCTCGAAGGGATGGTGCAGCAGGATGTCCTGCTCGCGCAGGCGCTGCAGGATCGACTTGTGCAGCGGCAGCCGGCCGCGCGGCCACACCGGCTCGTGGGGCGGGAAGCGCAGGTGGGGTGCCTCGACCTGGTCGATCAGCTGGTTCAGGCGCACCAGGTTCACCGGGCCGTTGACGCGGTACAGCGCCGCCGTCGGCAGGCCGAACTGCTGCAGCAGGAACTCCGACAGCTCGGTGGGGCAGGTGCTGACCACCTCCAGCCGGATGGCCTGGCCGAAGTTGCGGGTGGTCAGGCCCGAGCGCAGGGCCTGGCGCAGGTTGGCGACGTCGGCCTCGACGTCGAGGTCGGAGTCGCGGGTGAGGCGGAACTGCGAGAAGGCCAGCACCTCGCGCCCCGGGAACAGCTCCTCCAGGTGGGCGCGGATCACGCTGGTCAGCAGCACGAAGGCCTGCGCGTCGGGCGAGACCTTCTCGGGCAGGCGGATCACGCGCGGCAGCACGCGCGGCACCTTCACGATGGCAATGGTGTTGGCGCGGCCGAACGCGTCCTTGCCGGCCAGGCGCACGATGAAGTTGAGCGACTTGTTGGCGACCTGCGGGAAGGGATGCGCGGGGTCCAGCCCCACCGGTACCAGCAGCGGACGCACCTGGTTGACGAAGAAGTGCTTGACCCAGCGGCGCTGGGCCTCGTTGCGCTGGGCATGGTTGAGGATCACGATGCCCTGTTGCTGCAGCAGGGGCATGACGTCGTCGTTGAAGGCGCCGTAGTGGTCGCTGACCAGGGCATGGGCCTCCTCGACCAGGGACTGCAGCTCGCGGTTGGAGACCAGGGCGTCGGGCCGCTGCACCGCCTCGATGTAGTCGGGGAAGCGCACCTCGAAGAATTCGTCGATGTTGGACGACACGATGCAGACGTAGCGCAGGCGCTCCAGCAGGGGCACGTCCGCACGGCGGGCCTGGGCCAGCACGCGGCGGTTGAAGGCGAGGATCGAGCGCTCGCGGCTCAGCAGCTTGGGAAGCGCCGGCGCAGGCGTGCCGGCAGCAGCAGGCGGGACCTGGGAGGGAGAGGCCGGGGAGTCGGTCATGACAGCAGGGAGTTTAGGGAAAAAGCAGGGCCGCCAGATGGGCGGCGGCAGCATACCGGCGCCCCATGACGACACCGTGACAGGCCCCGCCCGCCGTCAGGGCAGACAGGCGCCGGGCCACCTGCCCCCGGCGGCAGGCAGACGGTGGAGACGGCGCATCCTCAGCGCGGCGCAAGCGGCTTCGCGCAGGCCAGTTCCATCGCGGCCTGGGCCCGCTGGATGAGGCCCGGGCGGTCAGGCGTGCTCTCGGGAGATTGCAACGCCTCCTCATGCAGGCGCTTCTTGGCGTCGCAGAGCTGCTGACGGCGCTGCGCCTGGGCGGCTTCCTGGCTGGCCTGGGCCTGCTGTTCGGCGCGCAGCTGGCGCCGGGCGTCCTCCTGCTGGGCACGCTGGGTGTGCTCGAAGGCGGCTTTCGCGGCCAGGGCCGAGCTGGCTGTCGGCGCGGGCGCCGAGGCAGAAGCCGCCGGCTGGGCGCCGGCCGCCCCGGCAGCGAAGGCCAGCACCAGGGTCAGGGCCGCCCTCGCCAGGGGCCCGGTCCGTTTCTCGATCTGTTCGCATGCATTCATTCATGGGCTCCAGGGTTCATTTGCGGACCACCACGCGGTAGGTCTCGCTGACCACCGAGGTCAGCACGTTGCCCGGATTCTGGACATAGAACAGCTGCACCTCGTAGTTGCCATCGGGCGGGTTGAACAAGGCCTCGGTGGCGCCATTCGGGAAGGAGATGAACACGTCCTGCGTGCTGCGGCCGGTGAGAGGCTTGAAGCGGACGCGAAAGTAGCCGGTGTTGGGCGCCCCGCTGGCCTGGTGCGAGATGTTCAGCGCGGAGGCATGGAAATTGAGCTTGAACGGCGGCTTGAGCACCTGCCCGTTGCGCAGGTTGAGCAGTTCGACGAGCGGCACCCGGCCTGCGCTGTCGGACAGGCTGGACGTGCCGGGCAGCACCTCGATCGTCAGCTCCTTGCTGTACACGAAACGGGGGATGCGCTGGTGGTCGGTCAGCAGCAGCCGCAAGGTGTGGGTGCCGGGCTCGAGGTTGAGCACTGCCTCCATCTGCCCCTTGGCGAAGTCGACGTGGTAGCGGTCCAGCGGGGCCGGCACGGCAGGCACCGGCAGGGGCCGGTCGATCAGCAGGTAGTGGTGGCCAGTCTTGGGAATCTCGTGGCCCGCCGGCGCCAGCCCCCAGGGCGAGGACAGGCCGAACTTGACGATGAAGGGGCTCTGCACCTTGTCGCCGGACCGCAGGTTGCTGAAGTAGGCGTCGGACTCGAGCGGCGTTACCACCCAGGGGTGCTGCGGCGCGCTCACGGGCTGCGCGCGCAGGCCGGCCGGCCCGCACAGGATCAGGCACCCCATCACCACCGATCGGACAAGGGCATGGGCACGGACAAGGCGCCGGATACCCCACGGCATGGAAAGAATCATCGAAGCGACTCCCGAGGCTGGCTTGCGGTTTGTTGTTCTGGCGGGCTGTCGACGACGGGCCGCTCGGGTCGGTCGCTCCCGGTCCGCCAACACGGGACCCGTGACCAGCACAGCGCATGCCTGCCTGCTTCAGCCTGAACCGGGCATTGTGCCCGAGGCCCGCATGCAGGCAACGGGCCTCTCAAGAAGGGTTGGGGCGGCAACCGGGAGCACCCATCCCAACCTCCGCTCCCCGCTCGGGATGGGGCTGCCTGATGGCGCTCAGCCCAGAGCAAACACGTTGATTTGTTGGTTCGTGGCGTTGATGACACCGAGACAGTCAAGCTTTGGCGAATAGAAGAACCGGCCGTAGACGCCATGGGAGGTCGGCGGATCGGGCATGACGACATTGCTGGCCGAGGCTTCGAGTCGCTTCCACGTCCATGCGGAAGTCGCGGGGTCACCGGAGGCAGGCGGCACCAGGAGATCGAACCCTGAACCACCATTCCACGAGACGATGGCATTGAGCGAAGGCACCCAGACACCTGTGTGATACCACGACGTCGGCGGTGTGCCGATCACGGGTGGCTCTGGAATGTTGGTTCCCGCGGTGCGGCCGTAGTCGAAGATGCGGAAGCGGCTGGGGTAATAAGACGACAGGCAAACCACCACGTCCAGTGTCGGCACATACACGGTGCGCATGTAGCCACTGTGGTTGGTGTATTGCGGCCCTCGGCTCCACGTTCCCGTCGCGATGTCGTAGCACGACACCGTGCCGTTGCCAAACTCGGCGTAGCGAAGCTGATGCCGCTTGGCGTCGTAGCACACGCCGCCGTAGGCCTCGTTGATCACGCCTGCGGTCGAGCCGGCGTCGTGCCACGCCGTGCCGTCGAACTTGTACAGCTTGCTGCCTGAAAAACCGATGGGGTATACCGACCCGATGACGTTGTAGAAGTCGCTGCCCACAAAAACAAGATTGTTGTATGTATGGGTCGAGCGCGGGCGGCCATCGAAGTAGGCGTTGGCGTCACCGCCGGAGGAAATATCGCCGGGGTCGCCGATGCTGCCGGTCGGCGGCATCGTCAGCTTCCAGGTGGGAGATTCGGCGCCCAGGTCGCAATCGAGGATCTCGTTGCCGGCATAGTCGCCATGCCCCCCACCGTGGAGCCGCAGCACGTCACGCTCCTGATCGTAGGCGCCCCCACCCCACGCCTCGATGATCATCGCGAAGCCGCCGATGGCATGCCAGGGTGGAAGCGCACCTGCACCATTCGGGTTGACGGAGGCGTTGAAACGCGGGTCCACCGCGCTCGGGGTGTTGCCGCCAATCTTGGCCCACGTCAGCGGCGCCATGGCCTGGCGCCACGCAGGCTTCGAATTGCTGCCGCCGGGCCGGGTGGGCAAGGAAGCAGACGCAGGCAGCACGGACCACACCGGATCGAGATTGAACGCGTCTGACAGCGCCTTCCAGTTGCCCGCGTTCACCATGCGCTGGTAGGCCGCCAGCGCGCCCGGCACATTGAGCTGGACCGCATAGGCGATGGCCGGCTGGAGATTGGCCCAGTAGCCAGTGGCCGAGAGGCCGCCGCGAAGATCGCCCGAAGTGCGAGGGCCCCGCGGATCGTAGGGACCCTCGGTGCCCACGGACCCGGAGAACGTGGCGTCATAGACCTTGCCCCAGTCGGGGTACCAGGGCCCGCTGCCATTGACCCAGTCGGGGTTGTCGGAGGGGGACATCGCGATCGCGTAGGTGGCCGCGTCGCGGTACAGGTACTCCTGGTCGCTCGTCGCGCCCAGACGGCCCGTGATGCTGCGCGAAAGCCATGCAAACAGTTCGCTCGCCTTGGTGGCTTCGGACTCGTTGACCAACAGCTCGAGGCAGCACGTGAAGCCATAGGCCGCCGTGTAGAAGTCCTGCTGCCAGGTGGCCCCAAAATAACCTGGGGCGCTGGAATAGTCGTTGTGCGCGTGCACGAAGCCGAAGGGGTTGTTCGGCTTCGCCACATAGCGTGCATGGTTGAACGCGACGTTGGCTTTCAGCGAAGCGACGAACTCGCCTCGCAATACGGCGTCGCTGTCTGGCGTGACGCATGTGGCCTGGGCGAGCGAACGCACGGCCCAGGCCGCACCTCGCGGCGTGCATGCATCCACCGCCGAATTGAACACCCCGTCGGCGCCTGAACGGTGCGTGTCCTTGTTCTTGAGGTAGTTCGTCGTGGCGACAAACTGAACTTGCTCCATGAAATAGAAGCGGCCGGTGAGCAGGTAGGCCATGTACCCCATCGAAGGATGATGCGACATGGCATACGTCGGGGGGGCCGTGCCCGACGGCGCCGGCGTGTAGTCGCCAGCGGCACTGTCGGCCACGTCACTCACACCCACGGGGCCGGACTGCGACAGGACCAGGGTGGGGTGCGCGGAGAACCTGAGTGGCCGATGGGTGGCCTCATCGCGGTAATGCAGTGCGTAGCGGCCAGCGCTGTAAGCGTTCCACTGCACGGCCTTGCCGGGGGCATCGGAGCCCGTGCAAACAAGGTAGAGAACGTCCCACTCCGGCAGCAGCCCGATGGAGGCGTCATATCCCGCGTGTCCCATGGCAGGGGGAAAACTGCCGAGCTGGAGGGGTTGAAAGCTGGGGGGCAGCGATCCGACTACGCTGGCCGATGCGTCCACCTGCGCACGGTACGACGGGACGAGTTGGGTGGACTGGAAGTAGCCGGCGTCATGCCGCACGGCCACGCCGGGATCGGGCCCCAGCCAATGCGACACGATCGAGCCAGAAAGCAAGGGGGCGCGACAGTGGTGAGGCAGATCGATCGGCGCGCTGAACCGCTTGCTCTCCCCGAGGGTGAACTCGTACGTGGCACTCTTGTTCGTCGGGCCAGGCACCTGGAGGTAGCCGTTCTCGATCCAAGGCAGAACTTCCACGGCACCGCTGGCGAAGAGCCGGACTTCCAGCCAGGCGACAAGATGCGCGTCCGAGCCAACGGCCTTGCGATAGACCCAGGAGGTCATCCATGGCCCGGCCACCCAGGTCAGGAAAGGCTGGTCCCAATCCGCCCCGCTCCACGCCACCGTTCCAAAGGAACCGCAGCGCACAGCCGCTGTCACTCCGGTGGCTCGGAGCGCCTTCGTATCGAGCGCGGCAACACGGGCAGGCTCAGGGACAACCGACAAGGAACCCACGAGGGGGGCGCCGGCCGGCAGGGAGGCCTGTCCAGCAATGATCGCCAGTTTCAGCGAGCCATCAGGCCAGCGGTTTTGCGCCGTGACCTGAATCTGGATATTCGCCGGGCTGCTTACCAGCGACTTGCCCGCCGGGACATCGCCCTTGCGGAACGGCTGGGCGAAGCAGAACGGAATTCCTGCACCGCCCTTTGCACTCAGCAAGGTGAAGGGGATGGGATCCGTCATGGAAGGTGGGGTCGGACCGGCGCCAGGAGAAGGCGCGGGGAGCACAACCGGGGTTGCCGTACGCCCTTGCGAAGGCTCGTCCGCGTCAGTACCGCACCCCGTTATCGAGACCGTCCCCGCCATCGCCACAAGGCGGCGAAGGAACGCCCTTCTTTCTTGTCGACTGCGCATACTGCTCCTGCTGAGAAAAGAAAGGGCGCCCCTGCCATGCATCTTGAGTGATCACAACAGCATCCAGGCCGTCCAAGAACGTGGGTGTCCACCGCGCAAGAACGTGGAAACCCAGGCAATGGCGCCCGCAATTTGTGATGCGAGCGCCATCTTGGCCGGGAATTTGTCGCTGCCACAAGGTGCCGTAACACCTGCTTTCAGAACTAACTTCAACTCGGCCCATGCTGCCCAGCAGCGTCACCTGGCTGCACGAGATGAAGCAGGTCCTGGCCTTGCACTTGGGAGAGGGTCGGGCACCAACGGCAGCACGTTGACCACCACCTTCATCTCCTGCGCCCCGCCGCCGAGGATCACGCCCCGCACCGGCACCACGTCGGCG
>CBINPE010000065.1:0-25073 GCA_966252435.1 uncultured Burkholderiales bacterium | reverse complement strand
ACCGGGTGGACCTGGCTGGCGAGGGGCTGGACTATGCCATCCGCTTTGGCGACGGCGCGTGGCACGGCACCGAAGCCGAGCCGCTGATGGAGGCCCCGCTGTCACCCATGTGCACGCCGGAGCTGGCGGGCCGGCTGCGCGAGCCAGCCGACCTGGCCCGGGAGACCTTGCTGCGCTCC
Source organism: uncultured Burkholderiales bacterium (assembly GCA_966252435.1). Taxonomy (GTDB): domain Bacteria; phylum Pseudomonadota; class Gammaproteobacteria; order Burkholderiales; family Burkholderiaceae_C; genus CANHBY01. The sequence goes on along the minus strand of CBINPE010000065.1, from coordinate 24,894 downwards.
TACCGTGCGGACGAATGGACACGCTGGTTCGCGGCCGCAGGCGTGTCGGCTCCGCTGTTGTATGGGCCCGTGTTTGATTCGTCGGTGACGATGGCGGCAGCGGCGATGCGGGGCCTGGGGGTGGCGTTGCTGCCGCTGGCCATGTTCACGCTGGAGTTGCAGCACGGACGGCTGGTTCAGCCTTTCGACGTGCAGGTGTCAACGGGCCGCTACTGGCTCACGCGGCTGAAGTCCAGGCCCGAGGGGGCAGCAATGGGCGAGTTCCGCCGGTGGTTGCTTGATGCGGTGGGCGACGCCGGCGGCCCTCCTTGAACACGGCACTCTAAGTGAATCGTCAGTTGAGCATACTGTCATGTCCGACCGCCTGGGTGTTGAAGTCACCGCTGGCAGCAGGACCTCCCACACGCCCATTGCCCATGCCCTCTGAACCCAGCCTGGAAGATCTGCGCCGCTACGCGGTGGCGCGCACCCTGTTCACGCCGACCACGCTGCCGGCCGCCATCCAACGCCTGGGTTTCGTGCAGGCGGATCCGATCCGCGCCCCCGCCCGCGCGCAGGACCTCACGCTGCGCCACCGCGTCAAGGACTACCTCGCCGGCGACCTGGAGCGCCGCTACCCGCGCCTGAAGATCGACGAGGACTGCCTGGTGAACTACGGCTTCCTGCCCAGCGAACATCTGGCGTTGATGCATCCTCGCCAGGCCAGGAAAGCCTGGGACGCCGAGACCCGGCGCAAGGCCGCCGACGTGCTGGCCTTCGTGCGGGAACGCGGTGCGGTCCATCCGCGCGAGGTCGAGCAGCACTTCGCGCACGGACGCGTGAAGACCTACTGGGGCGGCTCCGCCCATGCCAGCACCCAACTGCTCGACGGCATGCACTACCGCGGCTTGTTGCGGGTCCAGCGGCGTGACCGCGGCACGCGCGTCTACGAGCCTGCGACGCACCCGCCCGTGGACGACAGTCCCGCCGCCAGTGCCCAGCGGGCCGCCGCCTTGATCGACCTGGTGGTACGCAAGTACGCCCCGCTGCCAGCCGCCAGCCTGACCTACCTGGTGCGGCTGCTCGGCTACGGTGCACCGCACCTGGTGGCACAGACCCAGGCGGCCCTGCGCCTGGCGCGTGAACACCTGGCGAGTTGCCGCATCGATGGCACCACCTGGTACTGGCCCATCGACGAAAACCCGCGCTCGCGGCGCCACGCCATCGATGACCGGCTGCGCCTGCTCGCCCCCTTCGATCCGGTGGTCTGGGACCGCCGCCGCTTCACGTTGCTCTGGGGATGGACTTACAAGTTCGAGGCCTACACACCGCCGGCCCAGCGCAAGTTCGGCCACTACGCGCTGCCGATGCTCTGGCGTGACCAAGTGATCGGCTGGGCCAATGTGTCGGCCCGCGAAGGGCTGCTGGCGCCCGCCTTCGGCTATGCGGCCGGCCCAGCGCCCCAGTGCGCGGCCTTCCGCAGCGCGCTGGACGAAGAGATGCAGCGCATGGGGCATTTCCTCACCACACGCTGAGGCCCGGGCCACGACCTTGCCTGGCGCGCGGCTGTGCAAGGTCGAAACAGCTCGCCAGGCAGAGGCTCATCGGCAATTGGGGACGCTCACCGCCATTGGTAACGGGCCTCACCTGTCCGCAAACTCCAGTGTCGGAAACCTGAGCTCCCCCCGGATGGAATGCAGGGCCTCTTGAGATGACTGCCCCAAGGCTTCCGCCCAGGCGGCGGCTTCAGGCCTCAATCCAGCAGGCACGGCCTCCAACGCTTTGCCAGCCAGGCCCTTGAGATCGCCCCTGACAACCCCTTCCATCCAAAGGCCGGAAGCATTGCTGCTTTGCATTCTCACGACAAGCACATATGGATGGGGTGGCAGCCTGGTCGGGTCGTCGTTCAGTGCGGCCCGCAGCTTGGGCAGATTTTTGAGACTTTCCGTGGTGAAGTCCTTGAAGGGGCCTCCAAAAAACAGGCATTCGGCGGGGACGCGTCCCTGGGAATAGTCATGCACGTACATGCTGGTCACGCTGCGGCAATCATTCACGCCGGAAAATCGAAGTTGGGTCATCGTTCCTCGCGTCGAGCCCACCCACAACACCGCCACAGCTTTTCCGTCTGGCGCCTTCAGCGTCAGCAGTTTGGCTTGTCCATCGACCACACCGTCGATGCCCTGCGGGCCAATGTTGATCTGGAAAGGCGGTGCCTCCACGGCCTCCCAGCCATTTTCCTGAAGAGCCAGCTTGACCCGGCCGACCTCCACGAGGCTCCCAGCCCAGGCGGTCAGGGGCGCTGCCGAAGCCAACAACAGCCCTGCCATCAACAACGTTTTCTTCATTCTCATCTTTCACCACAAGTGATTTAAATCGGCCCCATGGTTGGTTGCAAAACCAGCCAGCGCACGCCAGGCGGGCCTGCAGCAAGCGCTCCAGGCTCAAGTTCTCGACCTCGTGCGGGGAGGGTTTCCTGGCTCTCAGGGCGTTCGGAAATTCCAGCTCACGTTGAGCGGAGCGTCATCCGACTTGCCTTCGAAAACAACCGTGTAAAGCGTTGAAGGCCTGAGCAGTTCGGTTGGCGAGAACACCGCTGCTGAACCGCCATGGGCTCTCATGTTCACATCGGTCTCGGCGGTCAACACGGTACCGGGCACTTTCGCGGTCCCTTCCCTCAACTCGAACCTGGCGACCGACAATTTTCTTGCCGGATCTATCTGGATGGAGATGGGAAAGCCTGCGCCGGGAGGCGAGGGGTACTCTGGCGCGTTGCTGACGCCTGAAGTGACGCTGCCTTCCCGAGGCCAGATGACGTAGGCGACCGCAGGTGCACCTTGCCGAGTGGCCCGCGCGGGGTAGGACACCTCCACGACCAGCGATCCGATCGCAAGGAGCGGATACGACAGGCTGGCACCAATGCCGACGTCCACCCAGTCATAGCCCAGCAAAGGAAGCCGGTTGTAGGCACTGGCCATCAGTTGGGTATCGACCTGGTCCTGGGTTGCCAAGTTGAGGACGATCACGCTGGATTCGTCGACTTTCTCCGGGACATACCCTGCGGCAATGACCCGGCTCAGCGGCGACACACCCGTGAAGAGCGTCGCCTGCGTTGGGTCTTCGGTATGCGACGAGACCGGCTCGATCGGCATGCCGAACCCACCCACGTAGCGGGCATGATTTTCCGCGGCCTGATCCAAGTCATGGCTTTGGGCGAGCAGGCCCAAGCCGATGGATTGACGGATGGCATTGATGCGATTGAAAACGCCCGACCTCACGAACCGCAGGGGCGCATCGGTCGAGCGCAGGTAGTCTGCCTCCGGAACACTGGTGATTGGCTGGTATTGGGCTTGCGCGGGAGACGTTGGCGGCGGAGCGGTCGTGACCTCCGCCGGATCGGCATGGGGTGCCTCGCCGGTGCCACTACCACCGCCACAAGCGCTCAACAGCAGGCCGCCAGCGGCCAGCAAGGCGGCCAGGCCGCGTTCATTTGACAACATAACTTCCTTTTGACATGCGTGGGTGTTGATGACTTCTCAAATGCTTGGCAACACCGCTCGTGTGCGCCAAGCCAGGTCCTTCAGTCCGCCCGAAGCCAGGGAACTGGCGATCCGTCAGCCGCAGCGTAGGAGGCAGGCAATCGCCAAACTAGGACACAACGTGCCATTTCGGGGCCCGCTTGAGCCACGCCTCTGGCATATGAAAGATTGGTACTGGATTTCAATGAAAAAGTATGGGGCGGCTGCGCGGATCTTCCGGTCATGCCGGCGAGGGTGTGCGGCCCGAGCAGCTGTATCCCTGACGGCGGACCGCCTCGCATTCGACGTCAGGTGGATCCCCGCTGCGGACACGAGAGTTCTGCCACCCTCCTCCTTTTCCTCTTCGACGCCCAGGCAGTTGCGGCTTTGCTGGGTCCTCATTGTTTCCAAGTGAAACAGCATGAGCCGCCGAGCCCGTCTTTCCCGCTCTTTGGAGAGATGAAGGGCGAAGGAACACCCTTGATCCACACGAAGGCTGGCCATGCCGTCAGTCGGCCCACCTGTTGAACATCATTGAGGAATAAACATGAGAGTGAATCTGAACACGGTCGCGATGGCGGTCGCCGAAGCCATGGCGGTGCTGGTCCTGGCCGGTTGCGGGGGCGGCGGCGACGCATCGGGCGGGGGGCAGGCCGCTTCGGGCTCGGTCAACGCGCGGCACGAGGTCTCGGCGCAGGCGGGTGCGGCCAGCGCGCCGGGCGTGGACGCCGATGCGCGCAGCCAGGCCGACACCACCGCCGCCGCGGCGGGAAGCCTCAGCCCGGCCTGCACCAGCTTCTATGCCGACAAGCCGGCCTTTGCGTTGAGCACCTCGCGTGCGGTCGACCCCATCGACGCCCGGAACAAACCCACCCGGGGCGTGGTGTTCGCCGAGCCGACCTACAAGACCTGCGCGGTGCGCGCCACCGACCATGCGGCCGACGGCGCGCCCGGCTACCTGAAGAACGACTACTCGCGCCGCCAGGCGTTCAACGCGGACAACACCAAGTTCCTGGTGGTCGCGCAGGATGGCTACTTCCATGTGTACGACGCCAACACGCGTGCGCACCTGAAGAAACTCCCGGGCTTCGGCGTGGACCCCGAGCCGCAGTGGCATCCGACCCATCCGGACCTGCTGTACATCGCGCCCAGCGAGGGTTCGGAGATGTCGCAGAAGGAGCTGAACGTGTCGACCGGCGCCATCCGTGTGGTGGGCGACTTCAAGGCGCGCTTGAAAACCTTGTTCCCGGGCTGGACGCCGGGCCAGGCCGAAACGGGCAGCGAGGGATCACCCTCCAAGGACGGGCGCTACTGGTGCTACATGGTCCGCGACGCGGTCAAGACCAACGAGTGGGGCAGCAAGCTGGGCGTGGGGGTCTTCACCTGGGACCGCGACACCGACACGATCACCGGCGCGATGCCGCTGAACGGGGAGATCCCCGACCACGTCAGCATGAGCCCCAGCGGCGAATACTGCGTGGTCTCCAGCGACGGCGCCACCGGCACCACCGCGTTCTCGCGCGACTTCAGCCAGAAGACCCGGCTGCTCAGCAACTCGCAGCACTCGGACCTGGCCATCGACGCCAACGGCCGGGACGTGTACGTCGGGGTGGACAACCGGGCCGGCCCCACGGATGGCGACGTGTTCTTCGCCGACCTCAAGACCGGCGCGCGCACCCTGCTGTTCAACAGCTACATCGATGGCACCGCCACGGCCTTCCACTTCTCCGGCAAGGCCTATGACAAGCCGGGCTGGGTGCTGGTCAGCTCGGACGCCGACGGCTGCGACAGCTGTGGCGGGCCGGTGCGCAAGTGGCTGCACCGCAAGATCATGGCCGTGCAGCTCAAGGCCAACCCGGTGGTCTACAACCTGGGCTTCCACCGTTCAGCCTACGTGGACTACGACACCTCCTCGCTGGCCAGCGTGAACCGTGACTTCACCCGGGTGATCTACAACTCCAACTGGGGTGTGGCGTCCAACGACATGGATGCGTATGTGATCGAGATTCCCCGGGGCGTGCTGAAGGACACCGGGACCACACCCACGCCCACGCCGACACCCACGCCAGCACCGGGCGCCCTGGCCGTTGCGCTGGATGGAGCGGTCACGCGCAGCGGCTACAAGGTGACCTACAAGGCGCGGACCGACCAGCCTGCCTTGTGCGGATCCGCCTGGACTTCCGGCCAGCCCTACGCATGGCTGTACGACCATCTGAGTCCCTCGGCCGATGGGCTGACCCACAACGCCACGGTGTACCTGGACTCGGCCACCGCGGCCCGGACCCTCTACCTGGTCTGCAAGGCCAACGCCACGGGCAAGGAGAAGGAGCTGGCGATCCAGGTCCATTGAGCCAGGCCTTGCGCTCACCCGCCCCTGCCGTGGGAGGGTGGGTCGCCCGGCCGCGCGCGGCTTGGCGCCCCACCCGGGCAAGTCCATGGTCGCGCGTGGGGACACGCGCGACTTTGTCGCGCTTCGAGCCTGTTGACCGGAGAGTTTCAACGGTGCGGCACCGTGGTCTGCCTACCTATAATCCCCGCGATCATTCCCGTGTCTTCATGAGTTCGACCGCGCCCTCCCACGAGTCCATCACCCAGCTTCTGAATGCCTGGGCTCAGGGCCGCAAGGAAGCACTGGAGCGCCTTCTCCCCCAGGTGTACGCCGACCTGCGCCGCATTGCCCAACGCCAGATGCGGGGTGAATGCAGCGGCCATGTCCTGCAGAGCACCGCGCTCGTCCATGAAGCCTTCCTGCGGCTGGGCGAGCAGCAGGGGATGCACTGGTCTTCCCGCAAGCAGTTCTTCGGCTGGATGTCGATGCTGATGCGGCGCATCCTGGTCGACCATGCGCGCAGCCTCGGCGCGGCCAAGCGCGGCGGACGTGTCGCACCCCTCAGCCTGGACGCCTTGGCGGACCTGGACGAAGGCCCCGCCTGCCTGCCGGCGGATCAATGGCTGAGCCTCCTGCAACTCCACCAGGCCCTGACGCGCCTGGAGGCGGTCGACCCGCAGCAAGGGCGGGTGGTGGAGCTGCGCTTCTTCGGCGGCCTGAGCGTCGAGCAGACCGCCGAGGTGCTGGACGTGTCGGTGTCCACCGTCAAGCGCGAATGGTCCACCGCACGGGCGTGGCTGCTGCGTGAACTCATCGCTTGAACACCTCTTCGCAAGCCTTGCGCTGGCAGCGCATGAAGACCATCCTGGGTGACGCCCTTACCCTTCCCATCGCCGAGCAGCAGGCTTTCATCGAGCGCCAGGCGAGCGATCCTGAGGAGCTGGCCGAACTGCGGGCGCTGTGCATGGCCGGCCGGCAGGATGACCCGCTGCTCGACACCCGCTTCCTCACCCGGATGAAGCAGGAGGCGCTGAACCATCTCGACGCGCTCGACGACGCCCCCTGGGTCGGACGCGAGGTCGGGGGCTACCGGCTGGAGGCGCTGATCGCGCGGGGCGGCATGGGTCAGGTCTACGAGGCCCGCCGCGTGGGCGCCCCGGCCGGCCCGCAGGTGGCCGTGAAACTGATGCGCGACGGCCTCATGGACGGGCTGCTGGCGCAGCGCTTCCTGGCCGAGCGCCAGACCCTGGCCGCGCTGGACCATCCCCACCTGGCCCGGCTGCTCGATGGCGGCATCAGCGACGGCATCCCCTACCTGGTGATGGAACGCGTCGTGGGCGAGCCGATCGACGTCTACTGCCACCGCCACGCCCTCCCGCTGGCCGACAAGCTGAGGCTGTTCGAGACCCTGTGCGAGGTGGTGCAGCACGCGCACGAACGCGGCGTTGTCCATCGCGACCTGAAGCCCGCCAATGTCCTGGTCACGAGCGACGGCATCGTCAAGCTGGTGGACTTCGGCATCGCCAAGCGCCTGAAGGACCCCACCCAGCAAACCCGCACCGCCACGTCCCTGCGCCTGATGACCCTGGCATTCGCCAGCCCGGAACAGGTGCGCGGCGACCCGATCACGCCCGCCAGCGACGTCTACTCGCTCGGCGTGCTGCTGTATGGTCTGCTGACGAACAAGAGCCCCTATCGCGCCGGCAACGATCTCGAGCTGCGCAACGCGATCTGCCGCACCCCGCCCGTGCCGCCCAGCCAGCGCCTGAGCGGCGCCCCGCGCGATCACCTGCGCGGCAACCTGGACGCGGTGGTGCTGGCCGCCCTGCGCAAGGACCCCCGGCGCCGCTACGCCAGCGCCCAGGCCCTCGCCGAGGACATTCGCCGCCATCTCGAAGGCCGGCTGGTCGAGGCCCGCTGGGGCCGCTGGCTGCGCGCCGGCCGCTGGCTGGGCAGGCACCGCGTGTTGGGTGGGGTCCTCGCGGCCAGCCTCGTTTCGCTGCTGAACCTGGGCGCGGTGGCCTGGGCCCTGCGCGACAGCGGGCAGCAGGCGGCGCAGCAGCAGCAAGCCGAGTCGTTGGACTGGATTGACGCGGCGCTCGACGTGCAGGACGAGCTGCAGACCGTGCCGGCCGCCGTTGCCGCCCGGCGGCGGCTGGTGCAGCAATGCCTGGATCAGCTGCGACGCCTGCCACCCCCCTCGCCCGAGGACCCGCCCGCGCGCGTGCTCCGGCAGGCCCTGGCCCACCGGCGCCTGGCGCAAGCCCAGGACGGCGGGCAGGCCGTCGCCCCGCGGGGTGACCCCGGCACCGCCCTGCACAGCCTGGCCTCGGCGCGGGCCCTCCTCGACCTGCTCGAAGGGTGGCCCGGCACCAATGAGGAGGTGCGGCGTGCCGCGCGCCGCGAACGCGCCGCGGGCAGCGTGGCCATGGCGCGGCTTTTCAAGCAGGAGGGCCGCATGGACGAGGCGCAGGCCTGGGCGCGCCGCGGCCTGGCGGAGGCGCAGCAGGCCGCCGATGCGGGCCCGGCCGCGGGCCGCCGCGGGCTGGCCGAGGCGCAGTTGAACCTGGCGCAGGTGCTGGAGCCTGCCAAGGCAGGGCCGGACGTGCGCGCCGCCCTGGCGTCCGCGAAGACCCTGCTGGAGGCCTTGCACGCCGAGGCCCCCGCCGACTTGGACGTCACCGAATCCCTGGGCGCGGTGCATGTGCGACAAGCCCAGTACCTGCTGCAGGCCGACGTCGACCTGCCGCGCAGCGCCCCGCACGCCGCGGACGAATTCAGGCGTGGCATCGCGCTGCTGACCCCTTTGCTGAGCGAGCATCCCCAGGCACGCCAACGCCTGACCCTGCGCATGGCCCACGCGCAAAGCCAGTTGGGCGCCGCCCTGCTGAAAGCACAGCAGACCCGGGAAGCGGTGGCCAGCGGCACGCAGGCCCGCGACACCCTGCGGCTGCTGACGTCGCAGGCACCCGACGACCCGGCGCTGCAGCGGCATTTCGCCGAGGTCTCCAGCAGGCTGAGCCAACTGCTGCTGACCGCTGGAGCCGCCGACGCCGCCGTGCAGGCCGGGCAGGACGCCACCACCGCATTCGCCGCGGCCGGCGCCGCCACGCCCGAGACCCGCGGCGAGCAGCTGCAGCATGGCCTGGCGCACCGCATTCTCGGCCAGGCCTTGATCGCCCGCGCCGCGCACCGGAGCGCGCCGCGCGAGGACGGCATGCCGGCCGACTGGCGCTCGGCGTGCGAGAGCTACCGCCAGAGCCTGCAGCGCCTGGGCCCGCTCCAGCCACGCTGGCACGCCGATCCGCTGGTCCCCGACACCGCGACCCTGATCGAGATGCGGCAGGTCCTGCAGACCTGCCCGGCCCCCTGAGCCCCGCCGCCCCGCCATGCGCACGCCCTCGCTTCACGCCGCCGCGCTCACCGCCGCCCTGCTGCTCGACAGCACGGCCGCCTGGCCCGCCCCTCCCCCGCCGTCGCCCGGACGCGATGCCGCGGCGGTCTCCCCCGACCCGGGCGTCACCGGCGCCTCCCGCGAGGCCTGGGCGGCGGCGGCAGCCTTGTCGCGCGGCATCAACCTGTCGGTGTATGCCGCGCCACGCGAGGGCGACTGGGGCTTGAGCATGGACGAACGCTGGATCGACGCGGTGGCCAAGGCCGGCTTCCGCAGCGTGCGCATTTCCGTGCGCTGGAGCAACCATGCCGCCGCGGGCCCCGACGCCTTGCTGGAAGAAGTCTTTGCCAGGCGCATCGACCAGGTGGTCGACGCGTTCCTCGCGCACGGCATGAGGGTCGTCCTCACCGCCTGCTTCTACAGCCAGCTGGACGGCCAGCCGCTCCAGGAAGGCGAGCGCCCCGTGGCGCCATCCGTGGTGCAGGCGCGCTTCGTCAACCTGTGGCGGCAGTTGTCCCGGCGTTATGCGGGCCGTTCGGACCGGCTGTTGTTCGAGCTGTACAGCGCCCCGCGCATCAGCGCCCCGGACTGGAACCGGCTGGCCGGCGACACGCTGAAGGCGATCCGCGCGGACAATCCGCGGCGGATGGTGGTGCTGGGGCCGAGGGGCTACGACGCGCAAGCCCTGGCACAGCTCAACCTGCCTCATGACGACCACCTGATCGTCACCATCCACAACCACGAGCCGCGGACCTTCACGTCGCAGGGACTGCCCTGGTTCGAGGGGTCGGACAAGTGGGTGGGCACCCCCTGCTGCGATGCCGGACAGCTCGAAGCGATGACGCAAGGCCTGGAGGTTGCCAGGGCCTGGTCGCTCCGGCACCGCTACCCGGTCTGGCTGGGGCTGTTCAGTGCGACCAGCGGGGCACGCCTGGAGGACCGCGCACGCTACCTGCGCGCGGTGCGCGATGCAGCGGAAGCACGCGGCATGGCCTGGGCGCATGCTGATTTCCCCACCAACTTCAACGTCCGCAATCCGCCCCAGGACGCCGGCCTCTACGACGTCGTGCAGCGCACCTGGCATCCCCGGTTGCTGGACGCCCTGCTGGGGCCTTGAGCATGCGGACGCGGATGGCCACGCCTGCGGCACGGCTGCGCATGCTGCTGCCTTGCTGGCTCGGGCTGCTGGCCTGCGCCTGGGCCGGCTTGACGGCAGCCGGCCCCGTGCCGCCTGCGGGGCCCGGCGCCTCGCGGCAGGCCTGGGCGAGCGCGGCAGCGCTGTCGCGGGGCATCCAGTTCGGCGGCTTCATGGCGGACCGCCCGGGCGACCCGCGGCAGGACGAACAAGCCGTCGAGGCGATCGTCAAGGCGGGCTTTCGCAGCGTCCACCTGCCTGTGCGCAGCGACCTGCTGGCGGATGCGGGCGCCGACGCGCCCATCGTCAGGCGCCTGGACGACGCGATCGATGCGTTCCTGGCGCACGGCCTGATGGTGGTGCTGGACATCCAACCCGGCCGGCCAGCGCCGGGCGCCTCCCCCCGCAGCGCCGGGTTGAACGCGCTGTGGCGGCGGGCAGCGGTCCGTCTGAGGAGCCGCCCGGACCGGCTGCTGTTCAACGTCGCTGTGGCGCCCTCCCCCGCCCTGCCCCCGCAGCAAGCCAACCGCCTCCTGGGAGAGGTCTTGAAGACCATCCGCGAGGTTGATCCCCGGCGCATCGTGATCGCCGGCTGGGGCGACCCGATCGGCCTGGACCACCTGGTCCTGCCGCCCGACCCCCACCTGATCGTGGGCGTGGCCCACGTCGAGCCCTACCGATTCACCCGCCAGGGCGTGCCCGGGCTGGCGGGCGCGGACCAGTGGCGGGGCACGGGTTGCTGCACCCCGCAGGAAACCCACCTCATGTCCCTGCCGCTGGACGTGGCGAAGACCTGGTCCGTCCAACAGCGTCGCCCCGTCTGGGTGAGCGCGTTCATGTCCTCCAGGCAAGCCCCCCTGCCATTGCGGGTCCGGCATGCACGCCTCCTGCGCGAGGCCGCCGAGGCTCGTGGGCTCTCCTGGGCCTACGGCGACTTCTCCGGGGACTTCGGCATCTACGATCCGGCCGCGCGCGCCTGGCAGCCCCTTCTTCTGGACGCCCTGCTCGGCCCCTGACCCCGGCCTTGCAGACCCGTGCCGACGAGGCCAGAGGCACCCCGGTGTCACACTTGCGCCTGTTGTCCCTGGAGGAAAGTACATGGCGAAGAAGAGACGGGCCCAGCCACGCGTGGAGATGAGCATGGAACAGCATCTGGCGGCACTGGGAGACCCAGACCCTTGCGTCCGGGCCAGCGCCGCGCGGGCGCTGGGTGAACACGTGCCGCGGGAGAACCCCGCGCTGCTGGAAGCCCTGATCCGGGCCCTGGCCGACCCGGACGGCCAGGTGCGGGAGGCCGCGGCCAGCGCCTTGCGCGACAGCGCGCCGCCCGCCATCCCCGGGTTGATGGCCCTGCTGACCGACGAGGGCGCCGGCGCGCGCATCGAGGCGGCCGTCGCGCTGGGATCGTTGCAGGCCCACGAGGCCATCGACGCACTGGTCGAGCGGCTGCACCATGATCCGGACCCGCAGGTCCGCGGCCACATGGCCAGTGCCCTCGGCGACATGAAGGACGAGCGCGTGGTGGCCCCCTTGGCCAAGGCGCTCGGCCGGGTGGACGCGCCCGCCGCCGAGCGTTTCGACATCCTGTACGCGCTGGGCGAGACCCGCAGCACGCTGGCGTTGCCGGCCCTGTGCGCCGCGCTCGGCGACCCCGATCCTGTGTTGTGCAGCCGGGCTGCGCGGAGCCTGTTCTGGCTCGTCGACCCCGACGACCCCCGCAGCGCCGCCGCACTCGAGCCGCTGTGCGCCGCCTTGGAAAGCGCCGCGCCTTCGACCGCGGAAAGCCTCTGCGACACCCTTGGCAAGTTGGGGGACCCGCGGGCCGTGCCCGTCCTGGTCCGGGCGATGCGGCGGCCGGGGCTCGACGATGACGAGGACACGTCCGCGGTGGTGGATTTCCGCTGCGCCGCCGTCAAAGCCATCACCCGCATCGACGCGCAGGGACAGGCGGCGCTGTTCCTGGACCTTCTCCAGGGCGACCCCTGCCTGGCCGTACGTGCGATGGCGGCGCGGGCTCTGGCGCAGACGGGCAAGCTGCAGGTCTCGCCGCAGGTGCGGACCCTCATGACCGACCCGGCCGGTGACGCGGGGGTCAAGGTAGCCTTGTCCGAGGCGCTGGCACGGGGCGCCGACCCCGCCGCGCTGCCGCTCCTGCTGGATGCGCTGCGCGACGAGGATGCCGAGGTCCGCCGGGGCGCCGCCAGCGCGCTGTGCGAGGCGCCGGACCCGCGTGCCCTGCCCGCGCTGCTGGCGCTGCTGGACGACGATGAGCAAACGGTGCGCGCCGAAGGTGCGCTGGCGCTGGCGGCACTCACCGACGAGCGGGCCATCCCGCCCCTGCAGGCGCAGCTGGCGCGGGAGCCGCACCCCTACGTCAGGCGGCGTGTCGCCTGGGCCTTGAGCTTCTTCGCGCCGCCGAAGGCGCGACCGCTGCTGATTGGCTGCCTGCGCGACGAAGACCCGCATGTGCGGGCCACGGCGGCCGATGCCCTGGTGGACCTTTGCAAGGATGCGGCCACCTTGCGGCAACTCGTGGACGGGCTGCCGGCCGGGCTGGAGGACGATGTCCTCGCGCAGTTGCGGGAAGCGCTCCACCTGATGGAGAGCGGCGACGAGGAGTTCGCCGAGTACCGCACCTGGCCCCGCCGTCTGCACATGGGCACGGTGCACTACGAATGAAGAACAGAACCGCGCAGCCCTTCAATCAGTCATTGCGACGCTTCAGATGCCAGAAAGTCAGGTGAATCGCCAGCGGAACAGCCGCCACGAAAGTAATGAACGCCCCCATGAACGTGATCGCAGAGAGGAGACCACAGAGTGTTCCCACAATGGGCCAGGCCCAGTGGCACTGACGCCCTTGAACCCAGCGAACACTCATCACGGCCAGGGCAATCCAAGCGACAAGTGGAACAAGTGAAAGGAAGGATCCCAGACTGATTTCGTCTTCCCCGAAGCCTGCGCCAACAAGCGCGACCGATGTCAGAACGCTGAAACCAGCAAAGCCCCAGGAAAAAAGCACAATGGCGAGGCGCGTTCCCGGGTCGGGCGGTGCCTTGGGGGTTGGATCTTCAGTTTTCATGAAGCTTGTGCTTTCCAATTGAATTTCGGCCTTCAAAAGCAAAAAGCACCTGACTCCGATCTGAAGTCAAGTGCTTGTTTGCACAGCAAGAATGCTGGTGGGCCCTGAAGGATTCGAACCTTCGACCAACGGATTAAGAGTCCGCTGCTCTACCAACTGAGCTAAGAGCCCGAAAACTGTTTCGGTTGCCGTGGAGGCCAACCATTGGTGGTGGGTTGTGCGGGATTCGAACCCACGACCAACGGATTAAAAGTCCGCTGCTCTACCAGCTGAGCTAACAACCCGAAGAGCCACTCATTATATGCTGCAAATTTTCATTTGCGAAGCCCCCCTCTTAAAGAATTTGCAGGACATGACCGGCGGCCACCATGCCGAAGGTCGCAGTGACCGTCACGCTGGACCCGTAGCCGTGGCAATTCAGGCTGCCATCGCCACCTTGGCCGGCGTCGCACTCACCTGCTTGCGGCGGGCGCACGGCCTCGCGCGAGAAGACGCAGCACACGCCCATCGCCTTTGCGCCGCGTGCGGCGCCATGACGCTGGCGCAGCCGTTGCCGCACCGAGGCCAGCAAGGGATCGTGGGTGACCTGCGCAAGGTCGGCCACCTCCACCGCCTGCGCCCGCTGCTTACCGCCCGCCGCCCCCACGCACACGAGAGGAACGCGCGCGGCCAGGCTCCACGCCGCCATCGCCACCTTGGCCCGCACCTGGTCGCAGGCATCGATCACCACATCCACCGGCTGCGGCAGCAGGGCCGGCCAGCAGTCCTCGTCCACGAAGGCATCCACGGCATGCACCTCGCAGCGCGGATGGATCAAGGCAATGCGCTCCTGCAAGGCCAGCACCTTGGCCTGCCCCAGGGTGCTGCCCAGAGCCTGCACCTGGCGGTTGATGTTGGACTCGGCCACGTGGTCCAGGTCGATCAGCGTGAGTGATGCCACGCCGCTGCGAGCCAGGGCCTCCGCCGCCCACGACCCCACACCGCCCAGGCCGACCACGGCCACGCGCGCTGCACGGATGCGCGCATAGCCCATGTCGCCGTACAGGCGGCGCAGGCCGCCGAAGCGGCGCTCCAGGTCGAAGTCGTCATCTGCAAAAGGAAGCATGCCGGGCTCGCGCCCGGCATCGGCCGTCACCATGGGTTCACCTGCCCGACTGCCGCAACCGTTACTTGAGCGTGGCCAGGCGCTCCTTGCCGGCCTGGGCCGCCTCGGAGTTCGGGTAGGCCTTGAGCAGCTCCTCGATCGTGCGACGCGCGGTCTTGATGTCCTTCATCTCCGCCTGGCAGTTGGCGATCGACAGCAACGCTTCCGGCGAGCGTGTGTGGTTGGGAGCGGCGGTAACCAGGCCACGGAATGAAGCGATCGCTTCCTTGTACTCGCGCTTGCCGTAGTACGCGTTGCCCAGCCAGAAGCGCACGGTGTCGGTGTAGGGGCTGACCGGATAGCGCCGCTGGAAGGTCAGCAGCGAAACCACCGCCCCGGTGAAGTCACCCGAGCGCAGCAGCGACAGCGAGCTGTCGTAGAGGCGCTTCTCCTCAGGATCGACCAGCACCTCCTGGCCCTCCAGCATGATCTTCTGCGGCTCCACCTTGCGCAGCCGATCCTCCACTCCCTGCGAGGCATCCTTCTGACGGCGCTGCATGTCGGCCACGTCGCGCACCAGTTGCTCTTCCACGCCCTGCATGCGCGCCAGCTCGCCCCGCATGGCCTCCAGCTGGTTGTTCAACTCCAGCATGTTGCGACGCAGCTGGGTCAGCTCCTCGGTCATCTGGGCGTTGAGCTCGGCCTGCTTGACCCGCTGGGCCTCGTTGATCTGCTCCAGTTGCTTGCGCAGGTCGAGAATGGCCTGGCGGGCCTGGTTGTCATCAAAAATGCCGGCATGGGCCGCGATGGGCATGAAGGCAAAAACGGAGGCCAGGCAGGTCGCCGTACCCAGACGTTGGAGGGAGCGCATGACGATGACTTTCTTCATTCGAACATTCATTCATCCAAAGACTGAAGCGGCAGGCACCGCGCACGACGGCAACGCCTTGGAGGCTGTTGCCGTCGTCGCCGCGGAGGCTGCCGCCGCTCCTGTCTTCGCAGCAGGTTGTTGTGGTTAACGAGGGTTGAGCTCGGCGCGGCGGTTCTGAGCCCAGACAGCCTCGCCGGTGCCCTGGACAGCCGGGCGTTCCTTGCCGAAGCTGACTGCCTCGAGCTGGTTGGCCGAAGCGCCCAGCACGGTCAGCGACTTGGCCACCGACTCGGCACGTTTCTGGCCCAGGGCCAGGTTGTATTCGCGGCCACCACGCTCGTCGGTATGCCCTTCGATGGTCAGGCGGCGGCTGCGGTCGGCGGCCAGGGCCTTGGCGTTGGCCTCGATCACATTGAGGTACTCATCCTTGACGACGTAGCTGTCCAGGTCGAAATACACCACGCGCGGAAGCTTGCCCCAGGCCGGCAGGTTCGACTGACCCACGTTGACGTTCGTCACCCCACTCTGCGATCCCCCGTTGGCACCGTTGGCGTCCGAAGGCGAGCGGTTTTCGACCGGTGCCCCTCCCCCTTCGAGAGGGACGCTGGAACAACCCGCCATCAGGGCGGTCAGCACAGCCACGGAGAAACCGCAGCGAACGAGGGAAAGGACGGAAGGGGTTGCTTTCATAAGGGATGCTCCTTGACAGGTCGGGGAATTATCGCTGGGTTTCGCTCGTTGTTGAGTTGTTTTAGCGGCCTCAGCGGCCGTACGGCCCCCACATGGGTTCGCGCACGTCCGCCGCCGTCGACATCAGGCGGGCCTTGATCCGTCCATCCAAGGTGGTGGTCATGAGAACGTCGCGCCCCTGATCGCGCGTGGCATAGATGATCAGCCGGCCATTGGGCGCGAAGCTCGGACTTTCATCGTCGTTGGTGTCGGTCAGGGGCGTCACCGTGCCGCTGGCCAGGTCCAGCACATGCAGCTTGAAGTTGCCCCCGCCCAGCCGGGAGATGTAGGCCAGCGTCTTGCCGTCGGGGCTGATGGCCGGGCTGATGTTGTAGGCCCCCGCGAAGGTCACGCGCTCGACCGCGCCGCCGCTCACGGGCGTGCGGTAGATCTGGGGACCGCCCCCCCGGTCGCTGACGAAGTACAGGCTGCGGCCGTCGGGCGAGAACGTGGGCTCGGTGTCGATGGCGTTGCTGGTGGTGACGCGGCGCACGTTGTCACCGTTGCGGCTCATCACGTAGAGCTGCGAGCCGCCGTCGCGCGACAGCGTGGCAGCCAGGGTCTGGCCGTCGGGCGACCAGGCGGGCGCGCTGTTGGAGCCCTTGAAGTTGGCCACCACGCGTCGCTTGCCCGACTGCACTTCCTGCACGTAGATCACGGCCTTCTGCGACTCGAACGACACATAGGCCAGGTCGCGACCATCGGGGGACCAGGCGGGCGAGATGATGGGCTCGGGGCTGTTCAGCGCGCTCTGGCCGCCCTCGCCGTCGGCATCGGCGATCCGAAGGGTGTACTGCTTGCCGGCCCGGGTGACGAAGGCGATGCGGGTGGAGAACACGCCCTTGTCGCCGGTCAGCTTCTCGTAGATGTAGTCGGCGATGCGGTGGGCCGCCAGGCGCGCGTCAGCGGCCTGCACCACGGTGCTCTGCCCGCCCAGGTCGGCGCCCTTGACGACATCCCAGAGCTTGAAGCGCACGTCCAGCCGGCCGTCGGCCAGGCGGGTCACCGAGCCCATCACCAGCGCGTCGGACGACTGCGCGCGCCATTCCGACAGGTTGGGCGGCATGCCTTCGTCGAGCACCGCGTCGGTGGGCAACAGGCGGAACACGCCGCTGCGCTCCAGGTCGGCGCGCACGATGCCGGAGATCGGCTGCTGCTGCTTGTCCTCGTCACGGAACTTGGCCACCACGATGGGCAGCTGGGTGGCCCCGACGCCCGAGATGTCGACCCGGAACTGCGCCGATGCCGACGGTGCCCACGAGAGGAACACCAGCGTCCACAGGGACGCAAAGGCTCGCAAGATAAAAGAAGTCATGACTGGTTGGGTTTGGTTTTCATCAAAGGCTGCAAGCCCGGGCATGCCCCGTGGACGGGGGGCCCGGGCACGAACGGGCAATGATAGGTGCGGTTTAGGAAAAGGTGAACCGACTCGCCCTGAAGGAAGCATGCCGGTCGAGCCTGCGCCGCCGCCGCCCATGCCCCTCACATCAGCACGATGTCGAAGGCCTCTGGCGAATTGCCCGCCTCCACCTGCAGGGAGATGGGCTTGCGGATGAATTCGCTCAGGGCCGCCAGGTGCTGGCTTTCCTCGTCCAGCAGCATCTCGACCACGGTGGCGCTGGCGACCACGCGGAACTCCTTGGGATCGAACTGGCGCGACTCGCGCAGGATCTCGCGCAGGATGTCGTAGCACACGCTGCGCGGCGTCTTGACCTGGCCCTTGCCGTCGCAGGTCGGGCAAGGCTCGCACAGCATGTGGGCCAGGGACTCGCGGGTGCGCTTGCGCGTCATCTCCACCAGGCCGAGCTGGGTGAAGCCGCTCACCGAGACCTTGGTGCGGTCGCGCGCCAGCTGCTTGCGCAGCTCGGCCAGGACCGCGCTGCGGTGCTCCTCCCGCGCCATGTCGATGAAGTCGATGATGATGATGCCGCCAAGGTTGCGCAGGCGCAGCTGGCGCGCGATGGCCTGGGTGGCCTCGAGGTTGGTCTTGAAGATCGTCTCGTCGAAGTTGCGCGCGCCCACGTAGCCACCGGTGTTGACGTCGATGGTGGTCAGGGCCTCGGTCTGGTCGATGATCAGGTAGCCGCCCGACTTCAGCTCGACGCGGCGCGCCAGCGCCCGGCCGATCTCCTCGTCGATGCTGAACAGGTCGAACAGGGGCCGCTCGCCCTGGTAGTGCACCAGCCGGCCGACCGCGCTGGGCGTGAAGGTCTCGCCGAAGGCCTTGAGGGCGTCGTACTGCTGCTTGGAATCGATGCGGATGCATGCGGTCTCGTCGTGCACCATGTCCCGCAGCACGCGCTGCGCCAGGTTCAGGTCCTGGTAGAGCAAGGTGCCCGGCGGCGAGCGCAGGCTGCGCTCGCGCAGCGCCGTCCAGGTCTTGCGCAGGTAGGCGATGTCCTCGGAGAGCGCCGCGTCGGACGCCTCCTCGGCATTGGTGCGCAGGATGAAGCCGCCCGTCGGGCTGCCGTCGGGGTTGTGGGCCAGGGCCTGCACCCGCGCGCGCAGTTGCTCGCGCAGCTCGGGCGAGCCGATCTTCTGCGAGATGCCGATGTGGTTGTCCTGGGGCAGGAAGACCAGCATGCGCCCGGCAATGCTGATCTGGGTGGACAGCCGGGCACCCTTGGTGCCAATGGGGTCCTTGATGACCTGCACGGTCATGGTCTGCCCCTGGAACACCAGCTTCTCGATCGGCGTGGGCGGCGGGATGCCGGGGCCGTGCTCGGCGCGTGACACACCGGGCACATGCACGTCGGCCACGTGCAGGAAGGCGGCCCGCTCCAAGCCAATGTCCACGAAGGCCGACTGCATGCCCGGCAGGACGCGCACCACCTTGGCGGTGTAGATGTTGCCGACCCAGCCGCGCTCCAGGGTGCGCTCGATGTGCAGTTCCTGGACGGCACTGTGTTCAACGATGGCCACGCGGGTTTCCTGGGGAGTCCAGTTGATCAGGATGTCTTGCATGGGGTTCGACTGAAGACGGACGGGGAATGAGGGTGACGTTGAAAAGGTGACGAGGATGGCGGTGGGGGAGCGATCACAGCGACCAGCCTGCCTGCTGCAGCAGTTGCGCGGTCTCGAACAAGGGCAGGCCCATGATGCCGGAATAGCTGCCCTCGATGTGCGATATCCACGCTGCAGCCGCGCTCTGGATGGCATAGGCGCCGGCCTTGCCGAAAGGCTCCCCGCTGTCGACGTAGCGCTGGATCTGCGGCTCGGTCAGCGGCTCGAAGCGCACCCGCGAGATGTTCAGGGCTTGTGCCTCGCGCGCGCCCCAGCCCAGGGCCACGGCGGTCAGCACCTCGTGGGTGCGGCCCGACAGGCAGCGCAGCGTCTCGCACGCCTCGGCCGCGCTGGCTGGCTTGCCCAGCAGGCGCTGCTCGAGCGCCACCGTGGTGTCCGAGCACAGCACGGGCGCGAACGGCAACTTGCGCCGGACCAGGCGCTCCCGGGCGGCCTGCAGCTTGGCCAGGGTGACGCGCTGCACATAGTCGGCCGGCGGCTCGCCCGGGCGCTCGGCCTCCAAGGCCTCGGCGTCCTCATGGGCATCGGGCAACAGCAACTGGAACTTCACGCCGATCTGTTCCAGCAGCTGGCGTCGCCGCGGGCTCTGGGACGCAAGGTAGATGAATCCGGGCATGGCGCTCACTCGCGGTGGTAGGGGTGGTTGTTCAACAAGGTCCAGGCACGGTAGAGCGCTTCAGCCAGGACGACGCGGGCCAAGGCATGCGGCAAGGTGAGGTCGGACAGGCGCAGGGCCTCGTCGGCGCTGGCCTTGAGCTCGGGCGCCAGGCCGTCCGGGCCCCCCATGAGCAAGGCCACGTCGCGTCCGCCGTTCATCCAGCCACGCAGGCGTTCGGCCAGCTGGGTGCTGGTGCACGACGCCCCGCGTTCGTCCAGGACCACGCGCCGCACGCCCTTGGGCAGCGCCGCCTGCAAGCGCTCGGCTTCGGCGGCCATCATCTGCGCCGCCGTGCGGCCGGCCCCGCGGGTCTCCGCCTTGACCGCCTTGAGTTCAAGCCGCAGCTCCGGCGGAAAACGCTTGGCGAACTCCGCGTAGGCCGCATCGGCCCAGGCAGGCTGGCGCTGGCCGACGGCGACCAGCCACAGCTTCACAGCGGCCGTCCCGTCATGAAGCGGCGCGGGCCTTCTTGGCCGCCGGGGCCTTTGCCTTCTTGGCGGCCGGCGCGGCAACGGCTTTCTTGGCCGGCGCCTTCTTCGCGGCGGCCTTCGGGGCCGGTGCCTTCTTGGCTGCCACAGGCGCCTTCTTCGCAGCCGGGGCCTTCTTGGCGGCCGGTGCCTTCTTCGCCGCGGGGGCCTTCTTCGCGGCCGTCGCGGAGGCGGTCTTCGCGGCCGCCTTCTTTGCAGGCACCTTCTTTGCAGGCGCCTTCTTGGCCGCCGGCGCTTCGCCCGAGGCCTTGGGCAGGCCGGCCGGCGCACCCAGCTTCAGACGGACCGGCTTGGCGCCCCAGATCTCCTCGAGGTGGTAGTAGTCGCGGATGTCGGGTTGCATCACGTGGACCACGGCTGCGCCGCAGTCGACGATGATCCACTCGCCGTTGTCCTCGCCCTCCACCCGCGGCTGGTCGTGGCCGGCCGTCTTGACTGCGTCGCGCACGCTGGACGCCAGGGCCTTGGTCTGGCGGTTGCTGGTACCGGACGCCACGATCACGCGCTCGAACAAGGGCGATTGCTCTTCCGTGTTGAACACGACGATGTGTTGGGCCTTGACGTCTTCCAGCGCATCGACGATGACGCGTTGCAGTTTGCGAATGTCCATTGATCTCCTAGAAATGGCTCATGAATGAGGCTCGGTCGAGCCAATATAACGCGCCCCCAGGGGCCGCGCCACAGGCGCGGACGCAGGGTGCATCAGGGTTTTCAGCGATCGCCCGCCGGGGCCAGGGGCCTCACGCGAGCCAGTCGCGCACCGGCAGGAAGTCGGTGTAGAGCGCCGCCTCGGGCGAGCCCGGCTCGGGCCGCCAGTCGTAGCGCCAAGCCGCCAGCGGGGGCATCGACATCAGGATGCTCTCGGTGCGCCCGCCCGACTGCAGGCCGAACAGGGTGCCGCGGTCGAACACCAGGTTGAACTCGACGTAGCGGCCGCGCCGGTAGGCCTGGAAGGCGCGCTCGCGCTCGCCGTAGGGCATGTCCTTGCGACGCGACACGATCGGCAGGTAGGCCGCGGTGAAGGCATCGCCCACCGCGGACATCAGGGCGAAGCCCCCCTCGTTGCCCAGCTCCGACAGGTCATCGAAGAACACCCCGCCAACCCCGCGCGCCTCGTTGCGGTGCTTCAGGAAGAAGTACTCGTCGCACCACTTCTTGAAGCGCGGGTACTTGTCCTCCCCGAAGGGCTTGAGCGCGATCTGGTTGACCTGGTGGAAGTGGCGCGCATCCTCCTCGAAGCCGTAGCAGGGCGTGAGGTCCATGCCGCCGCCGAACCAGACCACCGGCGGCCGGCCGCCCCCCACGGGCTGGGCCGAGAGCATGCGCACGTTCATGTGGACCGTGGGCACGTAGGGGTTGCGCGGATGGAACACCAGCGACACCCCCATGGCCTCGAAGGGCGCGCCGGCCAGCTCGGGCCGGTGCTGCGTGGCCGAAGGCGGCAGGCTGGGGCCACGCACGTGCGAGAAGTTGCAGCCGCCGCGCTCGATCAGCGAGCCGCCCTCGACCAGCCGCGTCAGGCCATCGCCCTGCAGGCGCTCGCCCGGGGCACGGGTCCAGGCATCGCGCAGGAAAGGCTCGCTTTCCAGGCTCTGCAGGGTGTTGACGATGCGCTCCTGCAGACCGAGGAGGTAGTCCCTGACGAGTCGGGTGTCCATGCGGGCGGCGGGTCAGCGCGGCTTGATGCCGCGGTGGCCGATGTCGCGCCGGTACTGCGCGCCGTCGAAGCGGATGCTCTGCAGAACGTCGTAGGCACGCTGCTGGGCCTGCTTGACCGAGTCGCCCAGCGCCGTCACGCACAGCACGCGGCCGCCCGAGG
Organism: uncultured Burkholderiales bacterium; assembly: GCA_966252435.1. Taxonomy (GTDB): domain Bacteria; phylum Pseudomonadota; class Gammaproteobacteria; order Burkholderiales; family Burkholderiaceae_C; genus CANHBY01. The sequence goes on along the minus strand of CBINPE010000065.1, from coordinate 2,790 downwards.
TGCGCAGCTCCCGCCCGTCGAGCCGGGTGCCGGCGTGGAACACCGTGACCTCGGGCGTGTCGGGCGGCAGGTGGGTGACGAGGTCGCCCTTGCGCGGCGCCAGCGGGTAGCCGGCCGCGGCCATCACCACGCCCAGGGCCACGCGGCGGTCCCAGTCGAGCGTGACCTGGTCCAGCGTGCCGTCGGTGGCGGCCATCAGCACGTCGAGGAGGTCGCTCTTCAGGCGCATCATGATGGGCTGGGTCTCGGGATCGCCCATGCGGCAGTTGAACTCCACCGTGCGCGGCTGGCCCTGCGCGTCGATCATCAGGCCGGCGTACAGGAAGCCGGTGTAGTGGATGCCGTCCTGCGCCATGCCGGCGATGGTGGGCAGGATGATGTCCTGCATCGCGCGGGCATGCACGTTGGGCGTCACGACCGGCGCGGGCGAGTACGCGCCCATGCCGCCGGTGTTGGGGCCTTGGTCACCGTCCTGCAGGCGCTTGTGGTCCTGGCTGGTGGCCAGCGAGATCACGTTCTTGCCGTCGCACAGCACGATGAAGCTGGCTTCCTCGCCTTGCAGGAACTCCTCGATCACCACGCGCGGCAGCGCCTGGCCGTCGGCACCGGCGTTGTGCTGCACGCCGAGCTTGTTGGCCTCGGCGTCGGTGGCCAGCATCCAGTCGATGGCCTCGTGCGCCTGGGCCAGCTCGGTGGCCACGACCACGCCCTTGCCCGCCGCCAGGCCGTCGGCCTTGATGACGATCGGCACCCCGTGCGCATCCACGTGGGCGTGCGCCGCGGCGGCGTCGGTGAAGGTCTCGTAGCTGGCCGTGGGGATGCCGTGCCGCTTCATGAAGTCCTTGGCGAAGGCCTTGGAGCTCTCCAGCTGCGCCGCCGCCTGGGTGGGACCGAAGATGCGCAGGCCGCGGGCGCGGAAGAAGTCGACGATGCCGGCAGCCAGCGGGGCCTCGGGCCCCACCACCGTGAGCGCGATCTTCTCGGACTGGACGAAGTCGGCCAGCGCGGCGAAGTCGGTCAGCGCGATGTTTTCCAGGCGCGCGTCGGCGGCGGTGCCGCCGTTGCCCGGTGCCACGTAGATGGTCTGGACCTTGGGCGATTGCGCCAGTTTCCAGGCCAGGGCGTGTTCGCGGCCGCCCGAACCGATCACCAGCACCTTCATTCGCTGATCTCCGCGTTGTGATAGACCGCCTGGGCATCGTCCAGGTCTTCCAGCAGGTCGAGCAGCTTCTGCATGCGCTGGCCGTCCTCGCCGCCAAGGGCCACCGAGCTCTCGGGCCGCATCGTCACCTCGGCCACTTCGGGCACGAGGCCCGCGGCCTCCAGGGCCGCCTTGACGGCCTCGAAGTCGGCCGGGGCGCACAGCACCTCGACAGCCCCGTCGTCATGGGTGACGACGTCCTCGGCACCGGCCTCGAGGCCCACTTCCATGAGCTTGTCCTCGCTGGTGCCGGGGGCGAAGATGAACTGCCCGCAGTGCTTGAACTGGAAGGCCACCGAGCCCTCGGTGCCCAGGTTGCCGCCGTGCTTGCTCAGCACGTGACGCACCTCGGCCACGGTGCGCACGCGGTTGTCGGTCATGCAGTCGATGATGACCGCCGCGCCGCCGATGCCGTAGCCCTCGTAGCGGATCTCCTCGTAGTTGACGCCCTCGAGGTTGCCGGTGGCCTTGTCGATGTTCTTCTTGATGGTGTCCGCGGGCATGTTGGCGGCCTTGGCCTTGTCGACCGCCAGGCGCAGGCGCGGGTTCTCCTTGGGATCGCCGCCGCCGTGGCGCGCCGCCACCATGATTTCACGAATGATGCGGGTCCAGATCTTGCCGCGCTTTTCGTCTTGGCGGCCTTTGCGGTGCTGGATGTTGGCCCATTTGGAATGTCCGGCCATGCTGGCTCCTGTGTCCCTGAATGCCTGCGGCCCTGGAGGGCCGCAGGTCCCGGCGCCCTTGCGCGGTCCGCGCGCCGGCTGGGGCCGCGCGTCGGTTCCACGATGAGAAGGCACCGGTGGTCGGGTTGTCGAATTGATGAGTGGATGAAAGGGAAAACGGTAGGGAAGTAAAGCAGGGAATGGGGGCGGCACCCGGCGAAATCAACGCGCGTTTTCCGGCCTCATTCCTTGGATAGACTGCCGAGTTTACTTGCCAGTCACCGGAGCACCTCATGGCCGAGCCGATTCTGATCGCCAAACATGCGCAAACCGAATGTTTCCTGCTGCCCGCGCTGGCCAACCGGCACGGGCTGATCACCGGGGCGACCGGCACAGGCAAGACCATCACGCTGCAGACCCTGGCCGAGAACTTCAGCCGCCAGGGCGTGCCGGTGTTCATGGCCGACGTCAAGGGCGACCTGACCGGCATCACGCAGGCCGGCAGCCTGGGCCCGAAGCTGGCGGCGACGCTCAAGGAGCGCGGGCTGGAAGCCCCCGAGCCCGCCCCCTGCCCCGCCACGCTGTGGGACGTCTTCGGCAAGCAGGGCCATCCGGTGCGCGCCACGGTGAGCGACATGGGGCCGCTGCTGCTGGCCCGCATGCTGGGCCTGAACGAGACCCAGGCCGGCGTGCTGAACATGGTCTTCAAGATCGCCGACGACCACGGGCTGCTGCTGCTCGACCTGAAGGACCTGCGCGCGATGCTGCAGCACGTGGGCGACAACGCGTCGGAATTCACCACGCAATACGGCAACGTCAGCGCCGCCAGCGTGGGTGCGATCCAGCGCGGGCTCCTGCAGATCGAGTCGCAGGGCGGCGCGCAGTTCTTCGGCGAGCCGATGCTCAACATCGCCGACTTCATGCAGA
>CBINPE010000064.1:0-25780 GCA_966252435.1 uncultured Burkholderiales bacterium | reverse complement strand
TGGTAGAGCGGCGCCCTTACAAGGCGTAGGTCGGGGGTTCGAACCCCTCAGCACCCACCACCACCGGTGGCAGCACTCCAAAGGCGGACCGCGGTTCGCCTTTGTCGTTTGTCGACCAGCCTCTCCCTTCAGGCAATCCATCCATGTTTGACTTTGTCCGCAGAAATAACAGCTTCATCCTCATCATCCTGCTGTTGGTCACCCTGGCCTTCATCCTGGTGGAGGGTGGCCGGAGCTGGATGACCGACAGCTCCGGACAGCGTACCGCAGCCCGCGTGGGCGGCCAGAAGATCACCCAGGCGGAGCTGGACCGGTACACGCAGCAGAAGCTGGACGCCGTCCGGCGCGAGTCGCCCGGGGTCGACATCAAGATGTTCGACACGCCGCTCTTTCGCCAGAGCGCGCTGGATGAGCTGGTGCGCCAGCGGGTCATCCAGGAGGCGGTCAACCAGTTCCACCTGGGCGTGACGGAGGAGCGGCTGCACCGCATCTTCGTCACCGATCCGCAGTTCGAGATGCTGCGCAACCCCGACGGCTCGGTCAACAAGAACGTGCTGGCCTCGCTGCGCCTGACCTCCGCGGGCTTCGCCGAGCGGCTGCGGCAGGACCTGGCCAGCCAGCAGGTGCTGCTGGGCGTGTCGACCAGCGGCCTGGTGACGCCGGCCGTGGCCACGCCGGCGCTGGAGGCCTTCTTCCAGCAGCGCGAGGTGCAGGTGCAGCGCTTCGACCCGAAGAACTACGCGGGCAAGGTCAACCCCAGCGAGGCCGAGCTGGAAGCCTTCTACAAGGAGCCCGCCGTGGCGGCCCGCTTCGAGGCGCCCGAGCAGGTGGACGTGGAGTACGTGGTGCTGAACCTGGACGACCTGGCCAAGGACGTCACCGTCTCCGACGAGGAAGTCAAGAAGCGCTTCGATGACCTCATGAAGACCACGCCGCAGCGCTTCGGCACGCCCGAGGAGCGGCGCGCCAGCCACATCCTGATCGCGGTGGAGGAGGGGGCGCCCGAAGCGGTGCGGGCCAAGGCGCGCGCCAAGGCCGAGGCCCTGCTCGAGACCCTCAAGAAGAACCCCCACAGCTTCGCCGAGGTGGCGCAGAAGAACTCGCAGGACGCCGGCTCGGCCAAGGCCGGGGGCGACCTCGGCTACCTGGAGCGCGGTGCCGTCGTCGACCAGTTCGGCGAAGCGCTGTTCGCGCTCAAGCCCGGCGAGATGAGCGGCGTGGTCGAGACCAACCAGGGCTTCCACATCATCCTCATGACCGGTCGGCGCGGCGGCGAGATGCGCGGCTTCGACGCCGTGAAGGCCGAGCTGCTGGCCGAGCTGCGCAAGGAGAAGGCGGAGAAGGCCTTCCCCGACGCTTCGGTCGAGTTCTCCAACATGGTCTTCGAGCAGGCCGACACGCTGAAGTCCGTGGCCGACAAGTGGAAGCTCGAGGTGCGCACCGTGAAGGGCCTGGCCCGCGGTGCGACGGCCTCCGATCCCGTCACCGGCAACCCCAAGTTCCTCGAGGCCGTGTTCGCCCCCGAGGCCCTGAAGGACAAGCGCAACACCCCGGCGATCGAACTGGGCTCGGCGCAGATCGCCGCGGCACGCGTGCTCCAGCACACGCCGACGCGCCAACCAGCCTTGGCGGAAGTGCAGCCTGCGGTGCGCGCCGCCTACGTGGCACGCGAATCCGCCGTGCTGGCGCGCAAGGATGGCGAGGCCCGCGTGGCCGCCCTGAAGGCAGCCCCCCCGTCCACCCTGGACGAGAAGGCGGAGCTGGTCTCGCGCGCCCAGCCCGGCCGCCTGCCGCGCCCCCTGCTCGAGCAGGTCCTGCGTGCGCCCGCTTCCAAGCTCCCCACGGTGCTGGGCTTCGACGCCGGTGACCAGGGCTACATGGTGGTCCTGCTCACGCGGGTGACCGGCCTGGACCCGAGCGTGGCGGCCGATCCCGAGATGGGCCGCAGCCGCTTCGCCCAGGTCTGGGACGACGCCGAGGGCAAGGCCTACCTGGAAGCCTTGAAGACCCGCTTCAAGGTGGAGGTGACACCGCAGAAGTAGCTGGTTGGCGGGACGCAGGAGGGTGCTGGTGCCTCTTGACACGTCCCTTAGAATAAAAGGCTTTATGTGACCATCTGAAGGCAACCGAGGATATCCATGAGTGATCAGCAAGTTGACAGCGGCAAACGGACCTGGCTCATCGCTTCCGGTTGTGCTGGCGTGGTGGGTGGCGCAGGTGTGGCCGTTCCTTTCGTCAGCAGCTTCCAGCCTTCCGAGAAGGCGCGTGCCGCCGGTGCGGCCGTGGAGGTGGACATCAGCGCACTCAAGCCGGGCGAGAAGATGACGGTGGAGTGGCGCGGCAAGCCGGTCTGGATCATCCGGCGCACCGACGAGCAGATGGCCGAGCTCACCAAGAACGATCCCCTGCTGGCCGATCCTCAATCCAAGCGCAAGCCCGACGAGCTGACACCCCCTTACGCGCGCAACGAGTTCCGCTCGCGCGACAAGAAGAACGTGCTGGTCGTGGTGGGCATCTGCACGCACCTCGGTTGCTCGCCCACTGACAAGTTCACCCCCGGTCCCCAGCCTTCGCTGCCCGACACCTGGCTCGGTGGCTTCCTGTGCGGCTGCCACGGCTCGACCTTCGACCTGGCGGGCCGCGTGTTCAAGAACAAGCCGGCGCCCGACAACCTGGAAGTCCCGCCGCACATGTACCTGTCGGACACCACCCTGCTGATCGGCGAAGACAAGCCCAAAGCCTGACCTGGAAGACGCAGAAGAAGAACAACAGCAGCGACGCGAAGCCTCGCCCACCACGAAGAAGCAACGGCAACCCCTCCGGAAAGAACGACATGGCCACATTCAAGGAAGCTCCAGCCAATGCCACTGCCGCCCAGAAGCTGTTGACCTGGGTTGACAACCGGTTCCCGCTCACCAAGCTCTACAACGAGCACCTGGGCGAGTACTACGCCCCCAAGAACTTCAACTTCTGGTACTTCTTCGGTTCGCTGGCGCTGCTGGTGCTGGTGATCCAGATCGTCACCGGCATCTTCCTGGTGATGCACTACAAGCCCGACGCGGCGCAGGCCTTCGCCACCGTCGAGTACATCATGCGCGACGTGCCTTGGGGCGACACCATCCGCTACATGCACTCCACGGGCGCTTCGGCCTTCTTCATCGTGGTGTACCTGCACATGTTCCGCGGGCTGCTGTACGGCAGCTACCGCAAGCCGCGCGAGCTGGTCTGGATCTTCGGCTGCGCGATCTTCCTGTGCCTGATGGCCGAGGCCTTCATGGGCTACCTGCTGCCCTGGGGGCAGATGAGCTACTGGGGGGCGCAGGTGATCGTCAACCTCTTCTCCGCCATTCCCCTGATCGGCCCCGACCTGGCCCTGCTGATCCGCGGCGACTACGTGGTGGGCGACGCCACGCTCAACCGCTTCTTCTCCTTCCACGTGATCGCGGTGCCGCTGGTGCTGCTGGGCCTGGTGGCGGCGCACATCATCGCCCTGCACGAGGTGGGCTCCAACAACCCCGACGGCGTGGAGATTAAGGAGAAGAAGAACGCCAAGGGCATCCCCCTGGACGGCATCCCCTTCCACCCGTACTACACCGTGCACGACCTGCTCGGCGTCAGCGTGTTCCTGATGGCCTTCAGCGCGATCGTGTTCTTCGTGCCCGAGTTCGGCGGCTACTTCCTGGAGTACAACAACTTCATCCCGGCCGACCCCCTCAAGACCCCGCCGCACATCGCGCCGGTCTGGTACTTCACGCCGTTCTACTCCATGCTGCGCGCCATCACCAGCCAGATGATGTACGTGCTGGTCGCCTGCGTGGGCCTGGGGACGCTGGGTGGCGTGATCAACGGGCGCGTGCCGGCCATGTTCAAGCTGGTCCTGGTGGCTTTCGCGCTGGCGGTGGGCACCGCCATGCTGAACCTGGACGCCAAGTTCTGGGGTGTGGTGGTCATGGGCGGCGCGGTCATCATCCTGTTCTTCCTGCCCTGGCTGGACCACAGCCCGGTCAAGTCGATCCGCTACCGGCCGGGCTGGCACTCGGTGCTCTATGGCATCTTCGTGATCGACTTCTTCGTCCTGGGCTACCTGGGCACGCAGGCGCCTTCGCCGATCTTCGAGCGCATCTCCCAGGTGGGCACGCTGTTCTACTTCGGCTTTTTCCTGCTGATGCCCTGGTGGAGCCGCCTGGGCGAGTTCAAGCCCGTTCCCGACCGTGTGGTTTTCGCAGCGCATTGAGGAAGACCGGCATGAAATTCATGAAAAAACACATCCTTTCGCTGTGCGTGGTCCTGGGCCTGTCGGGCTCGGCGCTGGCCTCGAGTGAAGGCGTCGAGTGGGACCGCTTCAACACCGACAAGATGACCGACATGACCGCGCTGCAAAGCGGCGCGCGCACCTTCATCAACTACTGCCTGAACTGCCACAGCGCCAGCTTCATGCGCTACAACCGGCTGCGCGACATCGGGCTGACGGAAGAGCAGATCAAGAAGAACCTCATGTTCACCACCGACAAGGTCGGTGAGACCATGAAGGTCACCCAAGACCCGAAGCAGGCCAAGGAATGGTTCGGCGCCAACCCGCCCGACCTCACCCTGGTGGCCCGCTCGCGCTCCGACGCCACCAAGGGCACCGGGGCCGACTACCTCTACACCTACCTGCGCACGTACTACCGTGACGACACCCGGCCCACGGGCTGGAACAACCTGGCCTTCCCCAATGTGGGCATGCCGCACGCCCTGTGGGAGCTGCAGGGCCAGCGCACGGCCAAGTTCGTGGAGGTGAAGGATCCGCACGACGAGAGCAAGGTGGTGCACCAGTTCGTGGGCTATGAACAGCTCACCCCGGGCACCCTGTCGCCTCGCGAGTACGACGAGATGGTGGCCGACCTGGTCGCCTACCTGAAGTGGATGGGCGAGCCCGGCCAGGGCAAGCGCGTCCGCGTGGGCGTGTGGGTGCTCCTGTACCTCGGTATCTTCACCATCATCGCGTGGCGCCTGAACGCCGCCTACTGGAAAGACATCAAGTAACAGGAAGTTAGAGAAAGCCTCCCGTGCCCCGCACGGGTTCTTGCGCTGCAGGCTGCGCCTCCGCTGGAGGACGGGCTGCCGCGCTCAGTTTGTTTGTCCGTTTGTTGCGGTCCCTGCCGACCGCTTTGGGAGCTTGTCACCATGATGGTGCTTTATTCTGGAACCACCTGCCCTTACTCGCACCGCTGCCGCTTCGTGCTGTTCGAGAAGGGCATGGACTTTGAAATCCGCGACGTCGACCTGTTCGCCAAGCCGGAGGACATCGTCTTGATGAACCCCTACAACGAGGTTCCGATCCTGGTCGAGCGCGACCTGATCCTGTACGAGTCGCACATCATCAACGAGTACATCGACGAGCGCTTCCCGCACCCGCAGCTCATGCCTGGCGACCCGGTGGCCCGGGCTCGTGTGCGGCTGTTCCTCCTGAACTTCGAGAAGGAGCTGTTCTCGCACGTGAACCTGCTCGAGTCGCGCGGCGTGAAGGCCACCGAGAAGCAATTGGAGCGCGCACGCGCCCAGATCCGCGACCGGCTGACCCAACTCGCCCCGATCTTCCTGAAGAACAAGTACATGCTGGGCGACGACTTCTCCATGCTCGACGTGGCCATCGCGCCGCTGCTGTGGCGCCTGGACTACTACGGTATCGACATGTCGAAGAACGCCGTGCCGCTGCTGAAGTACGCCGAGCGCATCTTCTCGCGCCCGGCCTACATCGAGGCGCTGACCCCGTCCGAAAAGGTCATGCGCAAGTAAGCAGCAAGCACGGCATTTCTCTCCATGAATCCATCCGTTCCCCCCGCGCCCAACGGCACCTCCACCCGTCCCTACCTGATCCGGGCCCTCCACGAATGGTGCACCGACAACGGGTTCACGCCGTACGTGGCGGTGTTCGTGGGGCCCGGCGTGCGGGTGCCGGAGGAGTACGTGAAGAACAACGAGATCGTGCTCAACATCGGTTTCGAGGCCACCACGGGGCTGGTGCTGGGCAATGAGTTTGTCGAGTTCAAGGCCCGCTTCGGTGGGGTGGCGCGCGAAATCTGCGTGCCGGTCGACCATGTGATCGCCATCTATGCGCGCGAGAACGGGCAGGGCATGGCCTTTCCCGTTCCCACGCCTTCGACGGCTTCCGCTGCAGGGGCATCCCCAGCGGTGGCGCCTGCCGAGGCCTCGGGCGACCGGGGCTTGCGGCTGGCCACGACGAGCACGTCCGAGGAGGGCGCCGGCAGCCACCACGACGGCGAGGCGGAGGAACTTTCGCCCGAGCCGCCGCCGGATGGCCCTTCGCCCAACCGTCCTTCCTTGAAACGGATCAAGTAGCGGCGCAGGCCGGCACCAGATCGGTTCTAGAATACGGCCTCTTTCTTTTTTGCCCTTGTAGCTCAGCTGGTAGAGCAGCGGTTTTGTAAACCGAAGGTCACGGGTTCGATCCCTGTCGGGGGCACCACCATTTCGTTTCGCTGGGTTCCACGGCGTTTCATGTTGTCTCATGGAACGGCCGCCAGGCTTGTGCACTGTTCTTCGGTGCCTTGGCCTACCTGGGATCACTGATCCGTGGGATTTCTGCGCTGCCCACCCACACGAACTTCGAATCGTCAGCGCGGGTGGCGGGGCAACGGGAATCAGGCTTTCCGGCCATCTTTCAATCCCTGCCGGGGCACCCAATTCTGTTTGGCCTGAGCAGCCAAGCCGCTGGGCGGGGGGCCGTCGGATTCGCCGGGCTGCAAGCGGGGTTGCCACAACACCTGGAGTTCGTCGAAGGGCTTTCCGGCCAGTGCCTCGAGCATCAGCTCGGCCATCCGTCTGCCCGCCGCATGGGGTTCGGGCTGGACGATGGCGGTGATGTCGAGCGGGCCAAGCATGGCGTCGGCAGGTTCCCCGTCATAAAGGATCACGGCCATGTCGCGACCTGGCGTCATGCCAGCATCCAGCAAACACCGGATCACCCCAACGCCAGACAAGTTGTTGTCGACGATCACGGCCGTGGGCCGGTGCTGTTGCTGTAGCAGGGTCTGCATGGCCTGGTACCCGCCCCGGCGGTTGAACGGCGTCTCGATCAAGCGGTCCGGTGCGACGGGCAGGCTGGCTTGTGCCATGGCGTCAAGGAAGCCCTGCCGGCGCTGCGAGGAGAACGTCAGGTCCTGGGGCGCATGCACATAGGCAATGTCCGTGTGCCCCCGGGACAGCAGGCGCTGAACAGCCAATCGTGTGCCGGCCTCATTGTCGAAGTCAAACCACGGATAACTCTGGCACCCCGTCGTGCGGCCATAGGCCACGAAAGGGGCCTGGGCCTGCAACAGGAATTTGATGCGTGCATCGTCAACCCGCGTGTGGGGGACGATGAACCCGTCCACCCGGCGCAGTCGCAGCAGCCGCTCGAACGTTTCGTGCTCGCGAGAGGGGGCCGCTGAGGTGATCAGCAAATCGATGCCCTCTGTCTCGAATCGCTCCGTGAGCCCCGCCACCACCTCCAGGAAGCGTGGATCACCGAGTTCGCCCGAGCCGGTTGGAAAGACGATGCCGACCGCATCAGCCTTTCCGCGCGCCAGGCGGCGGGCTGCGCCATCCGGCTGGTAACCCAACTTCTGCGCCGCTTCAGTGACCCGCTGGCGGGTGGATGCGCTCACGTCCGAATAGCCGTTCAGGGCACGGCTCACGGTGGTGGGGGACAAGCCCAGATGGGCCGACAGCTCTTTCAGGTTCATGGCTCACAAACATGTGCCCTGCGGGCGGAGCCGCCAAGTGTCGCATCCGCCGGCATCCCGCCCCCCACCTTCGGTTGCGCAGGCAGGGGCAAACCCGGATGTCCTTTCCAAAGCGCTTTGGGAAATAATATCCAAAGCGCTTTGGAAAGGGCGCTTGCTGGTGGTCGGCAGGGCGGCCCTTGCAGCGCCGTCGTGTGTCTGGGCACTGCGAGAACCGTCATTTTTTGGACATGAGATCCGGGAGAATCGATGAGCATCCTGAAAAAAGTTGGGGCGGCACTCGTTGTGCTGGCGGTGGTGGAGGGCGTCTCAGCCGCTCCAGCGGAATTGACGGGCTACTTCCGCAGTGGAGCGGGCAGCAGTGACAAGGGAGGCAAGGAGGTGTGCTTCCGGCTGCCCGGCTCGGTGGTCTGGTTCCGGCTCGGCAATGAATGCGACACCTATGCGGCTGTGAGTCTGGGTGCCAACCTGGGTGAGGTGGACGGCACCGCCTTCAAGGTCAAGTTCACGACGGCCTATGGGACACAGCAGCTGGCCAACTGGGAGCAGACGACGCCAGCGCTGCGGGAGGCCTATGTGCAGGCCGACAACATCGGCGCCAGCCTGGGCGTGCCGGTGTTGAATGGTGCCTCTCTGTGGGCGGGCAAGCGCTTCTACAAGAACCCGGACATCCACATGCTGGACTACACCTACTGGGAAGCCGGCATGGGGCCGGGCTTTGGGGTGGATGGCGTCGATCTCGGCCAGCTGGGCAAGTTTTCCTACGCGCTGTTCCGCATCGGAGACTTCACAGGCTATGGGGCGAGCAATTCGCTGTCGGTGGGCGGCTACAACCCCGAGATCATCGACGGTGGCTCCCGCACGGCCACGGTGCACGATCTGCGGCTCCAGGAGATCCCCGTGAATCCAGGTGGCAAGCTGACCATGGGCGTGGATCTCGTCAGCCGCAACAACCGGGATGGCACCAGCACTTACACCACGGACACTGTGCAGCCTGTCATCGTCAACGGCACGACCTACAACCTGATCGTGCGTGAAACCAAGACCGTCGACAACGGCAATGCCAAGAATGGTTTCGGGTTCACACTGACCCACCAGCAGAAGTCACCTGTCGGCCTGGACGGGTTCAACGAGGTCGGGTTCCAGTATGCCCACGATGCCGCGGCGCTCAAGGGCTTCGGCTTTGCAGGCAGCGCCGACAAGCGTCGCGAATGGCTGGTGTTCGACCACTGGTCGCTGGAGCCCAAGGGATCGCCTTTCTCAATGACCGCCACGGCGGGCCTGCGGGACTCGACCATCAATGACAAGGGCCTCAAGGACGTGTGGATTGGCGCTCGTCCGCAGTACCAGTTCAACCGGGTCTGGAGCCTGATGTCGGAGGTCGGCTATCAGCAACTCAAGCCTGAAGGCGGGGACACACGCAAGCTGACCAAACTGACGGTGGGGACGCAATATGCCATGGGCGGCAGCGTCTGGTCCCGGCCGTCGATCCGCTTCTACGCCACGCATGCCAAGTGGAATGACGCTGCAGCCGCAGCGGGCTCGGTGGTGTGCACGGGCCGCGACTGCAACACGGCGGTCAACGCCTACAGCGACAAGCGCAGCGGCACCGGCTATGGCGTGCAAGTCGAGACCTGGTTCTGACGTGCGGCTTCACAACGATACAGAGGATGATCACCATGAACAACGACAAGTTTGCGGGGCCGTGGCGCGGTCAGCCGATGCTGCAGGGCCTGGTCCTGGCGATGGCATTGGCTGCACCAGGGGTGAAGGCGCAGACGCAGGTCAGCATGTGGGTGCATGCAGGGCCGGGGCCCGAGCGGGATGTCTACATCGCTTCCGTGAAGGCATTCAACGAAAGCAGCAAAGACATCAAGATCAAGTTGCTGACCTTGCCCGAGGGCCGCTACAACGACCAGGTGAACGCGGCGGCGCTGGCCAACAAGCTGCCCTGCATCCTGGATTTCGATGGTCCGAGTGTCTACAACTTCGCGTGGTCGAAGAAGCTGCGCCCGCTGGACGACCTGCCCATCGCGACACTTGCCAAGGCGGAGATGATGCCCACCCTGGTGCGTCAGGGTACCTACAACGGCAAGCTCTACAGCGTGGGTCAGTTCGATTCGGGCCTGGCCATCTGGGGCCATCGCAAGACCTTGGTGGCGGCTGGCGTGCGCATCCCGACAGGGGTGGATGATGCCTGGACGCTGAGCGAGTTCGAGGAGGCTCTGAAGAAGCTCAAGGCAGCGGGGGTGCCTTTCCCGCTGGACATGAAATTCAACTACGGCATCGGTGAATGGGTGACCTATGGCTTCTCGCCGCTGGTGCAGAGCTTCGGCGGTGACCTCATCGACCGCAAGGGCTACAAGACCGCCGACAAGGTGCTCAATGGGCCGGCTTCGGTGCGGGCCTTGAGCACCCTGCAAAGCTGGGTCCGGCAGGGCTTTGTGAACCCGTCCACCAAGAATGACGGCGATTTCGTGCAAGGCAAGTCGGCCCTGTCGTGGGTGGGGCACTGGGTCTACAACGACTACAAGAAGGCGCTGGGTGACGACTTGGTGCTGATTCCCATGCCGAAGCTGGGCGCGCAGGCGGTGACGGGGGCGGGATCCTGGAACTTCGGCGTCTCCAGCAGCTGCGAGGCCGTGGGGGCCGCAAGCAAAGTCCTTGAGCACCTGATGTCGAAGGAGGAGATCCTGCGAGTGACCCAGGCCAACGGTGCCCTGCCGGGGACCCGCGCGGCGCAGGCCGAGAGTCCGAACTATGCGCCGGGCGGTCCCCTGCGGCTCTATGTCGAGCAATCCGCGAAGGGGATTGCGCGTGTGCGCCCCGAGACCCCGGCGTACCCGACCATCACGGCGGCCTTCGCCGAGGCGGTCAACAACATCGTGGGCGGGGCCGATGTGCGCGCCGAGTTGGACAAGGCCGTGCGCAAGATCGATCAGGACATCGCCGACAACAAGGGCTACCCGGCGCCCTGACGTCATGCGCAGCCTGCTGTGCCATGGGATCTGGGCGCCAGCCGCTGCCAAGCCGGTGCGGATGGCCCTGTGGCTGCGCACCGGTCCCGGTCGCTCACGCGCTCTTTCGCCAACGCCTTGAGGGCCATCGCTGCCGGTGCCGGTGTCAAGACCGAACTTGACCGGGCTGCCGTACAGACAGAGGCCGTTTTAAATAGCTCTGCGCCAACTCAATGACTTCATCCTCCATGTCTCTTCCTTCTGCCTTGCCCGCACAGGCAAGCAAGCCGGCGCGTCGCAGGGACGACGCGCGGGTGGCGTGGCTTTTCGCCGCGCCCGCGACACTGTTGCTGGTGACTTTCCTGGTCCTTCCCTTCGCCATGGCGGTGGTGCTGTCCTTCACCAACCAGCGTCTGGTCAGCGGCGTGGCGCCGGATTTCGTCGGTTGGCGAAATTACATCCGCCTGCTGAACGACAGCGCTTTCTGGTCGGCACTGGGAAACAACTTCCTGTTCGTCGCCGTGGTCACGCCGCTGCAGTCAGCCATGGCCTTGCTGCTGGCGGTGCTGGTCAACAAGCCGCTGGCGGGCAGCCGGCTGTTCCGGACCATCTATTTCATGCCGGTGGCCACCACCATGGCCGTGGTGGCCGTGATCTGGTCCCTGATGTATGCGCCGGATGGCGGGGTCGCGAACCAGATCATTGGCTTCCTGAGCGCTGGACTGATCGGGCCCCAGGACTGGTTGCGCGACCCCAGCCTCGTGCTATACGCGGTGATGGTGCTGTCGATCTGGCAGGGGGTGGGCTTCCAGATGCTGGTGTTCCTGGCTGGACTGCAGGCCATCCCGGTCGACCTGTACGAAGCCGCTCGGCTGGATGGGGCATCACCCTGGCAGCAGTTCCGCTACATCACCGTGCCCATGCTGCGCAACACGACCATCTTTGTGCTGATCACGACCACGATCTACGCCTTCCAGCTCTACACGCAGGTCCAGATCATCGCCAGCAGCGGCACCGCGGCACCCATCGATTCGTTCCGCACGGTCGTGATGCTGATGGTCCACGAGGGCTTCGGCAATGGTCGCATCGGCCAGGCCTGCGCACTGTCGGTCGTGTTTTTCCTACTGGTTCTGGCGATCTCGCTGCTTCAGCGCCGGTTGCTGAAAGAAGAAAGGGTCATCACATGAGCAGCAGGGCTTCTCAACGCCAGGCCGAACGGCGCGGCCGCATCGCCACGTACGGGGTGCACGCCCTGTTGGCGGGGTTCTTCCTGATGCCGTTGGTCTTCATGGCGGTCTCCGCGTTCAAGACCGATGAGGCCCAGTTGCTGCGCGACATGAGCAGCCTGGCGGCCTTCTTGCCGAGCGGGCCGCTGGGCCTCGACAACTTCAGGGCCGTGATCCGGGACACGCCTTTCCTGCAGGCGTTCATGAACTCGCTGCTCGTGGTCGGGCTGACGGTCGGTGGCGGCATCCTGGTCAACAGCATGCTCGCCTACGCCCTGGCGCGCCTGCGCTTTCGCGGCCGTGAACTGCTGCTCGCGGTGGTCATCGCTTTGATCATCGTCCCGTTCGAGGCGATTGCCGTGCCCCTGCTGCTGCTGGTCAACCAGCTGCCGTGGTTCGATGGTGCCCAGGGATGGCTTGACTCGTACCACGTTCAAGTCATCCCCTTCATTGCCAACGCGTTCTCGGTCTACCTCTTCTACCAGTCATTCGTTGCCCTGCCCAAGGATCTGGAGGAAGCGGCCCTCATGGATGGGGCCTCGCGCTGGCGGATCTACTGGAGCATCGTGATGCCGCTGTCCAAGCCAGCGATCGCCACTGTGACCGTGTTGCAGTTCCTGGCCCGCTGGGGCGACCTGTTGTGGCCTGTCATGGCGGTGCGGGGTGACACCTTCGCCACGCTGCCGCTGGCGATGCAGACGTTCTTCGGCCAGTTCCCCCGGCAGTGGGGCGCGGTGATGGCGTTCGCCACCATGGCGACGCTGCCCACCATGCTGGTGTTCCTGGTGTTCCAGCGCTGGTTTGTCAGGAGTGTGATTTCGAGTGCCATCAAAGGTTGAGACATGACATCTGTTTCTCTGCGGGGAGTCCGCAAGTACTACGACGGGAGCACGCCCGTCATCAAGGGCGTGGACCTGGAGATTGCCTCCGGTGAGTTCATGGTGTTCGTCGGCCAGTCGGGATGCGGCAAGAGCACCATGATGCGCATGATCGCCGGCCTGGAAGACATCAGCGAGGGCGAGCTGCGCATCGGCAACCGGGTCGCCAACGACCTGCCGCCCGTGCAGCGCGACGTGGCCATGGTGTTCCAGAGCTATGCGCTGTACCCGCACATGACCGTGGCCGAGAACATGGGGTTCGGCCTGAAGATCTCGGGCCGCCGCGCCGCCGAGGTGCGCGAGGCTGTGGGGCGGGCGGCGCAGAGCCTGCGCATCAGCCACCTGCTCGACCGCCGGCCCAAGGCGCTGTCGGGCGGCGAGCGGCAGCGTGTGGCGATCGGGCGCGCCATCGTGCGCAAGCCCAAGGTTTTTCTGTTCGACGAGCCGCTGTCCAACCTGGACGCGGGCCTGCGCGTGCAGATGCGGCTTGAGCTCACGCGGCTGCACCAGGAACTGGGAGCGACCATGATCTACGTCACCCATGACCAGACCGAGGCCATGACCATGGGAGACCGCATCGCGGTCTTCAACAAGGGCATCGTCCAGCAGGTGGGGGCGCCCCTGTCGCTTTATCAACGGCCGGCCAATGTCTTCGTGGCGCAGTTCCTGGGCTCGCCAAAGATGAACGTGTTGCAGGCCGCCATGCGGGCCGAGCCCGATGGCACCGCTGTGGTGAACGTCCAGGGGCTCGGTGAGATGCGACTGCCGGTGTCGCAGTGGACTTTCAATCCCGGCCGGGTGACACAGGTGGGTGTGCGCCCGGAGTCGCTGGAGGTGGGCGTTGCGCAGGGGTGGGAAATCGACATCGCGCTGATCGAGCGCCTGGGAGAGGCCACCCTCCTGTATGGCAGCGTGGCTGGGGCCGTGGATCCCCTCGCCGTCAAGCTGACCGCGGAAGCCGATCGCCACCACCACTGGACGCTTGGCCAGCGCGTCAGGGTGCGCCCGCGTGTGGGCAGTGTGCTGGCTTTCGATGCCAGCGGCGTGCAGATCGGGCTGATCTAGCAAAACCAGTTTCCAGGCAGGGCACCGCGAGCGATTCGTTGCTCGCGCGGCGGGCTGTTGTCCTCATTTTCTTTGCACATGAAAAATCAAGTCCAACTCATCACTTATGCCGATCGCCTCGGAGGCGGACGACTGTCGGATCTCCATGCGCTGCTGCGAGGTCCGCTGGCCGGTGTCTTCGGGACTGTCCACATCCTGCCGTTCTTCGATCCCATCGATGGAGCGGATGCGGGTTTTGATCCGGTGGACCACACCCGTGTCGACCCGCGCCTGGGGGACTGGTCCGACCTCGCAGCCCTGACCCAGGATGTCGAGGTGATGGCCGATGTGATCGTCAACCACATCTCCTCGGATTCCCCCCAGTTCCTGGACTACGCTGAAAAGGGCGCGGGCTCCGACCATGCAGGCTTGTTCCTGGACTTCGACCGCGTATTTCCCAACGGTGCGCGTGCCAGCGACCTGCTGGCGCTCTACCGGCCTCGGCCGGGGCTGCCGTTCACCTGCGTGAACCTGAAGGGCACGGGACCGAAGATTCTGTGGACCACGTTCACCGCCAAGCAGGTGGACATCGATGTCGAGCACCCCCAGGGCCAGGCCTATCTGCTGGGCATCCTGGAGACACTGGCCGCCAACGGCATCCGCCAGGTGCGCCTGGATGCGGTCGGCTACGCCATCAAGCGGGGTGGTCGCTCGTGCTTCATGATGCCGGAGACGTTCGAATTCATCGATCGCTTCTCGGCCCAGGCGCGTGCGCTGGGCATGGAGGTGCTGGTGGAGGTGCATGCGCACTACCGCACGCAGGTGGAGATCGCCGCCCGGGTGGACTGGGTCTACGACTTCGCCTTGCCACCCTTGTTGCTGCATGCCTTCGCCTTCGGCACCACCCAGGCCTTGAAGCAATGGCTGCGCGTACGGCCCGCCAATGCGGTGACGGTGCTGGACACGCACGACGGCATCGGCATCATCGACATCAGCGGCGACGGGCCGCGGCGTGCCGAGCGGCCCGGGCTGGTCCCGGACGACGAGCTGGACGAGCTGGTGGAGATCATCCACCGCCGCACCGCCGGGCAGAGCCAGCAGGCCACGGGCGCGGCTGCCTCCAACGTGGACCTCTACCAGGTGAACTGCACCTTCTTCGATGCGATGGGACGAGACCCGGTGGCCTACCTGCTGGCCCGGGCGATCCAGTTCTTCATGCCCGGCATTCCCCAGGTGTACTACGTGGGCCTGCTGGCCGGGACCAATGACATGGCCCTGCTCCGCAAGACAGGCGTGGGCCGCGACATCAACAGGCACCACTACAGCCCGGACGAAATACGGTCCGACTTGCGCAACCCCGTGGTGCGCTCACTGCTGGCGTTGATCCAGCTGCGCAATACCCATCCATCCTTCCAGGGGCGTTTTGCATGGCGCGACGGAGACAGCGAAGACAGCCTCGTGATGACCTGGACCTCCGATGAGCCGAAGAGGCATTTCGCCGAGCTCCACGTGACTCCGGCGAGCATGGCGCACCGCCTCGTGCTGGGCGCCGCCGGCGAGCCGCTCAGGCACTGGCAGTTCCAGGCGGACGGCGCGCTACGGATGGAAAGCGACGAGCGCGAGACGCTTTGATGCGCCTGATGCGCCGTCCTGCTGTCGAGGTCGATGCGCACAGGGGGGCCTCCTACGCCATGCTGGCGTGGCTGGCCGAACAAGGCCTGTTGTCTCCCAGGCATTGGGCCGTTGCATGCAGAGCGAGAGCGCGGCGCACGCCGCCGCGGTGACGTGCGCCCGGCAGGGGCCAAGCGAAATTTTTTTCGGTCAACCGAGATCCGTTTGGCGCGTCGTCCCGTAAGTCTGTTCACCAACCACTTTCCGAATCCGGAGGAACTTGATGAACACGACCCACGCAATCTCTTCCCGCCCTTCGTCGCTGGCTTTGTTTGCCCCCGCCTTGCTCGCCCTGGCGCTGGCAGCCTGCGGCGGTGGGGACGACAGCGACCACGGCACGACGACGGTCTTCGACACGCCCCCCTTCACCAACAGCACCGCCTTGACGACACCCGGCCGGCAGGTCTTCTCGGGCCTGGAAAAAACGCTTCCGAGCTTCGACGCCGGGACGGACAGCTTTGCGTTCGATGCGGCGGCCTTCGGCCTACCGAGGTACCTCAGTGTCGTGAATGCGACGTCCGCAGGAATTCCCGCCGGTGGCGCGAACGTGATCGTGCTGCGGGAGACCGATGACGACAACAACCCGGCCACGCCCTTCGGCGCAGGCAACGCCGCGACCTTGATCGCCAGCAGGGTCGCCACCGATGGCCCGGGCTTCTTCATCTATCACAACAGCAGCTTGAACGTGAACCGGCTGGTGTTCTCCAGCAACCTGAACGATCCCGCTGCCGACCTGAGCGTGCTGGCCCGGATCGCCTCCCCAACAGGGCAGGCAGCCATCGATGCGCTGGCAGGCTTCAGAAGCGGAAATTTCCTGGTCCGTTGAGCGCTTGAGGAGGGCCCTGCAGGCATCAGCCTCCTGCCCCTCGCGGCGCGATGGCGCGTGACGCGGCAGGGCGCTTCCCCGCTGCGCCAGCGTCCGGCTCCCGTCCGAGGGCCTGGTCGGTGGCCAGGGCAGCCAGGACGCCCAGCAACTGGGCGATCACGAAGCCGGGCACGCTGGCGGGCGCAATCCCCGCGAAGCTGTCACTGAACATGCGGCCGAACACCGCCGCGGGGTTGGCGAAGGAGGTGGAGGCCGTGAACCAGTAGGCGGCCCCGACGTAGGCGGCCACCATCGGCGCCACCCGGCTGGCGGGCGCCCGCAGGATCACCAGCAGCAACCCGAAGGTGGCCACGCCTTCCGAGATCCATTGCCCCGTGCCGGTCCTTGGCTTGGTCGAGAGCTGCACGAGGCTCATGTCGAACATCGCGTGGGCCAGGCAGGCACCCGCCACCGCACCCAGCAACTGGGCCACGACGTAAGGCGCCACCAGGCCGCGCGGCAGGGCGCCGCGGGCCCCCATCGCCAGGGAAACCGCGGGATTGAAATGCGCCCCGCTGGCCGGGCCGAAGACCTCGATCAGCACATACAGCCCGCCGACCGTGGCCAGGGTGTTGGCCAGGAGTGCCACGGCGACGTTGCCGCCGGACAGGCGCTCGGCCATGACGCCCGAGCCGATCACGACGGCGAGCAGCAGCGCGGTGCCGAGCATCTCGGCGAAAAGCTTGCGCATGTTGGCGGGCATGTGGGTTCCTGGCGTGTCGGTCGTGGGAAGGCCGCTTCAGCAGCAGGACGACTTGCCCGTCGGTGCAGCGGCGCAGCAGCCCGAGGCCCGCGGGGTGGGGTTCTGGACGGGCTGGCTGAACACCGGAATGTCGCCCAGCGTGCGGAAGTGCTCCCAGGCGATGCCCTGTGGGTCAACCACCCAGTGCTTCTCGCTGCGTGCATAGCAGCAGGTGGTCTCACCGGCGTCGAGGGCGACCAGGTTGGCCGCCTGGACGCGAGCTTGCAGCTCGGCCAGTTCCTCGTCGGTGTCGGTCTGGATGCCCAGGTGATCGACACCCGGCTTGCCGCCGCGCGCGGAGACGGCGAAATTGATGCGCGGGTCGTCGAGCATCCACTTGGCGTAGTCGCTCTCGAGGCGGGTTGGCTCGGCCCCGAAGAGCTTGGAGTAGAAGGCGACGCTGGCTTGCAGATCGTCGACGTGGGCATGGACATGGAATCGCTTCATCAGGGTCTCCTGGGCGGGTTGGGGAAATGGGTCAGCACTTGCAGGAGGCGTTCGACTTGGCCGGCAAGCAGGCCGAACCCTCGCAGCAGTTCTGGGTCAGGAAGTCGATCAGCGCGTTCATCTGGGCATAGGCCGCCCGGTAGATCAGGTGGCGGCCCTCGCGCTCCTGGCTCACGAGGCCGGCGTTCGCCAGCTCCTTGAGGTGGAACGACAAGGTGGCGGGCGGTATGCCCAGCCCCTCCTGCATGACCCCTGGGGTCATCCCCCCGGGACCCGCGACGACGAGCGCCCGAAACACCCGCAGCCTGACACCGTGGGCCAGCGCGGCCAATGCGTTGATGACGTTTTTCTCTTCCATGTTTCTAGAATATTCGAAATATTCGGGTGATGCAAGCGAAATCCGCCACTGTGTTCCCGGCACGGTGGACTCGCCAGGTTGGCGTACGTCAAGAAGACGGGGGTTTGGCGCGTCAAGCAGCAGTCAAGGACTCACCTGCTCCCGGCATCCGGCGGGGTGCAAGCCAGAGGCTTGGGTGGGTGGGTGCCGCCAGCGCCTTGCTCAGGACGACGCTGCGGTAGTCCTTGCCGGCCTTGCGCAGGCTGCCCACGACCCGGAAGGCCAGGGACTCGTAGAACGCCACCAGGTGCGTGGCCTCGGCGGGGGTTTCCAGGGCCAGTTCCGCGTAGCCGTATCCGCAGGCCCAGCGCTCGCCCCAGGCCAGCAGGGCCTGTCCGCAGCCGCGGCCCTGGGCACAGGGGTCGACCGCGAACTGGTGCAGGCTGGCCACGTCAGCCCGGCGATACCAGGCGCACTCGCTGCCTCGGTCGGCATGCTCCAGGGTCAGCGTGCCGATGATGCGCTCCCTGCGCTCCGCCACGAAGCACTCGCCACGACGGATGCGGCTGGCGGTAATGTCGACACCCTGGTCGACCCCCGTGCAATGCAGGCCCTGGCGCCCCAGCGGGGCGAATGCGCGGTGCAGCAGGGCGGTCAGATCGTCGAGCGAGTCGCTGCGTTGCAGGCGGCGGATGCGGATCGGGTTCACAAGCACTCCATCGAGTGATCACGATGGAAGGCATTGCAGCAGGGCCCGCATCAGGAAGGCATAAAGAAGGAAGCCACGGTGCGCGGCAAAGGAGGCGTCCCTGCCCACCTCCCAGATCCCAGGATCCAGGCTCATTCGACCGTGCAATGCAGCGCCGCCAGCATGCGTCGCTCCAGCTCCTGTGGCTGGTAGGGCTTCATCAGCAGGGGAAAGCCCTCTGCCAGGGCCGCGTTGGCCGACTGGCTGTAGGCCGTGCTGAGGATCACCGCCACGTCGGGGAACTCCCGGCGCACCCGGTGCGCCAGCTCCAGGCCGCTCAGCGCGCCCGGCATGACGATGTCCGAGATGACGATGCGCGGCCCGAAGGCTGCGTTGCGCAGCAGCTCGAGCGCCTGCTGCGCGTCGGAGACATGGCGCACGACGAACCCGAGTTGCTCCAGCAAGGTGCTGATGGAGGCGGCGAGGTCTTCGTTGTCGTCCACCACCAGGACCGGGGTGCCTGCGCCGATGCACCGGCTCTGGGCGCTGGGCGACGGGGCAGACGGCTCGGTGGGGGCGTCGGCGGTCGGTCGGGCAGCAGTGTCGCTGGCCCGGGGCAGGCGCAGCGTCACCGTGGTGCCTTTCCCGGGTTGGCTGTCGATGGACACGTTGCCCAGGCTGCGGCCCGCGAAGGACTGGATCTGGCTCATGCCCAGCCCGTAGCCCTTGCCGCTGCCCTTGGTGGAGAAGAAGGGCTCGAACACGCGCTGCATCACGCTCTCGGGCATGCCGTGGCCGGCGTCGGCCACGGCGATCTCGACCTCTTCGTCGAGCGTGCGCAGGGTGACGGTGATGGGGCCCGCCTTGCCGTCCATGGCGTCCCGGGCATTGGTCACCAGGTTGGCCAGCGCGGACTCCAGCTCTCCCGGATCGACCTCGACCTCGCAGCGCACCGGTGAGGGCACCAGCACCAAGGTCATGCCGCCGCGCAGCAAGGAGCGCAGCAGGTCCAGGCAGGGCGGCAACCACTCGTTCAGGTTCAACAGGCAGGGCTGCAGCGCCCGCCGGCCCGACACGCTCAGCAGCTGGCGCGTCAGCCCTTCCGAGCGGCGCAGGGTGCGGTTGAGCACGCGCAGGTCGTCGCCCACGCCAGGGACATTGCCCGCACGGCGCCGCAGCAGCTCGAGCCGGGTCCCGATGACGTGCAGGTGGTTGTTGAAGTCATGCGCCAGGCCACCGGCCAGCTGGCCCATGACCTCCAGCTGCTGGGCCCGCGCCAAGCGCCGCTCCGCGGCCTCGCGGCGGTGGATCTCGGTCTGCAGCGACTCGGCGTGCTCGCCCAGCTGCGTCACCGTCCAGCTCAGGGAGCGCTGGAGCTTCAGCACCTCCGCCAGCAGCAGGGCCAGCATCGTCACGGAGGCCAGCACCGCATAGCCGCGGGCCGCATACCAGCCCAGGGTGTAGCGGATGCCGCCGGTCTCGCTCATGGCCATGCCCAGCGCATTGGCCAGCAGCACGAAACCCAGCCACAGGTACAGCACGCGCCGCAGCCGCCGGGTGTACCAGACCACCACCAGTGCGACCACGCACAGCACCGCCGCCAGCCAGGTGGCGGCCAGCGAGACCTGGCCGAAGGTGTCAGCCGTGATGAGGGACAGCGGCAGTTTGGAGAGCCACAGCGCCAGGCCCAGCGAGGCCGCGCTCGCCGCCACCGTCAGCAGGATCGCACGCCACAGGGCCACGCTTGCCGGCCGGGCCGCAAAGTGGGTGCCCTGCGCGTGGGCGCGCGACACGCCGACGAGCAGCATCAGGGAGAAGCCGACGCGCCACAGGATGAACAGCCATCCCACCATGCCCGGGTTGCCGATCAGGGGCGCGTCCTGCCGCACTGCGCCGGGAAAGGTGGCCAGGTGCAGCAGGGCCATGAGGCCGCTGAACAGGTAGGCGCAGGCGATGGTGCGGATGGATGGCGAGGCCTCGTTGCCCACGCGCGTGGCCAGCAGCAGGAACGTCATCAGGTCAGTGATGCCAAGCAGGGTGCCGCACATGCCAACCACCTGTGGCAGCCTGTCCAGAGGCTGCGAGGCCATCGGCAACACCCACAGGGCCACGAGCGTGAGCGCGGCACAGCAAGCCCCGATCACGTGCTGGTGAGCCGCCGTAGCCGGCTGGTCGACGAGCAAGAGGGAGGTGCTGCTGGTCACGGCGTGCGCTCCAGTCTCGGGTTGAGCGCAGGGAGTTTACGCGCGCAGGAAAGCCCCGCGGCAGGCGCAGGACCCGCAGAGGGAGCTTGTGTACGGGTGGGTCACGGACTTGCCTCGGCGCCCTGGCGCGACGCCGGCTCGCCGGGGACTTGAAGCGCGGCGGGTCCAGGGGCCGGCGTCAGCATCGCGAGGGCCCGCTTGAGCCGGGCGGTGCTCGGTCCTTCGACGAACACGCAGCGCTTGCCGGTGCGCTTGCAATGGTCCTTCACTCGCCAGTAGGCGTTGTGGCTGATGCACCCGGTCTGACAGATGACCAGGTCGGCGGCGGACAAGGTGGCGTCCAGCCGGGCACTGCTGTCCGAACCGCCGCCATCGTGGTGCAGAAAGCGGCCACCCGTGCCCTCCACGATGTGGCGGTACAGCGGCACCGCCGCGGGCCGGCCTCCCACGCACAGGACCGTGTGGTTGTCGAGGCGGGCCTGCAGGCAAAGGGTGTCATCGTCGGGGCCGGCGAGGTGGTTGTCCTCGCCGTCATCGTGCTGTGGCTGCGTGCGGCGTTCAGCCTGCCCCCGTTTGCCGGCATGCTGCTGCAGGGCCACCGCCATCTGCGCCAAGCGCCGGGTGAGGCGCTCGTTCTCCTGGGTCAGGGCCTGGCGCTCCTTCAGCGCGGGCACGGCTTCTTCCAGCGCGCGCAGCCCGTGGCGCAGCTGGGCGATGACGGTGTGGCTGGCGATGAGTTCGGCGCGCAACTGCATGAGCTGTCGCTGCTGTGCTTCCATCTGCCGGGCATGCTGGTCGGTGAGCTGGGTGCTGCGCTGCTGGGCTGCGGCCAGCGCACGGCTCAGCACCGCGTTCTCATGAGACAGCGCGGCGAGGCGGTCGAGGTCGGCGCGCCTCGCCATGCCGGCCTGGTGCTGCAGCATGTGCACTTGGCCCAGCGCGCGGTGTTCCAGGGCGGGGGTGCAGCGCGGATGGGTGAGGGTGGCCCACAGGGCACCGGCAACGTCCTGCCGGTGCAGGGCTTCCTCCCACCAGGCCACCAGCGCAGGGGTGTTCTTGGCCTGGGCGGCTTGGCGCAGAGCCAGGGCATAGCGCCGGTCCAACTCGCGCTGCACGGCCTGCGCCATCGTCGTGCGCAGCCTGCAGTCTGTCACCACGCCGCAGTGCAATTCGTAGTCGTCGGCCATCGGCTCGCCGCCCAGCACGCGGCTGGCCAGGCGGCGCAAAGTCTCCAGGGGCAGGCACACGCCCACGATCGGGCAGTGTGCATGGGCGTCGAGTTCCCAGAGCCGGCGCCGTCGTGAACCTTGCGCCCGGGCGGCGACCACCGCGCCGCATCCCGCTGGGGCCGCCGACGGCGCGATGGTCCCGCGGACCAGGGCTTCAAGGGAGAGGGCGGCTGCAGCGTTGTCGAAGCACATCGGGGCTCGGTGAGAGTGATGAATGAGCCTCGACTTTATTGAGAACAATTCTCATTTGCAAGATTGGGGAAATGTGGAGGGAGGAAACCCACGGCCGATCGGCATGGGCTTTCCACCCGGGCCTTACGCCGTCCGCCACGTCCCCAGGTGATGGACGAACGCCCGCACTTTCGGCGACAACTGCCGGCTTATCAGACCTCCCAGGGTGCGGGCGTGTCGCTCGCCAGGCCGTAGCGCGTCAGGGCCTGGGCCTGCAGGGTGGCGTCGACCTGGCCGCCCTCGCGCAGGGACTGCAGCGCGGCCAGCACGATCTGGTGGCGGTCGACCTCGAAGAAGCGGCGCAGGGCGCTGCGGGTGTCGCTGCGGCCGAAGCCGTCGGTGCCCAGGGCGGTGAAGGGGGCCCGCGCGTGCGCGGCGATCAGCTCGGGCCAGGCCCGCACGTAGTCGGAGGCGGCGATGACTGGGAGGGGGCCGCCGAGGCAGCGCGCGACGTGGCTGATGCGTGCAGGCTGGGTGGGGTGCAGGCGGTTCCAGCGTTCGGCCTCGCGGGCCTCGCGCGCCAGTTCGCTGAAGCTGGTGGCGCTCCAGACTTCGGCCTCCACCTGCCAGTCCCGGGCCAGCAGTTCGGCCGCGTGGATCGCCTCGCGCAGGATCGCGCCCGAGCCCACCAGGCGTACCCGCCCTCGTGCGGCCTGCGGGGCGGGGGTCTGCGCGCTGTGAAGGTACAGGCCGCGGATGATGTCCTCGGCCACGCCTTCGGACAGGTCGGGCTGCGCGTAGTTCTCGTTCATCAGGGTGACGTAGTAGAAGACATCCTCCTGGCGTTCGAGCATGGCGCGCATGCCGTGGTCGAGGATGACCGCGAATTCGGCCGCGAAGCAGGGGTCGTAGGCGCGGCAGTTGGGCACGGTCGCGGCCTGCACCAGGCTGCTGCCGTCCTGGTGCTGCAGGCCTTCGCCGCCCAGCGTGGTGCGGCCCGCGGTGGCGCCCAGCAGGAAGCCGCGCGAGCGCTGGTCGGCCGCGGCCCAGATGAGGTCGCCGATGCGCTGGAAGCCGAACATCGCGTAGTAGATGTAGAAGGGCAGCATGGGCTGGCCATGCACCGAGTAGCTGGTGGCGGCGGCCGTCCAGCTGCTGATCGCACCAGCCTCGCTGATGCCCTCCTCAAGGATCTGGCCGTCGGTGGCCTCGCGGTAGCTCAGCACCGAGCCGATGTCCTCGGGCTCGTAGCGCTGGCCGGCGCAGGCATAGATGCCCACCTGCTTGAACAGGTTGGCCATGCCGAAGGTGCGCGCCTCGTCGGCCACGATGGGCACGATGCGCGGCCCCAGCTCGCCGTCCTTGAGCAGCTGGGTGAGCATGCGCACGAAGGCCATGGTGGTGCTCATCTCCTTGCCGCCGGCCTGCAGTGCGAACTCGCCGTAGCGCGCCAGGGCCGGCACGTTCACCACGGGAGCCCGGCTGCAGCGTCTGGGCACGGGGCCGCCGAGGGCTTCGCGGCGCGCGCGCAAGTAGCGCATCTCGACACTGTCGTCGGCGGGCTTGAAGAAGGCCAGCGAGGTGGCCTGCTCGTCGCTCAGCGGCAGTTGGAAGCGGTCGCGGAAGGCCAGCAGGTCGGCCGCCTCCAGCTTCTTCTGCTGGTGCGTGGTCATGCGGCCCTGGCCGGCCTCGCCCATGCCGTAGCCCTTCTTGGTCTGCGCCAGGATCACCGTGGGCTGGCCCACGGTGCGCAGGGCGCTGTGGTAGGCCGCGTGGATCTTGCGCAGGTCGTGCCCGCCGCGCTTGAGGCGGTCGATCTGCTCGTCGCTCAGGGTTTCGGCCAGCGCCTGCAGCTGCGGGTCGCGGCCGAAGAAGTGCTCGCGGTTGTAGCGGCCATCCTTGGCGGCGAAGGTCTGGAACTGGCCGTCCACGGTGTGGCTGAAGGCGCGGGCCAGGGCGCCGTGGACGTCGCGCGCCAGCAGGGCGTCCCAGTCGGAGCCCCACACCAGCTTGATGACGCGCCAACCCGCGCCGGCGAACAGCGACTCGAGCTCGTCGATGATGCGGCCGTTGCCGCGCACCGGGCCGTCCAGGCGCTGCAGGTTGCAGTTGATGACCCAGATCAGGTTGTCCAGGCGCTCGCGCGCGGCCAGGGTCAGGGCGCTCATGCTCTCGGGCTCGTCCATTTCGCCGTCGCCGAAGACGCCCCAGACCTTGCGCCCCCGGGTGTCGAGCAGGCCGCGGTGCGAAAGGTAGCGCATGAAGCGGGCCTGGTAGATGGCGCTGATGGGCCCCAGCCCCATGGAGCCGGTGGGGAACTGCCAGAAGTCGGGCATCAGCCAGGGATGGGGGTAGCTGCTCAAGCCCTGCGCACCCACCTGGGCGGCCAGGATCTCCTGCCGGTAGTGCGCCAGATCCTGCTCGCTCAAGCGCCCCTCCAGGAAGGCCCGGGCGTAGATGCCGGGGGCCGAGTGGGGCTGGTAGAAGACCAGGTCGCTAGGGCGGCCGCCGCCATCACCGCTGCCGCGGAAGAAGTGGTTGAAGCCGACTTCGAACAGGTCTGCCGCGCTGGCGTAGCTGGCAATGTGGCCGCCGAGCTCTCCATGCGCCTGATTGGCACGCACCACCATCGCCAGCGCGTTCCAGCGCATGATGGACGCCAGCCGCTCCTCCACGGCCAAGTCGCCAGGGAAGGGGGGCTGCTCGGCGACGCCGATGCTGTTCAGGTAGGGCGTGTGGCGCGCCGGCTGCCAGCCCACGTCGGCAGCGGCTGCGCGCGCGCTGAGCATGTCCATGATCTCGCGCACGCGTTGCGGCCCCGAGGCAGCCAGCACGGAAGCCAGGGCGTCGCGCCATTCGGCGGACTCGAGGGGGTCGGCATCCAGGTCGGGCGGCAGGCCCAGGTGAGGGTGGCTGGACAGGTCGGTCATGGGAAGTGCTTTCTGCGCGGGGAGAGCCTCCACTGTAGGGCCCGCAGGGCGGCAGGCTTGATCGAAATGGCGTCACTGTTAGGCATCCTCCGGCATAAAATGCTGCGCTTCAAATCGATGAAGGCAGAAATAACTTGGACGCTGTGGATTTGAGGATTCTGCGCGAGCTCCAGGCGGATGCCAGCCTGTCCAACGTGGCCCTGGCCAAGCGGGTGCACCTGTCACCCTCGCCCTGCCTGGCGCGGGTCAAGGCCCTGGTGGCGCGCGGCGTGATCCGCCAGTATGTGGCGCTGCTCGACGCCAAGGCGCTGGGCCTGCACCTGAACGTGTTCATCTCCATCAGCCTGCGGCAGCAGAGCCGCTCGGCGCTGGAGTCGTTCGAGGCCAAGATCTGCGCCCGCGAGGAGGTGATGGAGTGCTACCTCATGACGGGCGACGCCGACTACCTGATCCGCGTGGCCGTGCCCGACATGGCGGCCCTGGAGCGCTTCATCCTGGAGCAGCTCTCGCCGATGAAGGAGGTCGAGAAGATCCGCTCCAGCTTCACGCTCAAGCAGGTGCGGTACAAGACGGCGCTGCCGTTGGGTAGTGCCTAGGGAAATTCGAAGGGTTGGCGCCGGGAGCGCCCCTACCCCGGCCCTCCCCCAGCGGGGGAGGGGGCCGC
>CBINPE010000063.1:0-26535 GCA_966252435.1 uncultured Burkholderiales bacterium | reverse complement strand
CGATGTTCTCGGCCGCGCTCTGCGCGCCGGTGACGATGTGCACCTTGACCTCGAGCCGCCCGCCGCTCATGCCGATGGGCTCCTTGACCTCGTGCCCGTCGATGACGAATTCCTGGGCCTGCACCAGCAGCAGGCGCTGGTCGTTGGGGATGTTGATCGCCTTGGCGGTCTCGACCACGCGGGCCACGTCCACCGGGGTGACCTCCTTGTCGCGCACGATCACCATGCCGGTGCTGTTCTGGCCCCGGATGTGGCTGCCGGTGATGCCGGTGTAGACGTGCGTGATCTTGCAGTCGGCCATCATCTCGGCCTCTTTGAGGGCGTTCTGGATGGATTGCACGGTGGCCTCGATGTTGACCACCACGCCGCGCTTCAAGCCATGCGCCGGCGCCACGCCCAGGCCCGCCAGGCGCAGGTCGCCCGAGGGCAGCACTTCGGCCACCACCGCCATCACCTTGGCGGTTCCGATGTCCAGTCCTACCACCAGATCTTTGTATTCCTTGGCCATGTCGTCGTTTCCTGCTCGCTTGTTCTGTGTGTTCTTTGCCGTTCTGTTCGTCTGTTCTGTGCTGCTCTTCGCTTTTCTTGCTGTGCCTTCGCGCCCGGCCCTCAGTGGCGGCGCGGCGGCTTGTTGCTGCTATTGCTGTCTTCCGTCAGCGACGTGGTCACGCCCTTGAGCCGCACCACGTAGCCGTCGCGATGCCGCAGGTCGGCCGCCACCAGGGGGCGCTCGAAGCGCTGCACCACCTCGGGCAGGGTCGCGACGAACTGCGCCACGCGGGCCACCACCTCGTCGTCGCTGCCGCGACCGAGCTCGATGGTCACGCCGTTGGACAGCGTCGCCCGCCAGGAGCCGCGGCTGGACAGGCTGAGCTTGTCGGCCTGGGCCGGCAGCGAGGCCATGGCCGTGCGCAGGCGCCCCAGCATCACCAGCATGTGGCGCGAGCTGCCGGCCGGGCCGGCCAGCACGGGCAGGCCCTCGTCCTCGATGTCACCGAGGTTGACCTCGAACACGTCGCCGTAGGTGTTGACGAGCTTGTCGGGCGAACCCTCGCCGTCCTCGCTCCACAGGGCCGCGGCGTGGTGCTCCTGCAGGCGCACTTCCAGCCGGTTCGGCCAGACGCGCTTGAGGGCGGCCTGTCGCACCCAGGGCACGGTCTCGAAGGCAGCCTGTGCGGCCTGCAGGTCGATCGAGAAGAAGTTGCCGACCAGGCGCGGCGCCACGTTGGCGCGGATCGTCGCCACGCTGGTGCGTCCGACGTCGCCTTCGACCACGATGCCCTGGATGGCGAAATAAGGGCGGTGCGTGAGCCAGGTCACCGCACCCGCCAGCACGCCCAGCACCAGCAGGCTGATGAGCGCGTTGGACAACGCGTTCATCCAGCGCACGTCAGGCGGAAGGCCCGGCGATGGTAGCAGGTGAAATACGTTGGCGGAAGACATGGCGGTGTACAGGTCTGTGTGGGGGGCGCGGTCTGATTCGTTCGCTGGTTCGGGCTTGGTTTGTGTATCCGTTTGTTTTTTTGTTGGCGCCCGATCAACCGCCCGCCGGCGTAGCAGCATGGCCGGGCGGGCTGTCGAGCGCGGCGTTGGCGAGCAGGTGCACGCAGAGCTGCTCGTAGCTCATGCCGGCGGCGCGCGCCGACATCGGCACCAGCGAATGCGAGGTCATGCCCGGCGAGGTATTCATCTCGAGCAGGAAGGGCTGGCGGTCGCTGGCGCGGATCATCAGGTCGGCCCGGCCCCAGCCGCGGCAGCCCAGGGCGCGGTAGGCGGCCACCACGATGCGCTGGATCTCTTGCTCGAGTTCGGCCGGCAGGCCGCTCGGGCAGTGGTACTTGACGTCGTCGGTGAAGTACTTGTTCTGGTAGTCGTAGGCCCCCTGGGGCGCCGCGATGCGGATCACCGGCAGCGCCCGCGCCTGCGCGCCGCTGCCCAGCACCGGGCAGGTGACCTCGTCGCCCTCGATGAAGGCCTCGAGCAGCACGTCGGGGTCGTAGCGCGCAGCCACGCGCACGGCCTCCTCCAGCGCGCCGGCCTCGGTCACCTTGGTCACGCCGATGGAGGAGCCCTCGCGCGGCGGCTTGACGATCAGGGGCAGGCCCAGCTCGGCGGCCGCGGCGCGCACCCGCTCGGGGGTCTGCTCGTCCGGCGCCAGCCAGACGTGCGGCGGGGTGGGCAGCCGCTCGGCCAGCCAGATGCGCTTGGTCATCACCTTGTCCATCGCCACCGACGAGGCCATCACGCCCGAGCCGGTGTAGGGCATGCCCATCAGCTCGAGGGCGCCCTGCACCGTGCCGTCCTCGCCGTGGCGGCCGTGCAGCGCGATGAAGCAGCGCGCGAAACCCTCGTGGCGCAGCTCGCCCAGATCGCGTTCGGCAGGATCAAAGGCATGCGCGTCCACCCCCTGGCCGCGCAGCGCCTTGAGCACGCCCTCGCCCGACATCAGCGACACCGCGCGCTCGGCGCTGGTGCCGCCCATCAGGACGGCGACCTTGCCCAGGGCGGCGGGCGTCGCGGCGGCGGGTGGCGTCAGGGCATCGGGGCTCATTCGGTGGCTTCTTTCTTCTTGGAGAGGGATTGCAGGTGGTGCGGCGCCTGCTCGACCACCTGCGCGGGCACCGCGCCGATCGAGCCAGCCCCCATGGAGATGACGACGTCGCCGGCGCGGGCCTGCTCCAGGATCACCTGGGGCATCTCGTCGATCTCGTCGACAAACACCGGGTCGACCTTGCCGGCCACGCGCAGGGCGCGGGCCAGCGAGCGGCCGTCCGCGGCCACGATCGGGGCCTCGCCAGCCGGGTAGACCTCGGCCAGCAGCACCGCGTCGGCGCTGCCCATGACCTTGACGAAGTCCTCGAAGCAGTCGCGCGTGCGGGTGTAGCGGTGCGGCTGGAAGGCCAGCACCAGGCGCCGGCCAGGGAAGGCGCCGCGCGCCGCGGCCAGGGTGGCGGCCATCTCGACCGGGTGGTGGCCGTAGTCGTCGATCAGGGTGAAGTGGCCGCCGGCCACCGCCACGTCGCCGTAGGGCTGGAAGCGCCGGCCCACGCCGTGGAACTCGGCCAGGCCCTTGACGATGGCCGCGTCGGGCAGCTCCAGCTCGGAGGCCACGGCGATCGCCGCCAGCGCGTTGAGCACGTTGTGCTGCCCGGGCAGGTTGAGCTGCACCTGCAGCGCGGGCAGCACCTCGCCGTTGCGGCGCTGCACGCTGAAGTGCATCTGGCTGCCGTGGGTGCGCACGTCGACGGCACGCACCATGGCCTCTTCCGCGAAGCCGTAGGTCACCACTGGGCGCGAGACCATCGGCAGGATCGAGCGCACGCCGGGGTCGTCGATGCACACGATGGCCGCGCCGTAGAAGGGCATGCGGTGGATGAAGTCGACGAAGGCCTGCTTGAGCTTGGCGAAGTCGTGGCCGTAGGTCTCCATGTGGTCGGCGTCGATGTTGGTGACCACCGCCATCACGGGCATGAGGTTGAGGAAGGAGGCGTCGGACTCATCGGCCTCGACCACGATGTAGTCGCCCTGCCCCAGCCGCGAGTTGGCACCGGCCGCGTTGAGACGCCCGCCGATCACGAAGGTGGGGTCGACGCCGGCCTCGGCCAGCACGCTGGTGACGAGGCTGGTGGTGGTGGTCTTGCCGTGTGCGCCGGCGATCGCGATGCCCTGCTTCAGGCGCATCAGCTCGGCCAGCATGACGGCGCGCGGCACCACCGGCACGCGCCGCGAGCGGGCCCGGATGACCTCGGGGTTGTCGGACTTGACCGCGGTGGACACGACCACCGCCTCGGCGCCGTCGATGAAGGCGGCGTCATGGCCGATCGAGACGCGGATTCCCAGGCTGGCCAGGCGCCGGGTGGTGGCGCTGTCGTGCTGGTCGGAGCCCGAGACGCGGTAGCCCAGGTTGTGCAGGATCTCGGCAATGCCGCTCATGCCCGCGCCGCCGACGCCGACGAAATGGATGTGTTTAACGGCGTGCTTCATGCGCTGGCCTGCCCGTGGGATCGTTGTTGTTGTTGCGGCTGGAGCCGTTCGAGTTCGTCGGCCACGCGCGCGGCGGCCTGGGGCCGGGCCAGCGCGCGGGCGCGGGTCGCCATGGCCTGCAGCTCGTCGCGCGTGAGGCCCTGCAGCAGCGTGGCCAGGCGCTGCGGCGTGAGTTCGCCCTGCGGCAGGTGCACGCCCGCCTGGTGCGCGGCCAGCCACTGCGCGTTGTCGCGCTGGTGCGAGGTGCTGCTGACCACCAGCGGCACCAGCACGCCGGCCACGCCCGCCGCGCACAGCTCGCTGACCGTCACCGCGCCGGCGCGACAGACGATCACATCGCACTCGGCCAGGCGCCGAGCCATGTCGTCGATGAAGGGCAGCACCTCGGCCTGCACGCCGGCCTGGGCATAGCCCGCCTGCACGTCGGCGAAGTGCTTGGCGCCAGTCTGGTGGGTGAGCCGCGGGCGCTGCGCCTCGGGGATCAGCGCCAGCGCCTGCGGCACGCAGGCATTGAGCGCCTGCGCGCCCAGGCTGCCGCCCACCACCAGCACGCGCAGGGGGCCGCTGCGCCCTTTGAACCGCTCGGCCGGCGCCGGCAGCGCCTCGATCTCGGCGCGCACCGGGTTGCCGGTGACCACCGCGCGCGGGATGTCGCGCAGGCTCTGTCCGTCGAAACCGAAGGCGATGCGCTGCGCCATCGGCAGCAGGGCCTTGTTGCTGAGCAGCAGCGCGGCGTCAGCATTGACCAGCATCAGCGGACGGCGCAGCAGCCGCGCCATCAGCCCGCCGGGGAAGCACACGTAGCCCCCCATGCCCAGCACCACGGTCGGGCGCAGCTCGCGCAGCAGCCGCCAGCAGCGCCAGAACGCACCCACCAGCCGGAAGGCGCCGGTGACGGCGTGCTTCAGGCCCTTGCCACGCAGGCCACTGAAGGCCAGGGTGTGCAGCGGGATCTGGCTGGGCGGCACGAGCTTGTTCTCCAGGCCGTGCGTGGTGCCCAGCCAGCTCAAACGCCAGCCGCGCCGGTGCATCTCGGTGGCCACCGCCAGGCCCGGGATGACGTGCCCGCCCGTGCCTGCGGCCATGATCAGCAGGTGCGGTGCGTTGGCCGCCACGGCGCTCATGCGCGGCCTCCGCGCATGAGTTGTCTGTTCTGGCTGCGCCGGAACGACGCCACCGTCGCTGCGCGACGGCGCCCTGCCCAGCTGCGCTGGATCAGCGCGCTCATGCGCGGCCTCCGCGCATGAGTTGTCTGTTCTCCATGTCCACCCGCAGCACGATCGCCAGCGCCACCAGGTTCATGATCAGCGCCGAGCCGCCGTAGCTCATCAGCGGCAGGGTCAGGCCCTTGGTGGGCAGCACGCCCAGGTTGACGCCCATGTTGATGAAGGCCTGGCCGCCCATCCAGATGCCCACGCCCTGGGCGAACAGGCCGGCAAAGACGCGGTCCAGGGCGATGGCCTGGCGGCCGATGTGGAAGATGCGGCGGGTCAGCCAGAAGAAGGCCACGATCACGCAGGCCACCCCGGCAAAGCCCAGTTCCTCGCCGATCACGGCCAGCAGGAAGTCGGTGTGCGCCTCGGGCAGGTAGTGCAGCTTCTCGAGCGAGCCGCCCAGCCCCTGGCCGAACCATTCGCCGCGCCCGAAGGCGATCAGCGAATGGGTGAGCTGGTAGGCCTTGCCCTGCGCGAAGGCCGGGTCCCAGGGCTGCAAGTAGGCGAAGATCCGCTCGCGCTTCTCGACGCTGAAGGTGATGACGAGCACGAAGGTGCCGATCAGCATCGCCGCGCTGAGGAAGAACATGCGCCCGTTCACACCGCCCAGGAACAGCACGCCCATGGAGATCAGCGCCACCACCATGAAGGCGCCCATGTCGGGCTCGCGCAGCAGCAGCAGCCCGGTGAAGCCCAGGGCCACGGCCATCGGCCAGGTGGCGCGGATGAAGTTCTCGCGCGCCTCCATCTTGCGCACCATGTAGCTGGCGGCGTACATGCACATGGCCACCTTGGCCAGCTCGCTGGGCTGGAAGTTCATCACCCCCAGCGGGATCCAGCGACGTGACTTGTTCACCACCTTGCCAATGCCGGGGATCAGCACCATCACCAGCAACACCAAGGCGGTCACGAACAGGTAGGGCGCCGCCCGCTCCCACACCTGCAGCGGGATCTGCACCGTCACCAGCGCCGCCAGCAGGGCGATCAGCATCGACATCAGGTGGCGCGTCAGGAAGTGGGTGGGCAGGTAGTTGGCGAAGCGCGGGTTGTCGGGCAGCGCGATGGAGGCGCTGTAGACCATCACCATGCCCAGCGCCAGCAGGCCCATCGTCACCCAGACCAGGGTCTGGTCGAAGCCGGCCATGCGCACGGTGGCGCCCTGCCCCACGTTGACCCAGTCGCGGATCGGCACGGCGTGCGGGTCGGCCGTGGCGCGGCCGCGCAGGCGGCGCTGGAAGCGCGCCCACAGGCCGATCGGTGCCTCGCTCGCCAGTGCACGCAGACGACCACTCATGCCAGCACCTCCCCTTGTTCCTGGGCCATGGCCTGCACCTCGTCCACGAACACGCGGGCCCGGTGCACGTAGTTGTCGAACATGTCGAGGCTGGCGCAGGCCGGGCTGAGCAGCACCGCGTCGCCGGGACGGGCCTGCTGCTGCGCCCAGCGGGTGGCCTGCGGCAGGGTGTCGAAGCGTTGCAGCGGCAGCTCGAGCGATGCCAGCACGGCCTCGATCTGCGCGGCGTCGCGGCCCAGGGTGGCCACCGCGCGGCCATGCGCGCGCAGCGGCGGGGCCAGCGGCTCGAAGTTCTGGCCCTTGCCGTCGCCGCCCAGGATCAGCACCAGCCGGGCGGGTGCGCGGTCGGCACCCAGGCCCTGGATGGCGGCCACGGTGGCGCCGACGTTGGTGCCCTTGCTGTCGTCGAACATGTCGACCCCGCCCACGGTGGCCACGAAGGCGACGCGGTGCGGCTCGCCGGCGTACTCGCGCAGGCCGTGCAGCATCGGGGCCAGCGGGCAGCCGATCGCCGTGGCCAGGGCCAGCGCGGCCAGCGCGTTGGCGGCGTTGTGGCGGCCGCGCACGCGCAGGGCATCGGCCGGCATCAGGCGCTGGATGTGGAGTTCATCCTCGACCTGCGCGGCCCGCGCGCCGCGGCGGGGCTTGCCCAGCGTCTCGTCGGCCTCGCGGGCCCGCACCAGCCAGGCGATGCCGTTCTCGTTCACCACGCCGAAGTCGCCGGGGCGCTGGGGCGGCTGCAGGCCGAAGCTCACCACCTGGCGTGGCTTGACCTTCGGGGGCTTGGGCTGGCGGACACGGCCGCGCCCCGTCGCCGCCGGCACGGCCGGGGGCGGCGGCGGCTCGGTCATCGCCATCACCAGGGCATCGTCGCGGTTGACCACCATCACCGCGGTCTCACCGAAGATGCGTGCCTTGTCGGCCGCATAGGCCGCGATGTCGCCGTGCCAGTCGAGGTGGTCCTCGGTGACGTTGAGCACCGCCGCGGCGCTGGGCTCGAAGCCCCGCACACCGTGCAGCTGGAAGCTGGACAGCTCCAGCACCCAGACCTCGGGCAGGTGGACGAACACGGGCGCGGCGGGCGGCGGCGCGATCAGCTCGGGGGCGGCATCGTCGTCGGACAGGGGGACCGCTGCGGCGGAGACGTCTGCAGCCTCCTCAGACTCGCCGGCCGGAGTGCCCCCATCCCGGCCTTCCCCCAGCGGGGGAAGGAGTTCAGTCGCCGGCGGGAGGTCAGCCTCGGAGGGGTCAGTCCCTTCTCGAAGTTGCGTCTCCTCTGCGGGAAGACGCTCCGCTCCCTCCCCCAGAGGGGGAGGGTTGGGGTGGGGGCGCTCCGACAGGCCTGCCACCTCTTCCTCCACCGAAGCTGCTGTGCATTCCACGGCCGCGTCCCCACCCTCGGGCAGCGCCTCCAGGTCCAACGCCTCCGACAGCGTCTGCATCAGCGTCGGCCCGATGTTGCCCGCCATGGCCACGCGCCGCCCCGCGCGCTCGACCAGCAGGCGGGTCATCGAGGTGGTGGTGGTCTTGCCGTTGGTGCCGGTGATGGCCAGCACGTGCGGCGCGTAGCCGTGGTCGCGCTTCAACGCGGCCAGGGCTTCGGCGAACAAGTCCAGCTCGCCCTGCACGGGCACGCCCTGCGCACGGGCCAGCGCGAACAGGTCCGCGAGGCGGGCATCGCCAGGCGCCAGGCCGGGACTCTTGAGCACACGGGCCACGCCCTCGAAGGCGGCGGCCAGCGCCTCGCCTTCCAGTGCCCCACCCAGCAGCACCGCCTGCGGCACGGCCTCGCGCAGCGCGGCGGCCTGCGGGGGCGCCTCGCGCGAATCCCACACGCGCACGCTGGCCCCCTGGCGGGCGCACCAGCGCGCCATGGCCAGGCCCGAGTCCCCCAGACCCAGGATCAGCACGGTGAGCGTGTCCATTGGCTTGTTCATCATGGCGCTCACCGCAGCTTCAGGCTCGACAGGCCCACCAGGCACAGCAGCATGGTGACGATCCAGAAACGCACCACCACCTGGGTCTCCTTCCAGCCCGTCTTCTCGAAGTGGTGGTGCAGCGGGGCCATCTTCAACAGGCGACGGCCTTCACCGAAACGCTTCTTGGTGTACTTGAAGTAGCCCACCTGCAGCATGACCGACAGCACCTCGGCCACGAACACGCCGCCCATGATGCCGAGCACGATCTCCTGGCGTGTGATGACGGCGATGGTGCCCAGGGCGCCGCCCAGCGACAGCGCGCCCACGTCACCCATGAAGACCTGCGCCGGGTGCGTGTTGAACCACAGGAAGGCCAGCCCCGCGCCGGCCATCGCCGCGCAGAACACCAGCAGCTCGCCCGCGCCGGGGATGTAGGGGATCAGCAGGTACTTGGAGAACTGCGAGTTGCCGGTGAGGTAGGCGAACACGCCCAGGGCCGAGCCGACCAGCACCACCGGCATGATGGCCAGGCCGTCGAGGCCGTCGGTGAAGTTGACGGCGTTGCTTGAGCCGACGATGACGATGAAGGTCAGCCCGATGAAGCCCGCCACGCCCAGCGGGTAGCTGATGGTCTTGAAGAACGGCACGATCAGGTCGGCGGCAGGCGGCAGGTCGTTGGTGAAACCACTTTGAACCCAGTCGAAGAACAGCTTCAACACGCGCAGGTTCGAGGTCTCCGACACGCTGAAGGCCAGATAGAACGCGGCGATCAGCCCGATCGCCGACTGCCACATGAATTTTTCCCGCGAGCGCATGCCCTCGGGGTTCTTGTCGACCACCTTGCGCCAGTCGTCGACCCAGCCGATGGCGCCGAAGCCCAGGGTGACGATCATCACCACCCACACGAAGCGGTTGGTCCAGTCGAACCACAGCAGGGTGCTCACGGCGATGCCCAACAGGATCAGCACGCCGCCCATGGTCGGCGTGCCCGTCTTGGACAGGTGCGTCTGCATGGCGTACTCGCGCACCGGCTGGCCGATCTTGAGGGCCGACAGGAAGCGGATCACCCAGGGCCCGAAGGCCAGGCCGATCAACAGCGCCGTCATGGAGGCCATCACGGCACGGAACGTGAGGTACTGGAACACGCGCAGAAAGCCCCATTCCGGCGACATCGCCTGCAGCCATTCGGCGAGGGTCAGCAGCATCGTTCAGGCCCCCGCCAGGTTGGGTGCATCGGACATGGTGAGCAAGGCGCTGACCACCTGCTCCATCTTCATGTAGCGCGAGCCCTTGACCACCACCGCCGAGCACTCCGGGGCTTCGGGCAGCGCCGTCACCAGGTCATGCACGGTCTCGAAGTGGCGCGCGCCGTCGAAGGCCTGGGCCGCGTGCAGGCTCAGCGGCCCCACCACCCACAGCGTCTGCACGCCGCGCGACTGCGCGTAGGCGCCCACCTCGCGGTGGAAGGCCGGGCCCTGCGCGCCGACCTCACCCATGTCGCCCAGCACCAGCCAGCGCGGCCCCGGCAGCGAGGCCAGCACGTCGATGGCGGCGCGCACGGAGTCGGGGTTGGCGTTGTAGGTGTCGTCGATCAGGGTGACGGCCTGGCCGCGGCGGCGCCAGGTCTTGATCTGCGAGCGCCCCTTGACGGGCACGAACTGCGCGATGCCCTCGGCCACCGCCGCCAGCGGGCAGCCCGCCGCCAGGGCGCAGGCCGCCGAGGCCAGGGCGTTCTTGACGTTGTGCAGGCCGGCCACGTTCAGCCGGGTGGTCGCCGTGCCGGCGGGCGTGCGCAGCACCAGGTCCCAGTGGTCGGTGTCCCAGCGCGACTCGCAGGTCACGTCGGCCTCGCCCTGCAGGGCGAAGGTCATGGTCGGGCGCTTGCCGGCGAGGTCGCGCCAGCGGGAGGTGAACTCGTCGTCGGCCGGGAACACGGCCACGCCGTCGGCCGGCAGGGCCTCGAGCACGCAGCCGTTCTCGCGCGCCACCGCCTCGACGCTGGACATGAACTCCTGGTGCTCGCGCTGGGCGTTGTTGACCAGGGCGACGGTGGGCGCGGCGATGGCGGCCAGCGCGGCGATCTCGCCGGGGTGGTTCATGCCCAGCTCGACCACGCCGACGCGGTGCCGCGTCTGCTCGTCCTGGCGCAGGCGCAGCAGGGTCAGCGGCACGCCGATGTCGTTGTTGAAGTTGCCCTCGGTGGCGAAGGCCCCCGCCCCAACCCAGGCGCGCAGGATGGTGGCGATCATCTGGGTGACGGTGGTCTTCCCGTTGGAGCCGGTGACGGCGATCATCGGCAGCGTGAAGCGCTTGCGCCAGGCGGCCGCCAGCTGGCCCAGGGCGACGCGGGTGTCGGGCACCTGCAGCCCCGGCAGCCCGGTCTCGCTCAGGCCGTGCTCGGCCAGCGCCGCCAGCGCGCCGCGCTCCTGTGCCTGGGCCAGGAAGTCGTGCGCGTCGAAACGCTCACCGCGCAGGGCGATGAACAGGTCGCCGGGCTGCAGCGTGCGGGTGTCGCTGTGCGTGCGCAACAGGCGCATGCTGCGCGCGGCCTCGGGATCGGCCACGAGGATGGACTGGGGCAACAGGGCGTGGGCTTCGGCCAACGTCATCATGATGTGGCGTTCTCCTTCAAGGCCAGCGCGGCACGGGCCTGGGCCACGTCGGAGAACGGGCGCTTGACGCCCGCCACCTCCTGGTAGTCCTCGTGGCCCTTGCCGGCCAGCAGAATCAAATCGGCATCACCAGCTTCACGGACCGCGTGGGCGATGGCCTCGGCGCGGTCCTCGATCGTGGTGGGTGTGGGGGCCATCCCGGCCACGATCTGGCGCAGGATGTGCTGGGGCGGCTCGTCGCGCGGGTTGTCGCTCGTGACGACCACCTGGTCGGCCCAGCGCTGGGCCTGCGCGCCCATCACGGCGCGCTTGCCGGCGTCGCGGTTGCCACCGCAGCCGAACACGCACCACAGCTTGCCGCCGCGCGCCTGCGCCAGGGGACGCAGGGCGCGCAGGGCCTTCTCAAGGGCATCGGGCGTGTGGGCGTAGTCGACGATCACCTCGGGGCCGCGCACCGTGCCGGGCAGCTGCACCCGCTGCATGCGGCCGGGCACCGGGCTGAGCTGGCCGCAGGCCGCGGCGGCTTCGGCCAGTGGCACGCCCAGGGCCCGCAGGCCGCCGATCACGGCCAGCAGGTTGGCGATGTTGTACTCGCCGATCAGGCGGGTGTGCACGCCGGCGGCCGCGCCGCCCTCCTCCAGCACCTCGAAGCCCAGGCCGGTCTCGCCCGGGCGCGCCGTCCAGCCACGGGCCTGCAGGCGCGCAGGCCGGTGCATCGAGAAGCTCCACAGGTCCGGGCCGCCGGATGCCTGCCCCAGCTCGGCCGCCAACGCCGCGCCCTGGGCGTCATCCACGTTGACCACCGCGGCGCGCAACCCCGGCCAGGCGAACAGCGCGGCCTTGGCGGCCCAATAGCGCGCCATGTCGCCGTGGTAGTCCAGGTGGTCCTGGGTGAAGTTGGTGAACAGGCCGACCTCGATGGCCACGCCGTCCAGGCGGTGTTCGCTGAGGCCGATCGAGGAGGCCTCCATCGCGCAGGCCGCAAAGCCCTGGTCGACGAAGCGGCGCAGGGCGGCGTGCAGGGTCACAGGGTCCGGGGTGGTCAGCCCGGTGTGCACCAGCTCATGGGGGGGCTGGCCGATGCCCAGCGTGCCCACCACGCCGCAGCGCCGGCCCAGCGCGTTCAGCGCCTGCGCCAGCCACCACGCGGTGGAGGTCTTGCCGTTGGTGCCCGTGACCGCCAGCACCTGCAGGGCCCGGCTCGGCTCGCGCCAGAACGCGCTGGCCAGCGCGCCGGTGCAGGCCTTCAGGCCGCGCAGCGTGGCCACGGCGGGATGCTCGGCGGCGGGCAGGAAGGCCTCGGCCCCTTCGCGTTCGATCAGGCAGGCCACGGCGCCGGCCTGCAGCGCGGGCGCCAGGAAGCGCCGGCCGTCGACCACCTGGCCCGGCCAGGCGATGAAGGCGTCGCCTGCGGCCACGCGGCGGCTGTCCGCACTCAGGCCGCGGGCGCCTTGACGGGTCAGCCAGTCGAGAGCGTCGGCGACGCCATGGAGCTCGGTCAAGGCCATGTCAGAAACTTTCCTCGACCGCGGACAGATCGTTGGCGACGATGTGGGGCTTGACGTCCAGGTCGGGCGGCACGTTCAGGGTGCGCAGGGTCTGCTGCACCACCTCGCTGAACACCGGGGCGGCCACGTCGCCGCCGAAGAACTTGCCGGCGCTGGGCTCGTCCACCATCACGGCCACGACGATGCGCGGGTTGTTGATGGGCGCCATGCCGACGAACCAGGCGCGGTACTTGCGGTCCGCGTAGCCCCGGCCCTCCTGCTTGCGCGCCGTGCCGGTCTTGCCGCCCACCGAGTAGCCGACCGCCTGGGCGCGCGGCGCCGTGCCGCCCGGGCCGGCCACCATCTGCAGCATGTGGCGCACCGACTGCGCGGTCTTGGGCGAGATCACGCGGATGCCCTGCACCGGCTGGGTGTTCTTGAGCAGCGACACCGGCACCAGCTCGCCGTCGTTGGCGAACACGGTGTAGGCCCGGGCCAGCTGGAACAGCGAGGTCGACAGGCCGTAGCCGTAGCTCATGGTGGCCTGCTCGATGGGGCGCCAGGTCTTGTAGGGGCGCAGCCGGCCGGTCACGGTGCCGGGGAAGTTCAGCGGCGGCTTCTGGCCGAAGCCCACCTCGGTGAACATCTCGTGCATCTCGCGCGGCTGCATCTGCATGGCGATCTTGACCGTGCCCACGTTGCTCGACTTCTGCACCACCTGCTCCACCGTCAGGTCGCCGTAGACGTGCGAGTCGCTGATGGTGGAGCCGGTGATGTTCAGTCGCCCGGGCGCCGTGGAAATCACGGTGTCGGGCTTGACGCGGCCGGTCTGCAGCGCCAGCGCGATGACGAAGGGCTTCATGGTCGAGCCGGGCTCGAAGGTGTCGGTCAGGGCGCGGTTGCGCAGCTGGGCACCCGTGAGGTTGCGCCGGTCGGCGGGCGTGTAGCTCGGGTAGTTGGCCAGGGCCAGCACTTCGCCGGTGTGCGAGTCCAGCACCACCACGCTGCCCGCCTTGGCCTTGTGCTCCTGCACCGCCTCGCGCAGGCGCTGGTAGGCGAAGAACTGCACCTTGGAGTCGATCGACAGTGTCAGGTCCTGACCTTCCATCGGGGCCACGGCGTCGCCGATGTCCTCCACCACGCGGCCCAGGCGGTCCTTGATGACGCGGCGCTGGCCATCGTGCCCGGCGAGCTCGTTCTCGAACGCCAGCTCCATGCCCTCCTGGCCGCGGTCCTCCACGTTGGTGAAGCCCACCACGTGCGCCACTGGCTCGCCCTCGGGGTACTGGCGCTTGTACTCACGCATCTGGTGGACGCCCTTGAGGTCCATGGCCAGCACGCGTTCGGCCACGCCGTCTTCCACCCCGCGCTTCAGCCACACGAAATTGGGGCTGTCGTCGAGGCGGTCGGCCAGCTCGGCCGGCGTCATGCCCAGCAGCTTGGCCAGCTGGCGGCGCTGCGCGGGCGAGGCGTCGACTTCCTTCGGGATGGCCCACAGCGAGGGTGCTGGCACGCTGGCGGCCAGCAGTACGCCGTTGCGGTCGGTGATGCGGCCGCGGCTGGCCTTCAGCGCCACGGTGCGGCTGTAGCGCATCTCGCCCTGCTTCTGGAAGAAGGCCGAGTCGACCAGCTGCACATTGGCGGCCTGGCCCAGCAGCAGGCAGAAGCT
This sequence comes from uncultured Burkholderiales bacterium, assembly GCA_966252435.1. Taxonomy (GTDB): domain Bacteria; phylum Pseudomonadota; class Gammaproteobacteria; order Burkholderiales; family Burkholderiaceae_C; genus CANHBY01. The sequence continues at coordinate 12,356 of CBINPE010000063.1, read as the reverse complement.
CAGCCCGACCAGCGCAACGAGGAACTTGGAGCGCCACGGCGGCGTCTTCGAGGCCAGCAGCGGGCTGCTGGAGTAATTGACGCTGCGCACCGTGCCGCCGTTGGCGGCGTTGCGGCTGCCCTGCGGGCGGGGTTTCATCAGAGCGCTCATGGCCGTCCTCCTGCGGGTGCCGCGGGAGGCTGCACGGGCACCGTTCCGGCCGGCACCGTCACGTAGTGGGTGACGGCGGGGATGGCGGTGCGCATGGCCAGCTTCTCGCGCGCGGTTTTCTCGACCCTTGAGGGAGTGGCCTGGGCCTGGCGTTCGGCCTGCAGGCGATCGAACTCGACGTCGAGCTGGTGGTGCAGACCCTGGGCCTTGTCCAGGTCGTTGAACAGCTTGCGGGCCTCATAGGAGACCTGCACGAGGTACATGCTGCTGCCCAGCAGGGCCACCAGCAGCAGGACATTCAGACGGGTCATGCGCCACCTCCCTCGGAAGACTCGAAGGGCACCGCGGTGCGTTCGGCCACGCGCATCACGGCCGAGCGCGAGCGCGGGTTGGCCTGTATCTCGGCCGCGTTGGGCTTGATGCGGACCAGGCTCTTCAGGCGCATGGGACGCGGTGCGGCGAAGGGCGCGCGGCGGTCGAACGCCGGCTTGCTCTCCTGCGACATGAACGTCTTGACGATGCGGTCTTCGAGCGAATGGAAGCTGATCACCACCAGCCGCCCGCCCGGCGCCAGGACGCGCAGCGCGCCCTGCAGCGCCTGGTTGAGTTCGTCCAGCTCGGCGTTGACGAAGATGCGCAAGGCCTGGAAGGTGCGGGTGGCCGGGTCCTGGCCGGGCTCGCGGGTCTTGACGGTGCGCGCCACCAGGGCCTGCAGCTCGGCCGTGGTGCGCGGCGAGCGGCCGGCATCGCGCTGCGCCACCACGGCGCGCGCGATCTGCGCCGCGAAGCGCTCCTCGCCGTAGTCGCGGATGACGTCGCGGATCAGCCGCTCGTCGGCACGGGCCAGGAACTCGGCGGCGGTCTCGCCGTGCTGGGTGTCCATGCGCATGTCGAGCGGGCCGTCGAAGCGGAAGCTGAAGCCGCGCTGCGGGTCGTCGATCTGCGGCGAGGACACGCCCAGGTCCAGCAGCACGCCGTCCACCTGCGCGATGCCGCGCTCGGCCAGCACCGGCACCAGGCGGCTGAACGCCGCATGCTCAATTGAAAAACGCGGGTCATCGACCCGCGTTGCACCCGTCGTCGCCGCGGCGACGGCCTGGGCGTCGCGGTCGAAGGCAAGCACCCGGCCGGCCCTCCCCAGCCGCTGCAGCAACAGCCGCGAATGCCCGCCCCGGCCGAAGGTGCCGTCGACATAGATTCCGTCCGGACGTACCGCGAGGCCATCCACCGCCTCGTTGCGCAGGACGGTGGTGTGGGTGAAGGGGCGCAGGAGCGTGTCCACAGCCCAGCTCAGAAGCTGAAATCCTTCAGCGCCTCGGGCATCTCGGACTGCATGACCTTGGCTTCATGCTCGGCATACCGCGCCGCGTCCCACAGCTCGAAGTGGCTGCCCATGCCCAGCAGCATGACGTCGCGGACCAGGCCGGCGGCGGCGCGCAGCTCGGGGGAGATCAGCACACGCGAGGAGGCGTCCATCTCGACGTCCATGGCGTTGCCCAGAAAGATGCGCTTCCAGCCGCTGGCTGACATGGGCAGGGCGGCGACTTTGTCTCGGAAGGCTTCCCAGGCGGGACGGGGAAAAATCATGAGTGATCCTTCGGGGTGTTTGGTGACGGTGAGCTGGTTCACGGACATCGCGGCCAAGACCTCGCGGTGACGAGACGGCATGGCGATTCGCCCTTTGCCGTCCAGCGTCAACGCGGATGCGCCTTGAAAAACGATGTTTGCCACGGAATCCCACAAAAGTGCACTTGTCGCCACTTTAGCCCATCGATACTGTCGGGGTCAACGTGAGACGTGAGAAATATTCAATGGAATCAACAACTTAGAAATGCCCCCCGAAACAGGGGATTGCGGAAAATATCATTCAAAAACAAGCACTTGACTTCTCCACTGAAAGTGAAAGATGAGCATCGGGCATTCGGGAATTCCCCCATGGGGGTGAACGCCCGCTTGTGCCATGGCCGAGCAGCGGGGTGACAGCCCGGCTCGGCTACGATGCGAGGGGACGGATCTGATGGGTGGGCGCGGGCACCGAACTTGCTGTCGGCCTGACCATGGGTCGCGCAGAACCCATCATGTCGAACCATTTCAACCACTTGGAGCAGGAGCGAGGGACTGATGCACCGCATCGTGATCGTGGGAGGAGGCGCCGGGGGCCTGGCCCTGGCAACGCAACTGGGACAGCGCCTGGGCAAGCCTGGCAAGGCTGACATCACGCTGGTGGATGCCGCGCGCACCCACGTCTGGAAACCCTTGCTGCACCAGGTGGCGGCCGGCAGCCTGGACACCCATGCCGAGGAGATCGAATTCCTGGCCCAGGCGCGCTGGAACCATTTCCGCTTCCGCCTGGGCAGCCTGGTGGGGGTGGACCGGACCGAGCGGCGCGTCCACCTGGCGCCCTCCTACGACCCGACGGGCCTGGAGATCACCCCGGCCCAGACCCTGCAGTACGACACGCTGGTGATCGCCCTGGGCAGCCAGACCAACGACTTCGGCACCCTGGGCGCCGCCCAGCACACCATCAAGCTCGACAGCCCGAAGGCTGCCAAGCGCTTCAACGAGCGGCTCATCAACGCCTGCATCCGCTCGCAGAGCGTGCCGCGCGAGGCCGGCAGCGGCCGGCTCACCGTGACCATCGTCGGCGGCGGCGCCACGGGGGTGGAGCTGGCGGCCGAGCTGCACGCCGCGGCGCGCACGCTGGCCACCTTCGGCTTCGACCATGTCCACCCCGACAAGGACCTGCAGATCGCCCTGGTGGAGGCCGCGCCCCGGGTGCTGTCGCAACTGCCGGAGCGACTCAGCCACGCCGCCGTGCGGGAGCTGCGCAAGCTCTCGGTCGAGGTGCACACGAACGAGCGGGTGGTGGAGGTCACGGCCGACAGCGTGAAGATGGCCAGCGGCAAGGTCATCCAGTCCGCCCTGACGGTGTGGGCCGCCGGCGTGAAGGCCAGCGACCTGCTGCCCACCCTGGGCGGCGACGATCCCCTGGAGACCAACCGGCTCAACCAGCTGGTGGTCACCGGCACCATGCAGACCACGCGCGACCCGAACATCTTCGCCTTCGGCGACTGCGCCGCCTGCCCGCAGCCCGATGGGACCTGGGTGCCGCCACGTGCGCAGTCGGCCTACCAGCAGGCCATGTACCTGGTGAAGCACCTGCCGGGCCTGATCGGCCTGAAGCCGCAGCGCAAGGCACCGGCGCCTTTCCTCTTCAAGGACAAGGGCTCGCTGGTGTCACTCTCGGGCTACTCCTCGGTGGGCAGCCTGATGGGCAGCCTGACGCGCGGCAGCCTGTTCGTCGAGGGCTCGCTGGCGCGCCTGATGTACTGGGGCCTGCACAAGCAGCACCAGCTGGCGCTGGGAGGGCTGCGCAAGACGATGCTGATCACGCTCTCGGAGTGGATCGACCGCACCCACCGGCCCCGCATCAAGCTGCACTGAGCGCCGTGCGTCAGCCGTTCGCGGCGGGCTTGGGATGGGGGCGCAGCCGGGCCAGGAACCGCCCGGCGCTCGCCGCCAGCACGGCCACGGCCAGCCAGGCCGCGCTGGTGCCCGCATGGCCGATGCCCAGCCCCGAGGTCAGCACCGTCACCACCGCCACCACGGCCGCCGCGGCCCAGAGGTAGCGCCGCCGGTGCAGGCGCCAGCCCAGGGCCAGCAGCACCAGGCCGGCGACCAGGCCGAAACGGGCCTCGTGCGCCGCCCCGTGGCGGACCTGGCTCTGTGCTTCGCTGCTGATCCAGCCCGCGCTGACGAAGCCGGGGTCGCATTGCGTCTCGTACCAGCCGTCCCAGGTCTGCACCGTGCGGCACAGCATCGGCGACATCCATCCCGCGTGGTAGTCGCTGCGCCAGCTCAGCGACTGGCCCCATGGCAGGCCCAGCGACAGGACCAGCAGCACCGCCGCCACCGCCACCTCCCAGCCTGAAAACCGCCGGCGCAGCCGGCGACCGTCAGGGAAGGAGGCAAAAGGCGCAGAGCCAGGGGCGGGCGAGGGGGTCATGAGGGCATTCCTTGCGGCAAGTCGGCCTGCTCGACAGTCAGGCCAGCCCCGATTGTGGCGCCTGCGACGCCGCCCCTCGCGAACGGGACTCGGGCGGCAGGGTTACTCCAGCGCGTCCAGGCCACCCGTCCCCTCCGCCCCCTCCCGCTTCTTCTTCAGTTGGATTCCTTGATCACCCGGCCTGCCGCGGCCTGCACGGGACGGGCATTCATGGGGTACAGCCGGGAGAAGATCGCGAACTGCTCGGGCGAGACGCTCATCGGCGTCTTCATGACGATGCGCACCACCCCTTCCGTGCAGGGAGGCGTGCTCAGCGAGCCCATGTAGATGTAGTAGCGTGGATCGGCCGGCAGCAACTGGCTCCAGTCCACCGGCTGGGGGGCATTGACGTCGTCGCCCTTCTCCAGGGGGAGGTTGTCCAGCACCGCCTGCAGCACGCTCTGCGCCGCCCCCCGCTCCAGCAGCACCGACAGCAACAGCCAGTGGCCCTGGGCGTCCTTGTGCAGCAGGTGGGCGGACATGTCGTACACCTTGCCCTGGACGTGGTCCTCGGCGGGGGTGTGGAACTGCACCGACTGCAATTCGTACCGGCGCCCGCGCAGCTGCACCGTGTTGCCCGGCCCCACCTGGGCCAGCAGGCTGCGTCCGTCGTCCACCACCCTCAAGGTGGAAGGACGGTAGTCGAACACCAGGGGCTCCAGGTTGACCGGGATGCCGTCGCGCAGGTCGATCGGGCTCTGCCGCTTGCCCTGGCCACACAGGGCGAACTCGGGCTTCAGGCGCGCCCAGGCCTGCGGCCCGTTGGGACCGTCGTAGGCCCAGGGCTGCCCGGGTTGGGGTGCGCTGTGGTGGCTGCCCACCCCGGTGGCCGACGCGGCGGACGCAGTGGACGCGGGGGCTGCCCCCGAGGCGGGGGCAGCGCGGGCCGAGCCGCCACTGGTCGCCCCCTCTCCCGCGCGGGCGCGCGGCGTGTTGGCCGCCACCCGTGCGGCCTCGACCTCGGCCGGCGAGGCCGTGCGCGTGGTCAGCCGCAGTTCATTGGGCTTGGTGGCGCTCGCATCGAGCCCCAGGCGCTTGGCCAGACGCAGGCGCAGCCGTTCCATGGCCAGGCTCTCGGCGTCTTCGGGCTCCTCTGCCGCAGGAGCGCTTGCGGCCGGCCGCGGCGCGACCGCCGCCCCACCCCCCGCCGGCATGCCGCTGCCGGACTCGAGCGCGGGACGGCCCTGCAGCTTGTCCTTCAACCGCTCACGCACGGCCTCCATCGGATCGATCACGGGCAGGGCCGAGGCCGCGGCCTCCGGCGAGGAAGCCGCCTTGGACGCCGCCGGGGCGGCCTGTGCGCCCAAGCCTGCAGTGCCCAGCCCCAGCAGGCACAGCAGCATGCCTGCCCCGGGGACGGTGCGTCGGATCGCGGCGCTGAGTAAGGACAAGGGGTGCATGGCGGACCATCGCTTGCGCCTGCCAGCGGCAGGCCTCAGGAAGGCTTATCGGCCGTTGCCCGCCCGGCTTGACCCTGGGCACCCTGGGTGCTCAGGCCGCCAGTCCCAGCCTGGAACGCACCCACCACCAGGCCAAGCCCCCCACGCCCATCAACCCCAGCGAGGCCAGCGCCAGGTGCTCGGGCGAATGCATCACCATCGGCGCCAGCACCCCCGCCACCAGGGCGTTGACCGCGCTGGCCAGGCAGGCTTGCAGTGACGAGGCCATGCCGCGCCGCTCCGGCACCCGGTCCAGCACCATCAGCGTGACAGCCGGCGCCACCAGGGCCCAGCCCATGGCGAACAACGGGATCGGCCACAGCGCCATGAACGAGGAAGGCACCTTCAGCAGGTTGAGGGCGACATTCACCGCGCCCACGCCCAGCATCAGCGTGAAGCCATGCCGGATCTGCCGGGCCGGGGCCGTGCGCCCGGCCAGCCGGCCTGACATCCAGGCGCCGGCCATGATGCCCAGGATGGTCATGCAGAAGAACCAGAAGAACTGGTCAGGCCGCCAGTGCAGGTGCTCGCCCAGGAACACGGGGGCCGACAGCACGTAGAGGAACATGCCGTTGAACGGGATGCCGCTGGCCAGTGCCAGCGACACGAAGCAGGGATCGCTGCCCAGCAGCTTGTAGCCGCGCAGCAGGTGCAGCACGCTGAACCGTTGGCGCTGCGCCGGCCGCAGGCTCTCGGGCAGGGCCCAGGCAATGGCCAGCCACAACACCACCCCGACCCCGGTCAGGAACCAGAAGATCGCGCGCCAGTGCACATGGGTGAAGAGGAGGCCACCCACCAGGGGGGCGATGGCCGGCGCCAGGCCGAAGAACAGCGTGACGTTGGCCATCACCCGCTGGGCATCCTCGGGCGCGAACATGTCGCGAATCACCGCCCGCGACACCACGCTGCCCGCGCCCACCGACATGCCCTGGACCACCCGCCACACCACCAGCATGCCGATGCTGTCGGCCAGGGCGCAGCCCACCGAGGCCAGCGTGAAGCAGGCGACACCCCACAGCACCACGGGTCGGCGGCCGGCACTGTCCGACAGCGCCCCATGGAACAGGTTCATCACCGCAAAGCCGAGCAGGTAGCCCGACAGGGTCTGCTGCATCTCCACGGGCGTGGCGCCGATCGACCGCGCGATGCCGGTGAAGGCCGGCAGGTAGGTGTCGATCGAGAAAGGCCCCAGCATGCTCAGCCCTGCCAGCAGCAGGGACAGGGCCCAGCGGGGGCCGCGCCACAGGTGGGCGGCGTCAGGGTGCATCAGGGGAGGAGAATCGCCCGGGTGAACCCTCAGCGGCCGTAACCGCCGCCGCGCGGCTTGTTGCCGTGGCCGCCGAACGCCGGCTTGCCGGCGACGCGGCGCGCCGCGCCTTGGCGTTGATCAGCGCCCGTCCGGGCACCGTGGGGCCGGCGCTCGCTGCGATCACCCCAGTTGTCCTGGCGTGCGGGGCGGTCGAAGGCCCCGGCCGAACCCGGCGCGGGACGCTGCGGGTGTTGGCCGCCTTGCCCGGCATGGGCCGGGCGGCGCGGCTCGGACGGCTGGAAGCGGTCGCGGAAGCCACCACCGCGGTGACCCTGCCCGTCGCCCTCGTGGCCGCGCGGCGCGAAACCGCCCTGCCCGTGGCGATGAGCGCCCTGGCCGCCACGACCGAACGAGGCGCCGCCCCGCTCCTGGCCGCGGAAGCCGCCGCGTTCGAAGAAGGCCTTGCCGTGGCCGCCGCCGCCACCCGGCCGGGCGCCGCCGCGCGGACCGCCCAGGCGCGGTTCGGGGCTCTGCGGCTCCAGGCCGGCGATGCGGGCCACGGGGATGTCCTGCGTGGTGAAGTGCTGGATGCGACGGATCATGCCGCTGTCCATGCGCTCGGCCAGCGTCACCGCCAGGCCCTGGCGGCCAGCGCGGCCCGTGCGGCCGATGCGGTGCACGTAGTCTTCCGGCTTCATGGGCAGGCCGTAGTTGATGACGTGGCTGATGGTCGGGACGTCGATGCCGCGGGCAGCCACATCGGTGGCCACGAGCACGCGCAGCTGGCGGTTGCGCAGGCTCTGCAGGACGCGGTTGCGACGGCCCTGCGGCATGCCGCCGTGCAGCGCGGCGCAGGCGTGGCCCATGTCGGCCAGGCGGTCGGCCAGCCAGTCGGCGTCGCGCTGGGTGCTGGTGAACACCACGGCCTGGTCCACCTCGCGGGTGGTCAGGATGTGGTCAAGCAGCGCATTCTTGTGGGTCGGGTTGTCGGCCCAGTGCAGGCGCTGCTCGATGTTCTCGTGGGTGTCGGTGTGCGAGGCCACGTCGATGCGGCGTGGGTCGCGCAGGAGGTTCTGCGCCAGGCGGCCCACGTGGCCGGCGAAGGTGGCGCTGTACATCACGGTCTGACGCTCGGCGGGGATCTGCTCGGCGATGAAGTTGATGTCGTCGATGAAGCCCATGTCGAGCATGCGGTCGGCTTCGTCCAGCACCAGCATCTCGACCTTCTCCAGCACGGCCTTGCCAGTCTGCAGGTGGTCAAGCAGGCGGCCTGGGGTGGCGATGAGGATGTCCAGCGGGCCGCGCAGGGCCTTGATCTGGGCCGGGTACGGCACCCCGCCCACCACGGTGGCCACGCGCAGGCCCTGCACGTAGCGGCCGTAGACGGTGGCGGCCTTGGCCACCTGGAGGGCCAGCTCGCGGGTCGGGGTCAGCACCAGGATGCGCGGGCCGCTGACCACGCCGGGCTGGCGGCGCTTGGTGTTGTCGCCGCGGGCGGCGAGGATGCGCTGCAGGGCCGGCAGGATGAACGAGGCGGTCTTGCCGCTGCCGGTGCGCGAGGACACCATCAGGTCGTGCCCCTCGATGGCCGGCGGAATGGCCAGGGCCTGCACCTCGGTGGCGTGGGTGTAGCCGGCCTCGGCCACGGCGCGCGCCACACCGGCGTGCAGGTCAAGCTGGCTGAACAGCACAGCGCCCTCGGGCAGCACGGGAGCGGTCGCGGCCGCGTCCTCGCCCTGGTCGTTGTGGTCGCCGTCGAATTTGTCGAAACTCATGATCTCATCTACTTTCTTGTGCACACGCATTTCTCAGCGGCAGCGCGACACCGGCGTGCCAGGCACGCGCCACCGTGACCGCCTGAAGGCGGTCTTCTTTCAAGTTAGTCGCTGGAAAAACGTCCGAAAACCAAGCCCGCAGGAGGAAGAAACGGAGAGGCGCGGGCCAGGGCACCAGGAACGGTCAAAGCGACGGCATCGCCGCCAACCATTCCCGCGGGCTGCTCTGCACCAGTTGATGGAGAGGAGGCAGCACCGCCAGGGTTCGAACAAACACGCCACTTCAAGGCAGGCCGGCAGGCCACGCTGAAAGAAGTGAGGTAGAAGAATCGATGAGGTCAGAGGGGATGAACGAATCCGCTTGGCAAGTCAACAACGCCAGGCGAAGCTCGCATTCTAGCGGCGCCACTTGCTTTCCTGCAAGTTGCCACCTCCGGAGGCCCTCCCCCTCCATCTGGAAATTCGATGAAGTCATCGGTTCTCACAGAGGCCACCGCTCCCAGGGGGCCCGTTTTGCGAATTGCCGCCAGTTCCGCCCGCTAAACAGCGCTTCAGATCGCCGGGCCCATGCCGATACTGGGTTGACGTCAAGCGTCGACACCTTTTCGGGGACCGGAACACCATGGCTGTCACCTCAACTCCAAAACAAGGCCTCCACCTGTCGTTGGGCAAGCGCTTCGCCTTGAGCTTTGCCGCCATCCTGGCGCTGCTGATCAGCGTGGCCGCCGTGAGCCTGGCCCTGATGTCGGGCATGTCCGGCCACATGCAGGGCATCGTCGAGGTCAACAACCACCAGATGGCCCTGGCCAACACGATGGTCAACCAGGTCAAGGAGCTGGGCATCCAGGTCCGCACGGTGACCCTGCTGACCGTGGTCAAGGACATCGACGCCCAGTACGCCGCCTTCAAGAAGACCATGGGCATCTACCTCGACACCGAGAAGGAACTGGCCAGCACCCTGGCCGCCAACGGCGCCGGCACGGCCGAGATCGAGCTGCTCAAGAAGATCGAGGGCGCACGCGCACGCACCCTGCCGTTGATGGCCGAGGCAGCCAGGCTCGGCGCCGAGGGCGCCACGCCCGAGGCCACCACCATGCTGATGGAGAAGGTGCTGCCGGTGGAGACCGAATGGCGCGCGCTGGTGGGCCAGCTGATCACGCTGGAGAAGGAGCTCAACGCCGCCGCCTACGCCGAAGCACGCTCGACCGAGCGCATGGCGCGCCTGATCCTGGTCACGGTGAGCGCCCTGGCGCTGGGCATCGGCGCCCTGCTCGCCTGGCTGCTCACCCGCAGCGTGGTGCAGCCGATCACCCTGGCCATCCAGGTCACGGAACGCATCGCGCAGGGCAACCTGACCTCGCCCGTCGTCACCGACCGCCACGACGAACTGGGCCGCATGCTCACGGCCGTGGGCCGCATGCAGGACCAGCTGCGCACCCTGGTGGGCAACATCCGCGCCTCGGTCGAGTCGATCTCCTCGGCGTCGACGGAAATTGCCTCGGGCAACCACGACCTGAGCCACCGCACGGAACAGCAGTCGGCCAGCCTGCAGAAGACCGCCTCCAGCATGGACCAGCTCACCGGCACGGTGCGCCACAACGCCGACTCGGCGCGCCAGGCCGATCACCTGGCCAGCTCGGCCTCGGCCATCGCCGCCCGCGGCGGCGAGGTGGTCGACCAGGTGGTGAGCACCATGGCCGACATCTCGGCCAGCTCGAAGAAGATTTCCGAAATCATCGGCGTGATCGACGGCATCGCCTTCCAGACCAACATCCTGGCGCTGAATGCGGCCGTGGAAGCGGCCCGCGCCGGCGAGCAGGGCCGCGGCTTCGCGGTGGTGGCCGGCGAGGTCCGCAACCTGGCCAAGCGCAGCGCGGAAGCCGCCAAGGAGATCAAGGCCCTGATCAGCACCTCGGGCGAGCGCGTGGATTCGGGCGCCAAGCTGGTGGACGACGCCGGCTCGACGATGCGCGAGATCGTCGCCTCCATCCAGCGCGTGACGGCCATCATGTCCGAGATCACCTCCTCCACCAGCGATCAGAGCGACGGCATCGGCCAGGTCAGTGGCGAGGTCAACCAGCTCGACCAGATGACGCAGCAGAACGCCGCCCTGGTGGAGCAGAGCGCCGCCGCCACGGAAAGCCTCAAGGAACAGGCCCTGCGCCTGGCCGAGGCGGTGCGCGTGTTCACGCTGGCCCAGTAGCCCGGGGCCGACCGGGGCCGCCTCAGCGGCGCTTGCTGATCATCACCGAGCAGCCCACCTTGCGCGCCACGGCATAGGTGGTGCTGCCGAACAGCATGCGGCCCAGGCCGCCGGTGCCGTGCGAACCCATGATGACGAGGTCGCTCGACAGGGCCGTCACGGCGTTGGTGATGACCTCGGTCGGCTCGCCCGCCGCGACCAGGGTCCGCACCTGCTGCCACGGCCCGCCCTGGGACGACGCCAGGGCCTGCAAGCGCTGCAGGCATTGCGCACGGGCGGCGTCGAGCCCGTCCCCCTCCTCCTCGGCCACGGCGGTGATGTCGGCCCGCGACACCCCCTGCATGCGGCCGCGCGACAGGGCGTTGCCCTCCTCGTCCGGCATCTCCAGCACGTGCAGCAGCACGAGTTCGCGCTCCGGATGGGCGAACTCGGCCACGGCGTGATGGAAGGCGTGCAGGGCGTCTTCCGAGAAATCGATCGGCACCAGGATGTGCTGGTAGTTCATTGCGAGTCTCCTTTGTGTTGTCGGCAGGCGCGAACGACCCCGCCCCGCCCTCCCCCAGAGGGCGGGGCGGGGTGAGTGCCGCGGCGGACCGCCGCCGCGCCGGCTCAGGCGCCGTAACCGCCGCCGCCGGGCGTCTCGATGACGAACACGTCGCCGGGGTTCATCTGCGTGGAGCCGATGTGGCCCAGCACCTCGACCGTGCCGTCGGCGCGTTCGACGCGGTTCACACCGGGCAGGCCCGGTGAGCCGCCCGCCGCCCCGAAGGCCCCGCTCTTGCGGCCGTTGGACAGGATCGAGGCGGTCATCGTCTCCAGGAAGCGCACGCGGCGGATGCCGCCATTGCCGCCGGTGTACTTGCCGGCGCCGCCCGAGCCCTGGCGGATCTCGTAGCTGTCGAGCCGCACGGGGAAGCGGAACTCCAGGACCTCGGGGTCGGTCAGCCGCGAGTTGGTCATGTGGGTCTGCACCACGCTCGTGCCGTTGAAGCCGGGGCCGGCGCCCGAGCCGCCTGAGATGGTCTCGTAGTACTGGTACCGCTCGTTGCCGAAGGTGAAGTTGTTCATCGTGCACTGCCCCGCGGCCAGCACGCCCAGCGCACCGTACAGCGCGTTGGTGATGCAGGTGGAGGTCTCGACGTTGCCGGCCACCACCGAGGCCGGGGGCAGCGGGTTGAGCATCGACCCCTCGGGGATGATCACCTCCAGGGGCTTCAGGCAGCCAGCGTTGAGCGGGATCTCGTCGCCCACCAGGGTGCGGAACACGTACAGCACCGCCGCCATGCACACCGCGCGCGGGGCGTTGAAGTTGTTGGCCAGCTGGGCCGAGGTGCCGGTGAAGTCGATGCGCGCGCCGCGCGCGGCCGTGTCCACCTTGATCGCCACACTGATCTGCGCGCCATTGTCCAGCGGCAGCGTAAAGTGGCCGTCCTTGAGGCGGGTGATGACGCGGCGCACCGATTCCTCGGCGTTGTCCTGCACGTGGCCCATGTAG
>CBINPE010000062.1:0-26635 GCA_966252435.1 uncultured Burkholderiales bacterium | reverse complement strand
CCAACAAGAACCTCGAGACGCCCAACTACCGCCTCGAGCGGCTGCGCCACGACGATCCGCGCCTGGAAAACCTCCAGGCCAGCTACACGATGATCGACGACCAGGAAGAGGAAGTCGGCATCACGCGTCGCCGCGACGCGAGCGAGAAGACCAAGACCAAGCAGGAGCCCGTCATCAAGGGACTGCTGCCCGAGACGCCCGCCCCGGTCGCCACACGGCCCGAGCCCGTGCCGGTGGCCGCCCCCGCCGAGCCCATCACCGCGCCGCCGGTGGCGGCACCGCAGCCGCAACCTTCGGGTGGTGGCTTCTTTGGCTGGGTGAAGAAGCTGTTCGGCAGCGAGCCCGCGCCGACGAGCCCGGCCAGCACCGCGGCCCCCGCTGCCGCGTCCGCGGCCACGGCATCCGCAGGCGCTGCCTCTTCCTCGACCCGCGGTGCGCGCGGTGGCCAGCAGGGGCGTGAAGGCCGTGAGGGCCGTGAAGGCCGCGGCGATCGCTCGGCGCGTGGCGGACGCGCCCAGGGCCGCCGCGACGAGCAGCCGCCCCAGCAGGGAGCTGCGCAGCAACGCGGCGAGCGTGGCGAACGCAGCGAGCGCAGTGAACGTGGCGAACGCAGTGATCGTGGCGAGCGCAGAGAAGGCCGTCCCGGCCGTGGCCCCCGTCCCGAAGCCACCACGGCAGGTGCCGATGAACAGCTGTCCACCCAGGATGTGGTGACGACGGAGCGCGCAGAACGAACCGATGGCAGCGCGCCGAACGGTCGGCGCCGTCCCGAGCGCGAGGCCCGTCGTCCCCAGGAACCGAAAGCCCCTGTGGCCGAGAACGTCGAGGCTGCGTCCGAGGTCCCGGCCTTCGTCGACACCGTGTCGCAAGCTGAAGGGGCGGAGAACGGCGAAGCCCTGGGCAGTCCTGCCGGCAACCGTCGCCGTCGCCGCGGCCGCGGTGGCCGTGACCGCGCTGAAGGTCGCACCGCCAACGAGCTCGACACCGACAACCTGGTGAGCGAGACCGAGTCCGCCGACACCGTGCCCCAGGAACTGGCCGAGGCCGAACCTTCTGCCCAGGCGGAGTCCCCTGCCGAAGGCGCCGAACCACGTGAAGGTCGCGAAGGCCGTCGCCGTGGTCGTGGACGCGACCGTGACCGCATGCGCCGCGAGCGCGTGGCGGGTGAGGACGCCCCGTCTGCCGAGGCCGAGGCCGCTGCAGAGGCATTGCCCGTGGAGGCCGTCGCCCCCGAGGCTGCTTCGGAGATCGGCCGCGAAGCCGTGGCCGTGGCACCTGAGCCCGTCGCCGCTCCGGTGGAGGCTGCGCCAGTGTCAGCCCGGCCGCCTGCAGTGGCCCCGCGCGAAGAAGCCCCGGCCGTGGCCGCACCGGCTGCCCCGGCAACAACCGTGACCGTCCCGGCCACGCCCTTCGTGCTGCCCATGGCCGACCTGCAATCGCTGGTGGCCGAGGCCGGCCTGCAATGGGTCAATTCCGACGCCGAGAAGATCCGGCAGGCTCAGGAAGCCATCGCCAACGAACCGCGTCCCGTGCATGTGCCTCGCGAGCCCAAGGTGCATGTGCTCGACGACGTCGGCCCACTGGTGATGGTGGAGACGCGGCGCGACCTCAGCCAGGTCAAGCTGCCCTTCGAGGCTGCGGAACCGCAACGTTCGATGCATTGACGATGCACTGATACAGCGGGCTGTCATAGCGGAGAAAAGACGCCGTTCCACCCGGCGTCTTTGAATGGACGGGTGTTTTGTTTTATGCAAGGATGCGCCGGCAGCGTAACGATCCGTAAAACAGATTCAGGCGCTGTCCCCGCGACCGATATCCCGGTACCACTTCACCACTCATGAGAGAGGCCCCCCAGTGAACCGTGTCCTGTCCTTGCCCATCACGCGCATCACCGCTGAACAACTGGAGTTGCTCAAAGGGGAAAGGCACCAGACCCTCGTCAGCGAGCGCGGCACCATCCGGCTGCGTCATCGCAACGGTGTTGTCGAGATGAAGTTCGTCCAGCCTGAAGACCACTTGCCGCCGGAGACCCCGGTATGCGTCTGGTGGAAGGGGGGCGGTTTCGTGTGTGCAAGCCAGGCCGAGCTCGAGGCCCAGGCGCTCGAGGCCCAGACCGTGGCCGACCGCGTGGCGCAGGCCCGCTCCATGCTGGCTGCGGCTCGCATGGAACGTTCGGCCCGCCTGGCCTCCAAGGAAGGCAACACCGCACCGGCCGATCCGTCCGAGGTGGCCGATGTGGTCCAGCCTGAGACGGTCTCCACCTACTGAGTCTTCACTGATCGAGATGGCACCACCGGGCCGCCAGGCCTGGTGGGCCCCCCGGGCTCTCCTGCCACGCCCTTTGCACTGGGCGTTTGTTTCACGACCGCTTCACACGCGCTCGCTGCAAGTTCATGGGCACCTCACGGGTGGCCGGCACAGTGCGGCCCTGGTCCATTCCAGGCGAGCCGCACCCATGAAGAACCCCTACCTCCTGAAATTCCTGTCGATCTTCGGCATCGGCCTGCTGCTGTGGGGCCTGCTCAGCCAGATCAGCAACCTCGGCGATGAACGTCAGGGCCGCCAGCTGGAAGCCCAGCACAGCGTGGAGTCCAGCCAGGCCGATCAGCAGACCCTGGTCGGCCCCGTCATCCAGAGCGTGTGCACGGAGGACTGGAGCCGCACCGTCGGCGATGGCTCCGAGCGCAAGGTCCTGCCCATGCACCGCGAGTTCACACTGAGCGCCACGCCGACCGAACTCAATCTGGATGCCCGCACCCAGCTGGAGCCGCGCTATCGCGGCATCTTCAAGGTCAACACCTACGCCATGAAGGCCCAGCTCCAGGCGCAGTGGACGTCCCTGCAGGCGTTGCGTCCTCAGCACACCGATCCCGGCTCGCGCCTGAGCTGCGGCGCCCCTGTCCTGATGCTGGCCGTCACCGACGCGCGTGGCATTCGGCGCGTCCAGGTCCGGCTCAACAACCAGGCTGCCGCCACGCAACCCGGCACCCGCAACCCGGTCCATCCACGGGGCTTCCATGTGCTGCTGCCCGAGGCGTTGGCGACGAGCCAGGCCGACAAGCCCGTCACGGCCACGCTGGAACTGGACCTCATCGGCACCGGTGAGCTGAGCGTGGCCCCGATCGCCGAATCGACGCACGTCAAGCTCGGCTCGGACTGGCCGCATCCCTCGTTTGCCGGTCGCTTCCTGCCCATCCAACGCGAAGTCCGGCGTGATGGCTTCCAGGCCGAGTGGGATGTGTCGGCCCTGGCCACCACGGCACCCAGCGCCTTCGCTGCCGGCGCCAAGGCCTGTCCCGGCTTCGCGGGCACCGACGAACACTGCCTCGAGACCTTCAGCGTCAGCTTCATGGACCCCGTGAACAACTATTCGCTGAGCGATCGCGCCACCAAATACGGACTGCTCTTCGTGGGCCTGACCTTCGTGGCGGTGGGTCTGGTGGAAGCCTTGCGCCGCCTGCGCGTGCATCCGGTCCAGTACCTGCTCGTGGGGTGCGCGCTGAGCATCTTCTTTCTCCTCTTGCTGAGCCTGTCCGAGCACCTGTCCTTCGGCATGGCCTACGCCATCGCCGCGTTCGCCTGCGTCATGCTGCTGATGGTGTATGGCCGCTACCTGCTGCAGGGCTGGGGGCCTGGCCTGCTCTTCGGCGCGGGGATCAGCGCGCTGTACGGCTGCCTCTACCTGTTGCTGCAGATGGAACAGACCGCCATGGTGCTCGGCTCCTCGATGCTGTTCGTCGTGCTCGCCCTGGTGATGCTACTGACCCGCCAGCTGGACTGGTACGCCCTGCTCAAGCAGGACGTCAAACCCCAACCCTCTGCCAGCACGACTGCCGGGGCCTGATCGGGCTGCGCGCCTGCTCAGGGCAGGCGCGCCAGGGCACGCTGGTACAGCGGATCCATCATCAATTCGTCCCAGGGCAAGGGGGCGCTCTGGGGCAGCAAGCGGCAGCGCCGGCGCTCGCTGTCGGCGCTGGCCTGCCAGCCACCCTGGGCCAGGCTTGTCGCCAGGCCGTCCAGCAGTTCATCCACCGCGCGGCCCTCCCCCTGCGACTGGTTGCACAGCAGCACCAGGTCGCAGCCGGCGTTGAGGGCCACCGTGGCCGCCTGCGCATAGCTCACCAGTTCGCCATCGATGCGCCGTGCGCCTTCCATGCTGAGGTCGTCGCTGAAGATGGCGCCCGTGAATCCCAACTGGCCGCGCAGGATCTCCTGCAGCCAGCGCGAGGAGAAGCCGGCCGGCCGGCCGTCCACCTTGGGGTAGATCACATGCGCCGGCATCACGCTGTTCAGGCTGGTGCTGAGCCAGGCGTAGGGCTGGGCGTCGTCCGCCAGGATGGCCTTGAGCGAACGCCGGTCCACCGGCACGTCCACATGGCTGTCGGCCTTCACGAAACCGTGCCCCGGGAAATGCTTGCCGCAGTTCGACATGCCGGCCTGGAGCAGGCCATGCATCAGGCTCTTGGCCAGGAGCGTCACCACGCGGGCGTCGCGCTCGAAAGCGCGGTCGCCGATCACGCTGCTGGTGCCGAAGTCCAGGTCCAGCACGGGTGTGAAGCTCAGGTCGACGCCGCAGGCCCGCAACTCGGCGGCCAGCACGTGGCCCACGGCCGTCGCGGCATCGGTGGCAGACAGGGCATCGCGCAGCCAGGCCTCGCCCAAGGTGCGCATCGGCGGCAGGTGCGTGAACCCGTCGGTGCGGAAACGCTGCACCCGCCCGCCCTCATGGTCGACACAGATCAGCACGTCCGGCCGGACCGACTTGATCTCGGCCGTCAGCTCGGTGAGCTGGCACCGGTCCTGCCAGTTGCGTGCGAAGAGGATCAGGCCCCCCGTGAGGGGATGCCTCAGGCGGCGGCGGTCGTCGTCAGAGAGCGTGGTGCCCGCGATGTCCAGCACCACGGGGGCGTGCGAAGAGGTGATTGTCATGAGGAAGTTCGTCTCGTCTCGATCGCCACGAAGCTCGTGGCGTCATCGCTTTCATCGGTGAGGCCCACGTGACCAGCTGGCGTGCCTCGCACATCGCAGATGTCGGTGCCGACGTCGAAGGTCACCGCGCGCGTCCGGCCACGGCGGCCTCGGCCGAATGGATCGCGTCGAGGTAGGCCCGCACCGTGGCCTCCAGGCCCAGCTCGAGGGCATCACCGATCAGGGCATGCCCGATCGACACCTCGGCCACGCCGGGCACGGCCCGCAGGAAATCACCCAGGTTGTCGCGGTTCAGGTCGTGGCCGGCATTGACGCCCAGGCCGGCCCGCAGCGCCGCTTCCGCGGTGGCCGCGTAGGCCGAGAGCACAGTGCCCTGCTCGGGGGTGCCGTGCGTGCGTGCGTAGCGTTCGGTGTACAGCTCGACCCGGTCCGCGCCCAGCGCCTGGACCGCGGCCATGGCCTGCGGCACCGGGTCCATGAAGAGGCTGACCCGGATGCCCCAGGTCTGCGCCTGCGCGATCAGGGGTGCCAGCGACACGGCGTCCTGCGGCAGGCTCCAGCCGTGGTCCGAGGTCGACTGCGCCACGCTGTCGGGCACGAAGGTGCACTGGTGCGGCGGCATGCCCCGGTCCACCAGGGCGTGCAGCACGTCCATGAGGTTGTGCAGGGGGTTGCCCTCGATGTTGAACTCGACCTGGGGCCAGTCCTGCAGCAGGGTCGCCAGTTCATGGACGTCGGTGGCGCGGATGTGGCGTTCGTCGGGCCGCGGGTGCACGGTGATGCCGTGCGCCCCGGCGCGCAGCGCAAGCGTGGCCGCACGGGTCACGCTGGGCACACCCAGGGTGCGTGTGTTGCGCAGCAGCGCCACCTTGTTGAGGTTGACCGACAGGGCCGTGTGGCCGGGCCGCGATGAGCTACCTGTTTGGATGATCAATGGATTCATGTTCCGCCACGCCGCTCGATGGCATGCACCTCCCGCATGAGCTGGCGGGTGCGCAAGGGTGAAGACCCCAGATGATAGTGAAGCAAACCGCGTAAAGCGACTTTCAGTGCTGCCAGATCGCCAGCGCAGGCCTGCCGGAGGGCCTCAAAGCTGCCATGGATCAGGGCCGCCTGCACGGCCACCAGCAAGGCCCCCGGCAGCGCGTCTTCCATGGGCGGCGCCGAGGTGTCCACTTCGCTCACCCCCATGTCGGCCGTCAGGCGGTAAGCCGCCCGAGGCAGCACCGGCTGCTGGGTCAAGGTGCACAGGCTGAGGTCGGGCAGCACCCCCGTGTCGCTCAGCAGGCGCATCTCGAAGGCGCGCAGGGCGGCCTGCGCCTGGGGCTCGTCAGGCCCCGCATGCAGCACCTGCAGCACCTGGGCATAGGCGTCGAACAAGGCTGGCTGCGCATCGAGCCGGGCCAGCAACTTCATCAGCAGCTCGTTCAGGTAGAACCCACTGAACAGTGCTGCGCCGCTGAACATCGCGGCTCCCCCCGCCCATTCCGCACTGCGCAGGGTCTGGATCTCCGACGCCTCGGAGGCGCGCGTGGTGGCCACGAGGATGCGCTGGAAAGGCAGCAGGACCGAGCGCAGTTGCGAATAGGGGCGCTTGGCTCCCTTGGCCACCACCGTCAGGCGGCCCTTCTCCCGCGTGAACAGCTCCAGCACGAGGCTGGACTCGCTCCAGTCATAGCGATGCAGCACGAAGGCCGTCATGCCGGCTGCGGGGCGCATCGATCGTCTGGAGGTGCAGGAAGGGTTGAGGAAGGAAGAAGGCGCGTGGCGCGCTCACTCGTAGCCGTAGGACTGCAGGTGCGATTCGTCGTCGGCCCATCCTGAGCGCACCTTCACCCACAGCTCCAGGTGGACCTTGCCGTCGAGGAGCGTCTGCAGTTCCTGGCGCGCCTCGGAGCCGATCCGCTTGAGACGCTCCCCGCCCTGGCCGATCACCATGCCCTTGTGCGCTTCCCGTTCGACGACGATGCTGGCGGAGATGCGCCGCAGGGCGCCCTCCTCCAGGAACTGGTCGATCACGACGGTCGAGGTGTAGGGCAGCTCGTCCCCCATCAGGCGGAACAGCTTTTCCCGGATCAGCTCACTGGCCAGGAAACGCTCGCTGCGGTCGGTGAGGGCGTCCTCCTCGTGCAGCCATTCCTGTTCCGGCAGATAGGGTTTGAGAATGCCCAGCAGCCGCTCCACGTCCTGCTTTCTCTTGGCGCACAGCGGCACGAACTCGGCGAAGGGATGGCGCGCCTGCATGCCCTGCAGCCAGGGGGCCAGCTCGGCCCGCCGTGTCACTGCGTCCAGCTTGTTGGCGATCAGGAACACCGGCTTGGCGCCCTGCCCTGTGGGCATCAGCGACAGCACCTTGGCGTCCTCCAGGCCAAAGCGGCCGGCCTCGACCACGAACAGCACCACGTCCACGTCGGCCAGCACCCCCTGCACCGTGCGGTTGAGGGTGCGGTTCAAAGGAGCGTTGTGCCGCGTCTGGAAGCCGGGGGTGTCCACGAACACGTACTGGGTCTCGTCCAGCGTGCGGATCCCGGTAATCCGGTGCCGGGTCGTCTGCGCCTTGCTCGAGGTGATGCTCACCTTCTGGCCGACCAGGGCGTTGAGCAGGGTCGACTTGCCCACGTTCGGGCGGCCCACGATGGCCACCAGGCCACAGCGCCGCGCCGGCCCCTGGGGTGCCCCGGGCTCTTTGGAATCCGCCTCGCCGGCGCCAGCTGCGTCCATCATCCGATCCAATCAGGACTCCAGGGGGCTGCCGGGCCGGTCGGTAGCCTTGAGTGCATCCAGCATCCGACGGGCAGCCTCCTGCTCGGCCATGCGGCGGGACTTGCCCTCGCCGCGGTACATCAGGGTGAGCGCCGGCACCGCGCACTCGACCTCGAAGGTCTGGGCGTGCAACTGGCCCCGGGTGCCAACGATGCGGTAGGCCGGCACGGGCAGCCGACGGGCCTGCAACCATTCCTGCAGTTCCGTCTTGGCGTCCTTGGTCCAGCTGGTGACGTCGGTGTTGGCGATGATGTCGCCGAACATGCGCTGCACCACGTCGCGCGCCGCGTCAAAGCCGCCGTCGACGAACACAGCGCCAAGAATGGCCTCCAGGGCATCCGCCAGGATGGAAGCCCGCTGGGCCCCCCCGCTGCGCGCCTCGCCTTCGCTCAGCCGCAACACCTCAGGCAGACCCAGCGACACCGCAACCTTGTGCAGGCTGTCTTCGCGGACCAGGTGCGCCCGCACCCGTGTCAGGTCGCCTTCGTCGGACCCTTCGAAACGCTCGAACAGCAAGCTGGAAATGGCCAGGCTCAACACCGCGTCGCCCAGAAACTCGACCCGCTCATTGTGGTCGGCGCTGAAGCTGCGGTGCGTCAGAGCGCGATTCAGCAGGCCCGTGTCGGAGAACCGGTAGCCAATCCGCGCCTGGAGCGTATTGAGTAAAAGTGACATTCCACCATCCCGGCCGAATTACTTCGACCGTCCTTGATATTTGATGAGCAGGTAAACCGGCCCGAACAGCGCGATTTCCTTGTCATATGCAAAACCGACCACCAGCTTGTCGCCTTCCTTCGTGATCTCCAGGTCCTGGCCGCCGATCGAGGTGATGGCATATTCGATTTGCTTCTGCTTCTCGAACGCAGCCCGCACCTCGGCGGCCGTGCTGTGCTCCTTGGCCAGCTGGACCACGGCCTTCTGGATCGTGAGGTACTCGTTGACGGTGGGAGCAATCTTCATGATCAGCACCGCGACCATGGCCGCCACGACAGCCCAGAACAGCAGGCCCATCAGGCTCAGGCCACGCACCAGACGCCGGGAATACCTGGGTTGGATCATGCTCATCGCTCCTTGCGCCACGGAGAATCAGTCCATCAGTCAGCCACCAGCCCGTCCTCGACCTTCATGTCCTACTGGAAGGAGCCGACTCGCTTGGGATCGCCAAAATTCATCCACACGAAAAACGCCTTGCCGACGATGTTCTCGTCGGGCACAAAGCCCCAGTAACGCGAATCCTGCGAATTGTCGCGGTTGTCGCCCATCATGAAGTAGTGGCCCTCGGGCACTTTGCAAGTGACACCTTCCGCACTGTACCGACAGTTTTCCCGGAAGGGGAAGCTGCCGTTCTGCGGCAGCACGAGCTGGCGCTGCGGCTCCACCAGGATGCGGTGCTCCACCGCGCCCAGCTTCTCGCTGAACTGCCGGGAATACTTCAGGCTGTCCTCGTCGTAGAAATCCGGCAGGGGTTGCGCCTCGACCTTCTCGCCGTTGACGTACAGCTGCTGGTCACGGTAGGAAATCTCGTCACCCGGCAAGCCAACGACCCGCTTGATGTAGTCGACGCTCGGGTTGAGCGGATACCGGAACACCATCACATCACCCCTTTGAGGATCATTGATTGGAATGATCTTCTTATTGAGGATCGGCAGGCGGATGCCGTAGTGGTATTTATTCACGAGAATGAGGTCTCCCACCAGCAAAGTGGGGATCATCGAGCCCGAGGGGATCTTGAAGGGCTCGAACAGGAACGAGCGCAGCAGGAACACCACCAGGATGATGGGAAACAGGCCCGCCGTCCAATCCAGCCACCAAGGCTGGGCCGACAGGGCGCTGCGGCCCTGTGTCAGCTGCCCTTCGTCGACCTGGGCGATCCCCTGCTGCGCCAGCGACTGCATGCGTGCCGCATGTTGGCGTTCGAACCGGTCGACCGCGGCCCGGCGCTGCGGCGCGAAGTAGAAGCGCTCAGCCAGCCAGTAGGCGAAGGTCACGACCGTGAGGACGAACAACAGCAGGGAGAAATTGCCGGTCCACTTGCCAAGAAACCAGCCACCGAAAAAGACCGCCAGGCCGCCCAACAACAAACTGGTCAACGCACTCATCAGTCGTCCACTTGGAGAATGGCCAGGAACGCCTCCTGCGGCACCTCGACGGAGCCGATCTGCTTCATGCGTTTCTTCCCGGCCTTTTGTTTATCAAGCAACTTGCGCTTGCGAGAGACGTCGCCGCCATAACACTTGGCGATCACGTTCTTGCGCATTGCTTTGATTGTCTCACGCGCGATGATCTGCGCCCCGATGGCCGCCTGCACAGCCACGTCGAACTGCTGGCGCGCAATGAGCTCGCGCATCTTGGACACCACCGCGCGGCTGCGGAACTGGCTCTGGCTGCGGTGCACGATCAGCGACAAGGCGTCGACCTTGTCGCCATTGAGCAGGATGTCGACCTTGACCACGTCGGCCGCGCGATATTCCTTGAACTCGTAATCCATCGAAGCGTAGCCCCGTGACACGCTCTTGAGCTTGTCAAAGAAGTCCAGGACGATTTCCGCCAATGGCATCTCGTAGGTCAGCATGACCTGTCGCCCGTGGTAGGCCATGTTGATCTGGACGCCGCGCTTCTGGTTGGCCAACGTCATCACCGGCCCGACATAGTCCTGCGGCATGTAGAGGTGCACGGTGACGATGGGCTCGCGGATCTCCGCGATCTTGCCCTGCTCGGGCATCTTGGACGGGTTCTCGACCTTGACCACCTCCCCGTTGCCCAGCTCCACCTCGTAGATCACGCTGGGAGCCGTGGTGATGAGGTCCTGGTCGAACTCGCGCTCCAGCCGTTCCTGCACGATCTCCATGTGCAGCAGGCCCAGGAAGCCGCACCGGAAGCCAAAGCCCAGCGCCTGGCTGACCTCGGGCTCGTAGCGCAGCGAAGAATCGTTGAGCTTGAGCTTTTCGAGCGCGTCGCGCAGCTGGTCGTACTCGCTCGCTTCGGTCGGGTACAGGCCCGCGAACACCTGCGGCTGGATCTCCTTGAAGCCTGGCAGCGCCTCGCTGGCCGGTCCGGCGTTGTTGGGCAGTTTCTTTTCCAGGGTCAGCGTGTCGCCCACCTTGGCCGCCTGCAGCTCCTTGATGCCCGCGATCACGAAACCGACCTCGCCGGCTCTCAGGATCTCGCGATGCACTGTCTTGGGCGTGAACACGCCCAGCTGCTCCGCCGCATAGGCCGCGCCAGTGGCCATCATCTTGAAGCGCTCGCCCTTCTTCAGCTCACCATCGACGACACGCACGAGCATCACCACGCCCACGTAGTTGTCGAACCACGAGTCGATGATCATCGCGCGCAGCGGCGCATCCGGCCGGCCCTTCGGCGGCGGCACGCGGGCCACCACCGCCTCGAGGATGTCGTCCACGCCCAACCCCGTCTTGGCGCTGCAGGGGATGGCGGCCGAGGCGTCGATGCCGATGACGTCCTCGATCTCCTCCTTGGCCCTTTCAGGATCCGCCTGCGGGAGGTCCATCTTGTTCAGGACCGGGATGACGTCCACACCCAGGTCCAGCGCCGTGTAGCAGTTGGCCACCGTCTGCGCCTCCACGCCCTGGCTGGCATCCACCACCAGCAGGGCCCCTTCGCAAGCGGACAGCGAGCGGCTGACCTCGTAGGAAAAGTCGACGTGGCCCGGCGTGTCGATCAGGTTGAGGTTGTAGATCTGGCCGTCGCGGGCCTGGTACTGCAAGGCGGCCGTCTGGGCCTTGATGGTGATGCCACGCTCGCGCTCGATGTCCATCGAGTCGAGGACCTGGGCCTCCATCTCGCGATCGCTGAGACCGCCGCAACGTTGGATCAGGCGGTCAGCCAACGTGGACTTGCCGTGATCGATGTGGGCAATGATCGAAAAGTTGCGAATGTGATCCATGCTTGGGATGGCGTGCTGAACAGAAGCGTCACTCGTGCGGGTCGAGGCGCGTCGACAGCCACTGAAGGAAGGGGCACAGCCGTGCCGAAGTTAAAAAAAAGGCACGTCCAAGAGAGTGACGCGCCTTCCAACAAAATGTTTGGCAACTGCTTGTTGGTGTCCCATTGTAGCCAAAAGCACCCCCGTGCAAGCCGCGCCATTGCTTGATTTCTTCACGTTGCCAGACACCAACAGAAAAAACTATCAACAATTTATCCACAGAGTCTGTGGATCAACTGGGGATAGTTTTTGGCACCTGCCGAGCGGCTTGAAAATCGCCCCGGAAAGCCCACAGTTGACCACAGATGGGGCGACAAAAAAGAAAAACATCCGATCGTTTTCATGTGAGCGTTCGCAAACTTCCTGACTCGACTTTCACATTGAAAAATGACCCGAAAGTTCTGTCCCCATAAAACAAATGGTCTTTCCGCAGTACGGGAAGACCTGTTAATTCAATAAGGATTATAGGGCGAAGCGGGGCTCACTTTCCAGCGCGAATGACCAGGTAGTTGACCCATTCGCCCCGGCGGATCAAGACGTTGATGGGCTTGGACTTGTCCAGCTTCGCAACGGTCGCTTCAAGTTGATTTGCACTTGTCACCTCCACGTTGTCGATGGAGAGCAGCACATCCCCTTCGCGCACCCCTGCGCGTGCCGCGGGGCCCTCGGCCTTGTCGACACGCACGCCGCGCTTCAGGTTGAGCTCGCGACGCTGGGCTTCCGTCAGGTCCGTCACGGCAAGGCCAAGCTGGCTCAACGCACCGACCGTCGGGGCCTGCTTGGGATCGCGCTCGGGTGCCTTCTTGGCGCCCAGTTCCTCGAACTCGACGACCCCCACGTTGAGTTCGCGGTAGCTGCCGCGGCGGAACACCTGGAGGGTCGCCTTCTGCCCAGGCTTGGTGGCGCCCACCATGCGCGGCAGGTCACCGGCCTTCTCGACCACCTTGCCATCGAACTTGGTGATGATGTCGCCAGCCTCCACACCCGCCTTCTCGGCCGGGCCACCCGCCTCCACGCTGCGCACCAGTGCGCCTTGCGGACGTCCCAGCCCAATGGATTCGGCCACGTCCTTCGTCACTTGGTCGATCTGCACACCAATGCGTCCGCGCACGACACGGCCGGTGGCGCGCAGTTGGTCAGCCACACGCGAGGCCTCGTCGATGGGGATCGCGAAGGAAATGCCGATGTAGCCACCAGAACGGCTGAGGATTTGCGAATTAATGCCAACCACCTCGCCGCGCATGTTGATCAGGGGACCGCCGGAGTTACCCGGGTTGATCGCGACATCGGTCTGGATCAGCTGGAGGAAATCACCGGTATCCCGTGCCTTGGCGCTTACGATGCCCGCCGTCACAGTGTTCTCGAGACCAAAGGGTGAGCCGATGGCAATCACCCACTCCCCCACCTTCAGACGGCTGACGTCACCGATGCGCACAGTGGGCAGACCCGAGGCCTCGATCTTGACCAAGGCCACATCCGTGCGCTTGTCGGCCCCGATGATGCGAGCCTTGAACTCACGCTTGTCAGTCAGGGTGACGAAGACCTCGTCGGCCCCTTCCACCACGTGCGCATTGGTCAGCACATAGCCGTCGGCGTTCAGGATGAAGCCTGAGCCGACGCCACGCTGTTGTGGCTCGGCTTCAGGAGACGGCGTGCGCCGCGGTGTGGAAGGGCTGGAGGGCTGGCCCGGGTTGGGCACCGGCAGGCCGAAACGCCGGAAAAACTCGAGCATGTCCTCGTCCATCTCTTGGGGCATGCCCGGCACATTGCGGCCGGCCTTTGGACGCTCGGTGGTCCGGATGTTGACCACGGCTGGCCCCACTCGCTCGACCAGTTCAGTGAAGTCAGGCAAGGCCTGCGCCTGCACATCAAGCGTGCCCAGCAGCGACAGGCCCAGGGCCCAAGCGGCCCAGAATTTTTTGAGAATCTTCATGTCAGACCTTCGTTCAGAAAATCAGAAGATAGGGAGGTGAAGTAAGAACCAAAACCACTGGGCCTCAGGCCTCATCAGTGCTTGAGGCGCTGCAGCCCATCCAGAAAGGCCCGCAGCGTGGAAGCGGGCACATCACCGACAACCGTGAGCCAGGCATCGCCCTGGCGACGGGTCAGGGTGTGGGTCGCCCCCATCACCGCTTGCATCGGCTGTAGATGCCGCGCCGAATTGAAAGGTTCAATGAACACCGACACATACGTCAGGCCATCCGAGAAAACGGCCTGCACGGTGTCCGAGGTGCTGCTGGGCGCACCAGCCATGCTGCGCTTGACACAACTCACGGGCTGGAAGCCAGGCACCGTCTGGCGCAAGGTCCAGCCTTGTGCCTCCAGCTGCGTGGGCGTCATGACCGGACGGGTCACCTGGTAGCCCTCCAGCTTCTTCATGGGCCGCAGCACGGTGTCGGGCTGGGGCTTGATGCCAATCGTGACTTCCGAAAACACGGAAGTCTCGAGCACCTCGCTGTGCTCGCCCAGGACGTCCGCCCTCAGCAGCAGACCGGAGTTCTTCTCGGCCCACAGGCGGTAGCCGAATCGATAGCCGTCCCTCGGCTGCAGCGTGAGCACATCGGTTTCGAAGCCCGCCACACGATCGCTCGCCTGTTGCTTGATCTCGTAGAAATCGGCAAAGCGCGAATCGGTGACCTGCAGCAGCGCCGGGAAGGTGCCCTGCACTTCCCGCTGCTCGATTTGCACCACATGGGCCTGGGGCCACAGGGTGTGCACCCACTCGTTGTGACGGAACACATGCCGGGCCTGACCGTCCAGGGATTCGATGTGCTCGTACTGGTTGCCACCCTCGCAGAAGTGGGCAATGCGGGCACTCGAGACAGAACCACCTCCGCTGACCACGAAAGTACCCTGGAAATTGTTCCGGCTGGCAGCCTGGTGGATGCGGCTCAACCAGGCCCGTGTGTCCGGCACCGCGTCGGGCGCCGCCGCCAGGACCTGCCAGGGCAGCAAGGTGACAACGCAGCCCCAGCGAATCCAGCGGGCCAGCGAGCGCGTGGGAATGAGCATGGTGCCTTTCCTCCCCTTCGCCGCCCCGTCAGCGACGGGGACCATCGACAGCAGCATTGCGGATGAAGCCGGAAGGCATGCCCAGCGCGGAAGTTCCCACGAACTGCTGGTGGGCGGCAAGGTAACGATCGATTTCGGCATCTCGCAGCAGGGCTGCTTCCTGGTCACCGCGCACGGTCAGGACCTGGGGAGGCACCACCGGCTGCGGCTCCTGTGCTTGGCGTTCGACGGCCGCTGCGGTAGCGGTTTGCGTCGCTGGCACGGACTGCGCGAGCGACAGCGCCGCAGGCGTGGCGGGCGCGTTTGCATCACGGGTGTTCCACATCGTGGCGCCCACCACAAGCACGGCCATCGCCGCGGCCGACGACCAGGCCAAGGCCCGGGGGCGCAGACGCCCTTCCGCCGGCCCAGGCTGCGGGTTGGGCGCCAGCACGACAGGTTCCTGGGCCAGGCGACCTCGCACCGCCGCCAGGAAGGCGGCGTCATGCTGCGCCGGGGAAGCGAGGTCTTCCGAACGCAGGACATCGCCGATCAGGTGGAAAGCATGCCAGTCAGCACGCATCTGGGCATCTTCACGCCACTGACTGACCAGGTCATCCGCCTCGTCGGCTGGCAGTTCGCCGTCCATCCAAGCCGACAGACGCTCCGGCACGCCGGCCGAGGATGATTCGAAAGGTTTCGTCGTTGTCATGTCAATCTCCGAAAAACGCCGCTCATCATCCTTGCCATCACCACCGCACGCCCTGACGGGTTTCCA
The DNA here is from genome assembly GCA_966252435.1 of uncultured Burkholderiales bacterium. GTDB lineage: Bacteria > Pseudomonadota > Gammaproteobacteria > Burkholderiales > Burkholderiaceae_C > CANHBY01. The sequence continues at coordinate 11,228 of CBINPE010000062.1, read as the reverse complement.
GCAGGGGGCGCAAGCGCAGCGCGATGGCCTCGCGTGCACGAAAAATCCGAGAGCGCACGGTACCGATCGGGCAATTCATGATGTCGGCAATTTCTTCGTAACTCAAACCCTCGATCTCCCGGAGCGTGATGGCTTGCCGCAACTCATCCGACAGGTCAGCCATCGCCGCGTTCACCTCTTCCGCAATCTCCTTGGTCGCCAGCAGGGCGTCGGGGGTCTCGGAGTGACTTGGTTCACTTCTGGGTTGAGAAGTTTCGTTATCGTCTTCCCGGGGGAGCCGGGCAGACTCCACCAGCAAAGGGTCACGCTTGAGGTCACCGAGCGCCTTTTTCGCCGTGTTCACCGCAATGCGGTACAGCCAGGTATAGAAGGCACTCTCTCCCCGGAAGTTGGGCAGGGCCCGATAGGCCCGGATGAAAGTCTCCTGGGCAATGTCCTGGACCAGGTCGGTGTCCCGGACCATGCGACCCACCAGGCGCTCCACCCGGCGCTGGTACTTGACCACCAACAGCTCGAAGGCTTTGACGTCACCCCGCTTGACTCGCTCGATCAGGGCCGCGTCGACGTCCGTTTCGCTCATGACATGGCGTCCGGGCCAGCCCCGGGCCCAGGGGCGGCATGCAGGGCGCAGCGCAGCAAGTGCCACTCGGCCGCCATGCCACGGCGGGACAGGGGTAGCCACGCTGCACGGGACTGCCCTTGCCCCGGCTGGAGATGCAGCAGCATGAAGGCACCTGTGTCGATGCAGACACTGGCCTGCCCGGAGAAAGGCTCGCCTCCCACTGTGTCCGAGGGACCCCAGTGCCAGAACTGACCATCCCATCGCAAGGAGGCTGGCTTGGAGGCCATGCCGCGGCGCAACCACACTGCACATCCCAGGGTCAGCAAGGCGCCCGCCGCGCCCAGAAGCGGCGTTCCTCCCGAGGTCTGCCCCGCCCAGGCCAGTGAGACGGCCATGCATGCCAGGAACAGGCCGGCCGTGCCGGCCGTCCACCCGCTGCAAGGCCGCGGGCAGAGCTGAAAGGCGGGAGCAGTTCGCATCAGGAACGCTTGAAGACCAGTGTCCCGTTCGTACCGCCGAAGCCGAAGTTGTTTTTCACCGCGTAGTCGATCTTCATGTCGCGCGCGGTGTTGGCGCAGTAGTCCAGGTCGCACTCGGGATCCTGGTTGAAGATGTTGATGGTGGGCGGTGCCACCTGGTGATGCAGGGCCAGCACGGTGAACACCGACTCGATGCCGCCCGCGCCGCCCAGCAGGTGGCCCGTCATGGACTTGGTGGAGCTGACCACCAGCTTGGAGGCATGCGCACCGAAGGCCAGCTTGATGGCGTTGGTCTCGTTGATGTCACCCAGCGGCGTGGAGGTACCGTGGGCGTTCAGGTATTGCACCTGGTCAGCCGGGATCCCGGCATTGCGCAAGGCCGCCAGCATGGAGCGCTTGGGGCCATCCACGTTGGGCGCGGTCATGTGGTAGGCGTCCGCCCCCATGCCGAACCCTGTCAGCTCGGCGTAGATCTTGGCGCCGCGCTTGCGGGCATGTTCGTATTCTTCCAGGACCAGCACGCCCGACCCTTCGCCCAGAACGAAACCGTCCCGGTCCTTGTCCCAGGGGCGTGAAGCCGTGCGTGGATCGTCATTGCGGGTCGACAGGGCACGGGCCGCCGCAAAGCCACCCACACCCAGCGGTGACACGGTGGACTCCGCGCCCCCAGCGATCATGACGTCCGCATCGCCGTATTCGATCAGCCGGCCGGCCTCGCCGATGCAATGCAGACCGGTCGTGCAGGCCGTCACGATCGCCAGGTTGGGCCCCTGGAAACCGAAACGGATCGAGACGTGCCCAGAGATCATGTTGATGATCGAGGCTGGGACGAAGAACGGCGAGACCCGGCGCGGGCCGCGCGACATCAGCTCGGAATGGGTCTCCTCGATCATGGGCAACCCACCGATGCCCGACCCGACCAGGCAGCCGATGCGCTCGGCCTGGGCTTCGGTCAGCGCCTCGTTGGTGGGCAGGCCGGCATCCTGGACGGCCTGGATCGACGCCGCCAGGCCATAGTGGATGAAGGTGTCCATGCCGCGGGCTTCCTTGGTGGAGAGGTAGTCTTCCACCCGGAAATCCTTGACCTCGCCCGCCACGCGGCAGGCGAAATTGGAGGCATCGAACTTCGTGATGTGGTCAATGCCCGACCGGCCAGCAACCAGGTTGGACCAACCTTCGGCCACCGAATTGCCAATCGGACTGACCAGACCGAGTCCTGTGACGACGACGCGACGACGGGTCATGGGTTTTATCTAATCGAATCAGCTTTTTTGATGGGTCACGGCGTAGTCGATTGCCAGCTGGACCGTCGTGATCTTCTCGGCTTCTTCATCGGGGATCTCGATGCCGAACTCGTCTTCCAGAGCCATCACCAGTTCCACGGTGTCGAGGGAGTCGGCACCCAGATCGGCAACGAAGGCCTTCTCGCCGACCACGTCGGCCTCGGGCACGCCCAGTTGCTCCGCAATGATTTTCTTAACACGTGCTTCGATATCGCTCATGACTCCTCCGGGAGTGTTGTCTGAAATGAACCCGAGATTCTAAAGGTTGCAAATGGCCGTTCAAAAGCACTTTGCATGAAGCGGTCGGGACGGGTCCGCCGCAAGGCTTGCGCCTTGCCCCTTGACGAAAGTAGATCACTAAACCATGTACATCCCGCCGTTGACGTGGAGTTCGCTGCCGGTGATGTAGCCCGCCTGTGGCGAAGCCAGGAAAGCCACCGCTTCGGCCACCTCAGCCGCCTGGCCCAAGCGGCCCAGCGGAATCTGCGCCTTCAACGCGGCGGTCTGGGCCTCGCCCAGCGCATCGGTCATGTCGGTCTCGATGAAACCGGGGGCCACGCAGTTGACCGTGATGCCCCGGCTGCCCAGTTCGCGTGCCAACGCACGGGTCATGCCTGCCACACCCGCCTTGGCGGCCGCATAGTTGGCCTGGCCGGGGTTGCCGCTGGCGCCGACGACGGAGGTGATGTTCACGATGCGGCCGTACCGCTGCTTCATCATGGTGCGCATGACGGCACGGCTCGTGCGGAAAATGGCCTTGAGGTTGGTGTCGAGCACAGCGTCCCACTCCTCGTCCTTCATGCGCATGGCGAGGTTGTCGCGGGTGATCCCGGCGTTGTTGACCAGGATGTGCAGCCCGCCGCTCTGCTTGATGATGCGCTCGATCGCATCTTCCACGGCCAGACCCTGGGTCACGTCAAGGCAGATACCCTGCCCCCCGTAGGCCTGCAGCGCCTCGGTGATGGCCTGCGCGCCGGCCTCGGTGGTGGCGGTGCCGACCACCTTGGCGCCGCGGACTGCCAACGCCACGGCAATCGCCCGGCCGATGCCCCGCGAGGCACCCGTCACCAGGGCGGTCTGGGCGGTCCACTGCATGTCGTTGCTGCTGCTTGCTGCTGCTTGTGTCATTGAAGGTTCCTGGCCGGGTCGGGAAAAGGAAGGAAAAAGGTTCAGGATCGTGGGGGCATCCGCCTTGCGGCCAGCGCCCCGATGCCTCAGGCCACGAGTGCCTTGACCTCCACCAAGGTGGCGGGATCGTACAGTGCACCGGCCGCCAGCTCGGGCACGATGCGCTTGGTCATGCCGGCCAGCACCTTGCCGGGCCCACACTCGACGATGTGGGTCACACCACGCGCCGCCATCGCCTGGATGGTCTCGAACCAGCGCACGGGACCGAAGGCCTGGCGGTACAGCGCGTCGCGGATGGCCTCGGGCTCGGTCTGGACCTGCACGTCGATGTTGTTGATGACTGCCATGGCGGGTGCCGACCAGTCGGCCTCGAGCAGCTTGGCCTTCAGGCGCTCGGCCGCCGGCTTCATCAGGCTGGAGTGGAAAGGGGCCGACACCGCGAGCAGCATGGCCCGCTTGGCCCCCTGGGCCTTCAGCTGTTCACAGGCCTGGTTCACGCCAGCCTGCGTCCCCGCGATCACGGTCTGCTTGGCATCGTTGAAGTTGGCGGCTTCGACGACATGGCCCCCGGCCGTGACGGCGGCGCAGACCTGGCGGATCACATCCGCGTCGAGGCCAAGGATGGCGGCCATCGCACCCGCACCCACCGGCACGGCTTCCTGCATGGCCTGGGCGCGGAAACGCACCAGCGGCAGCGCCTGCGCCAAGCTCAGCACGCCGGCAGCGACCAGGGCCGAATATTCACCCAGCGAGTGACCCGCCACGACCTGCGGCGCCTTGCCGGTCTCGGCCAGCCAGGCCCGGTAGGCGGCCACCCCCGCCACCAGCATCACGGGCTGTGTGTTGGTGGTGAGGTCGAGCTGTTCCTTGGGACCACTCCGGATCAGGCCGGCCAGGTCCTCGCCCAGTGCATCGGAGGCCTCCTGCAGGGTCTGGCGGACGGCAGGATGGTCACCCCAGGCGTCGAGCATGCCCACCGATTGGGACCCCTGACCAGGAAATACGAATGCCAGTGATGTCATGGTGTTTGGAGATGAGACGGGTAAGGGAAGGAATAGCGAGGGATTCGTTTCACAGGTCCAGCAGCACGGCACCCCAGGTGAAGCCACCGCCCACGCCTTCCAGCAGCACGGTGTCGCCAGGCCGGACTTTGCCACTGCGCACGCCGGCGTCCAGCGCCAAGGGGATGGACGCGGCCGAGGTGTTGCCGTGGTCGGCCAGGGTGACGATGACCTTGTCCATGTCGAGCTTGAGCTTCTTGGCCGTGCCCTGGATGATGCGGATGTTGGCCTGGTGCGGCACCAGCCAGTCGATGTCCGCCTCGGTGCGGCCCGCCTTGGCCAGCACCTCGCGCGCGACGTCCTCCAGCACGCCCACCGCCAGCTTGAAGACCGCGGGCCCATCCATCTTGAGCAACGGATCGCCCTGCACCTTGCCGCCCGAGACCGTGCCCGGTGTGCACAGGATGCCGGCATGGCGCCCGTCGGCGTGCAGCTGGGTGGCGAGGATGCCGGGGCGGTCACTGGCCTCGAGCACCACGGCGCCGGCACCGTCGCCGAACAACACGCAGGTGGTGCGATCGCTGAAATCGAGGAGGCGCGAAAAGAGCTCGACCCCGACCACCAGCGCCTTGCGGGCCGCCCCCGTTCGGACCATGGCATCGGCCACGCTCAGGGCATAGACGAAGCCCGAACACACGGCTTGCACATCGAATGCGGCCGCGCCGACATTGCCCAGCTTGCTCTGCAGGATGCAGGCTGTGGAGGGGAACACCATGTCGGGCGTGGAGGTGGCCACGATGATCAGGTCGAGTTCGCGGGCCTCGCAACCTGCCGCTTCCAGCGCCTGCCGCGCGGCCTGGAGCGCCAGGTCGCTGGCCTGCAAGTGGCTGGCCGCGAAATGCCGCGCCCGGATGCCGGTTCGCTCGACGATCCACTCGTCGGAGGTTTCGACGCCCTGTTGCGCCAGTTGGGCGGCCAGTTGACCGTTGGTGAGCCGGCCTTCGGGCAGGTGACCACCGGTGCCGGTGATGCGGGCGTGACAGAACGGGGAAGAAGGAGAATTCATGCGGAGATGACCAGCTTGACGCCGGCATTCTGGGCGCTGGCCTGCAGGGCGGTCGCGATCTGCTCATGCACGCGGTCCAGCAGACGATGGCGTGCCGCATCATAGGCGCGGTTGAGGGCCTGCTCGAAAGCGAAGGCGTCCGCCGAGCCGTGGCTCTTGAACACGAGCCCGCGCAAGCCCAGCAGGGCCGCGCCGTTGTAGCGACGATGGTCCACGCGCGCCTTGAAGCGGCTAAGCACGGGCATGGCGACCCAGGCCGCCACCTTGGTGAGCCAATTGCGGGTGAACTCTTCGCGGATGAAGCTCGACAGCATGGCCGCGAGCCCCTCGGCGGTCTTCAATGCAACGTTGCCGACGAAGCCGTCGCACACGACGATGTCGGTGGTTCCCTTGAAGATGTCGTTGCCCTCGACATTGCCGTGGAAGTTGAGCTGCCCCCGGGCGCAGGCGGCGCGCAACAGGTCACCAGCTTGCTTGATGACTTCGCTGCCCTTGATGGCTTCCTCGCCGATGTTGAGCAGTCCCACGGTGGGCTGGTCCTTGCCCTCGACGGCAGCCACCAGGGCGCAGCCCATGAGCGCGAACTGGAGCAGGTGCTCGGCCGAGCAATCGACGTTGGCACCAAGGTCCAGCACGGTGGTGTAGCCGTCGCGCATGTTGGGCATCACCGTGGCGATGGCCGGGCGGTCGATGCCTTCCAGGGTCTTGAGCAGATAGCGTGACACGGCCATGAGCGCGCCGGTGTTGCCGGCAGAAACGCAGACATGGGCCGCAGCCGGTGTCGCCTCGGTGCTCTTGACCTGGGCGATCGCCACGCGCATGGATGAATCCTTCTTGCGGCGCAGCGCCACCTCGACGTGGTCATCCATCTCGACCACCTCGGTGGCCGTCACGACTTTCGCACGTGCCCAGCCTTGTGCCGGTGCGAGCGCATCGGCACGCCCGACCAGGATGAGCTCGGCATCGGGGTGGGACGCAAGAAACGCTCGACAAGCCGGCAGCGTGACCTGCGGACCATGGTCACCCCCCATGCAATCCACAGACAGCCGCACGGGACCGCTGATCGGTGTGAGCACTGAACTCATGGGTGATTTATGCCGCGCAGCGGCAACACCAGATCGTCAAAGACTCAGGCGTCGGCTTTGGTCTTGAGCACTTTGCGCCCACGGTAGAAACCGGTCGGGCTGATGTGGTGACGCAGGTGGACTTCCCCGGTGGTGGGCTCCACAGCGGTGCCAGGCAGAGCCACCGCATTGTGAGAACGGTGCATGCCACGCTTGGATGGGGATTTCTTGTTCTGTTGAACGGCCATGAAATATCTCCGAAGACGCTGCCTGACGAAAGCGTCAGCGAGCGGGGGGAACCGCTCCTGGAGCGGCAAACCGAAAGCCCTTGACTATACCATGAGCTGCCGCCGGGAAGGGAGCGAGCGACGCTGAAAACGACCGGCAACCACCTCCAGGCCACCTTCCCTGGCCTCAGGAATCCAACCGCTTCTTCAGCTGCGCCAGGACCGCGAAGGGATGGGGCTGCTCCACCAGGGCTTCGTCAGAGGGAGGGGGCAAGTTCAGAGGCTCCGGGCAGACCTCGTGCCTGGGCACCCAGGGCAGCGCCAGCACCAGTTCGTCCTCGATCAGATGGGGCAGGCTCAACGAGGCTGAGATGGCCAGCACATCGTCCTCGCTGTCTGCATCCTGCTCAGCCGCCGCATCCTCGCCTTCGACGAAACGGATGTCGCGGACCACGTCCAACGGGACGGGAAGCGGCTGCAGGCAGCGCTGGCAGGTCATGGACAGGGTTGCCTGGGCCCGCAGGTGCAGCCAGACCTGGGGTGGGCCGCCGCGGGTGGGACGCGACTCGCCACTGGCCTCCCAGGTCACCATGTCCTGCGCCCCCGGGAGCGCCTCCGGCGCGGCGAAATCGCACAGACGGGACAGCTTGGTCAGGGGAAGTTCGCCGGACATCTGCCCAGCCTGCTCCGCAAAAACGGCGACGTCCAGGTGCCGGGCGTCGAATGATCGTGCTTTCATGGCAGCGAGTGTAGAACGTGCCAAGGCCGGCGCCCGGCAAGGATCGCTGACAATTCCCGCATGACCCCCCTGATTCTGGCCTCGACTTCCCCCTACCGCCGCGAGTTGCTGGCTCGCCTCCGCCTGCCTTTCACCGTCGAATCCCCCGACGTGGACGAGACCCCCCTGCCGGACGAGCCACCCGTCCGGCTGGCCCAGCGCCTGGCGCTGGCCAAGGCGCGCGCCGTGGCCGAGCGCTTTCCGCAGGCCATCGTGATCGGCTCGGACCAGGTGGCCGACCTGGCCGGCCAGCCGATCGGCAAGCCAGGCACACACGACAAGGCCGTGGCCCAGTTGCGCGCCATGCGCGGCCGCCAGGTCATCTTCCAGACCGCCGTGGCGGTGGTGCGGCTGGCGCCCACCCACTTCGAGGAGGTGGCCCTGCACCCCGTCCTGGTGCAGTTCCGGACGCTGAGCGACGAGGACATCGCGCACTACCTGCGCACCGAGCCGGCCTATGACTGTGCTGGCAGCGCGAAGTCCGAGGGCCTGGGCATCACCTTGCTGGACGCCATCGAGTCCCGCGACCCGACGGCCCTCATCGGCCTGCCCCTGATCGACACCTGCCGCCTGCTGCGCGCCGCCGGCCTGGACCCTCTGACCCCTCGCCCCTGAACACCGCCGCATGCCTTACGGAACCCTCTACCTGGTGCCCAATGCCCTGGACTTTGGCGTTGGCCACACGCCCATCCCCAGCCTGGATGCCGCGATCCCGCGCGAGGTGATGGCGCAGGCCGCACGGATCGGCCATTGGCTGGCCGAGAACGCCAAGACGACCCGCGCCTTCCTCAAGCGCGTCGACGCCATCACGCCCCTGGCGCAGCCGCTGCAGAGCCTGTCGATCGTGGAACTGCCCCGGCCAGCCAAGGGCCGGGCCGTTGCCCCCACCCCACCGCCGGCCGGCCTGCTAGCGCCCGCGCTGCAGGGCCACGACATGGGGCTGATCTCCGAGGCGGGGCTGGCGGGCGTGGCCGACCCAGGAGCGCCAGTGGTCCAGGCAGCGCACCAGGCAGGGGTGCGCGTCGTCGCCCTGGCGGGCTCCAGTGCCATCGCTCTGGCCGTGGCCGCCAGCGGGCTGCAGGGGCAGAGCTTTGCCTTCGTGGGCTACCTGCCCGTGGACGCCGCCGCGCGGGCCCAGCGCATCCGCGAACTGGAAACCCTGTCGCGGCGCCAAGACCAGACCCAGCTGATGATTGAGACGCCCTACCGAAACCCGGCCCTGCTGAGTGCCCTGCTGGAGCATCTGCAGCCGGCCACGCACCTGACCGTGAGCTGCGGGCTCACCTTGCCGCAGGGCTTCAGCCGGACTGACACCGTGGCAGGATGGCGCGGCCGTGCGACGACGTTGCCGGCGGACATGCCTGCCGTGTTCGGGCTGCACGCAGCGCGAGGCTGAACCCTCGCGCTCCGCGCGCCACCCAGCTCAGGCGGAAGGGGTGTCGGTGCGCTTGGCCCCGAACAGGGCCGCCACCTTCTTCTTCGGCTTGATGTTGGGCGACACGCTGCTGCGCACCGGCGCCTGCCCCTTGCTGTCCCAGACCGGCTGGGCCTCGGAGCTGGGCACGTAGGGCTGGTCGAAGAAGGGGTCGCGCGACGCCTGGGGCCGGGGCGGGCGGGCGGGCGCAGCGGCGCGCTCGCGCTCCGAACGCACCGGGCGCTCCGGCATCATCAGCTCGAGGGCCTCAAGCTGGATGCGCTTCTGGATCAGCTTCTCGATGTCCGCCGCCAGCCGGGCGTCGTTGCGGTCGCCCGCGGCCACCAGGGTGAAGGCCAGGCCGGAGGCCCCTGCGCGACCAGTGCGGCCGATGCGGTGCACATAGTCCTCGGCGTTGAAAGGCACGTCGAAGTTGATCACCGCTGGGAGATCGGCGATGTCCAGCCCCCGGGCCGCCACGTCGGTGGCCACGAGCACGTCGACCTCACCCCGCTTGAAGGCATCCAGCGCCTTGAGGCGCTCATCCTGCGACTTGTCGCCGTGCAGGGCATTGGTGCGCAAGCCGTCGCGCTCCAGCGCGCGCGCCAGGCGCGCGCACCCCAGCTTGGAATTGACGAACACGATGCACTGCGAGATCTTGCGGTCCTTCAGCAGACGGACCACGGCGGCACGCTTGTCGTCCGGGGCCACGCTGTAGAAGCGTTGCTCCACGGTGGTGGCCGTGGCGTTCGGACGGGCCACCTCCACCAGCAGGGGGTTTTGCAGATAGCTCTCGGCCAGGCGCTTGATCTCGGGCGAGAAGGTGGCAGAGAACAGCAGGGTCTGGCGCTGCTTGGGCAGGTAGCTCAGGATGCGCTGCAGGTCGGGCAGGAAACCGATGTCGAGCATGCGGTCGGCCTCGTCCAGTACGACATATTCGACCTGGTTGAGCACGCAGCTCTTGGCCTCAATGTGGTCGAGCAGCCGGCCGGGCGTGGCGATCAGGACCTCGACGCCGGCCTTCAGCTCGGCCGTCTGGGGCTTCATGTCCATGCCGCCGAACACCACGGCGGCGCGCAGCTTGGTGTACTTCGAGTAGGTGACTACGTTCTTGGCCACCTGGACCGCCAGCTCGCGCGTGGGTGCCAGCACCAGCGCACGCACCGGGTGGCGCGCCGGCGAGGCACTGGCGTTCTCATGAACCAGCATGCGCTGCAGCAGGGGAATCGAGAAGGCGGCCGTCTTGCCCGTCCCCGTCTGAGCCGCGCCCATGACGTCGCGGCCCGCCAGGACCACAGGGATGGCCTTGGCCTGGATGGGTGTCATGGTTTCGTAGCCGGAATCGGCCACGGCACGCAACAACTTGGCGTCCAGGGGAAGGGTGTCGAAGCGCATGCCCTCCGGCGCTGCAGGGGACGGATTGGTAGGCGCCGCCGGCGCCGGGTTGAATTCACTCATTCGCGAATTATCGCCTGCCACCCTGGCGGCATGTCCGACGGCGAAGCCCAACCACTAGAATCGACCCTCCCCTGCCTTTCGCAGCCTTTGCGGCCTTGCCCCTTGCGAGCAATGCCGGCCCCGTCGGCGCGGATCAGCAGTCAGGTCACGCACTAGAATTGACGTTTCGCTGCCTCCTGCAGCCCTCCCTTCCCATTACCACCATGATCCTCGTCACAGGCGGTGCCGGCTTCATCGGCGCGAACTTCGTCCTTGATTGGCTCGCCACTTCTTCCGAACCTGTCCTGAACCTGGACGCCCTCACCTATGCCGGCAACCTCGAAAGCCTGAAATCCCTGGCCGACGACGCCCGGCATGTGTTCGTCCAGGGCGACATCTGCGACCGCCCCCTGCTGGATCGTCTGCTCGCCGAGCACCGCCCCCGCGCGATCGTCCATTTCGCGGCCGAGAGCCACGTGGACCGCAGCATCCATGGCCCCGGCAGCTTCGTGCGCACCAATGTCGAGGGCACCTTCACCCTGCTGGAAGCCGCCCGCGCCTACTGGTCGGCCCTGCCGCAAGCGGACAAGGACGGCTTCCGCTTCCACCATGTCTCGACCGACGAGGTCTACGGCTCGCTCAGCCCCACCGACCCACCCTTCACCGAGGACAACCTCTACGAGCCGAACTCGCCCTATTCGGCCAGCAAGGCCGCCAGCGACCACCTGGTGCGGGCCTGGCACCACACCTACGGCCTGCCGGTGCTGACCACCAACTGCAGCAACAACT
>CBINPE010000061.1:0-27127 GCA_966252435.1 uncultured Burkholderiales bacterium | reverse complement strand
CGGGCGTGGCCGTGCTGACCTGGAGTGCGTCGGCCAGCCCTTCCGTGGTGGGCTACCGCGTGTACCACGGTCCTGCCCCAGGCAGTTACCTGCAGGCCCGCGGCAGGGGGCTCAGGGCTGGCCTGGACGGTACTTTCACCGTGGCGGGTCTGCCCTCGGGGCAGCGGCATTACTTTGCAGTGTCGTCCGTCGACGCCACAGGCAATGAAAGCCCGCTGTCCACCGAAGTCAGCAAGCTGATTCCTTGAGCCCCAGGCTTGTCAAGCCATCCCGACGGAGTTGACGACATGATCCATCCTGAGTTGCGCGACCGCCCACATCTTCCAAAGGCCAGGCGTGTGTTCCGTCTGCTGAGCCTCCGTCCGGCGGTGGCATTCGCCCTGGCCGCTGCCTTCACCGGTGGCGCACAGGCTGCCTTCTACTACGTCGACGGCAGCAGCGCGGCCGCCAGCGACGCGAATCCCGGCACCGCCGCACAGCCCTGGAAGACGATCACGAAGGCCGCGGCCACCATGGTGGGCGGCGACACCGCCGTCATCGCAGCGGGCTCCTACGGTGCCGTGAGCACGGTGCGCGCGGGCTCAGTGGGGCAGCGCATCGTGTTCATGGCGGCCGGCGTCGTGAACACCGGCGACTGGACCATCGCACACGACGATGTCACGGTCCAGGGCTTCAGGCTCTCCCACGCCAGCATCACCATCCGCAATGCCAATCGCTGCGAAGTGCTCGACAACGAGATCGTCGCCGGCGCCATCGCGTGGTCCACGCTGGCGGCATCGGACGGCTGTCTCGTGCGGGGCAACCACCTGCATGGCGCCGCCTCGCCCGAGGGGGACTGGCCCCAGATCAACATCTTCGGAACACGCCATGTGATCGAGGCCAACGAGATCGGCCCCAGCTCGGACATCGACGCCTTCCGCATCTTTGGCTCCGACCATGTGCTGCGCGGCAACTACGTGCACGACCTGACCTACTCGCCGAATTCCAGCGCCCACATGGACATGTTCCAGACCTTCGGCGACAACGGCTGGGTTTCCCATGACATCCTCATCGAGCGCAACCGCTTCATCAATTCACAAGGTCAGCTGTTCAACACCTCGCAGGACGGCGTGGCCGGCATCCACGACTACACGGTCCGCAACAACGTCTTCGCCAACATCTCGCAGAACGCGAATGTGGGCCTGCCGAACTTCTACTTCTACAACAACACGCTCTACAACACCGGCCTCATCTACCAGGTCACCGGTGGGCCGGGGCGGCCGTTCAACGGTTCGAATCTGGTCGTAAAGAACAACCTCATGATCGGCGTGAACAGCTGCGAGAACAGGGACTTCGACAACGTCTTCAACAACCCCAGCGGGCTGCCGATGACGCGCGCCTACAACTTCTATGCTGACTGCACAGGCCGGGCGTTGGTCAACTACACGAGCGAGGCGGGCGGCGGCAACGGCGGGGCGGTGAACCTCGTCAACGCGACAGCTCAGGACTTTTCCATTGCCTCGCCGAGTGTGGCCATCCAGACCGGCACGCCACTCGACTTCGGCGACGACCTGCGCGGCGCAGCGCGGCCTGCGAACCGCCCCTGGGACAAGGGGGCCTATCAGTTCACAGGGACGGCTCCCGCGGCCCTGCAGGCGCCCACGAACCTCGTGGTCCGCTGAGCCGGTCCTGCCTGTCGGGTGCTGGGATAGGATCCCTGCCCAGGAGGATGGTCATGCTGATCAACTGCGTTGCATACCAGGAAGGCAAGCGGCTCACGGACGTTCCCGTGGAAGAGATCGATCAACATGTCGCGCGGCCCGAGTGCTTCGCCTGGGTGGCACTGCGCGATGCCACGGCTGACGAGCTGCAACAGATGCAGCGCCAGTTCGGCCTGCATGAGCTGGCCGTCGAGGACGCCTTGCACGGGCACCAGCGCCCGAAGATCGAGGAGTACGGCGACTCGATGTTCGTGATCCTCCACACGCTGGAGTTGTCACCCACCGACGAGCTCACGACCGGCGAAGTGCACATCTTCGTCGGCCCCAACTACATCCTGTCGGTGCGCAACCGCAGCCGCCATCACCTGCTCGGGGTGAGGGAGCGGGCCGAGCGCGAGCCGCACCTGCTGCGCCAGGGGCCGGGCTTCGTGCTGTACGCGCTGATGGATGCGGTGGTCGACCGGTATTTCCCCATCGTGGACGCCCTGGAAGGGGAGCTGGAGGCCATCGAAGGCCGCATCTTCGAGGTGGGGGGCTCGGCCCGTGACAACGTCAAGCGCCTGTATGCCCTGAAGCAGCGGGTGACCATGGTGCGGCATGCCGTGGTCCCGCTGCTGGAGGCCGTCGGCAAGCTGACGCGGGGACGGGTGCCCGTGGTGTGCGAACACAACCGCGAGTACTTCCGCGATGTGGTCGACCACCTCGAGCGCATCCAGATCATCCTGGAGGCGCTGCGCGAAACGATCGCCACGGCGATCCAGGTGAACCTGTCCATGGTCACCATCGAGGAGTCTGAAATCACCAAGCGATTGGCCGCCTGGGCCGCCGTGTTCGCCGTGGCGACTTTCATGGTGGGGGTGTGGGGCATGAACTTTGAGCACATGCCGGAGCTGAAGTGGGTCTGGGGCTATCCGGCCGCCCTCGGCATGGTGGTGGTGGCCTGCGCCGTCGTGTGGTGGCGTTTCCGCCGGGCGGGCTGGTTGTAGGGCTGCCCTCCGAACCCCCTTGATGTCCGGCGTGCACAGGGGACGCGACACTCGCCTCCTGGTGCATGCACGCGCCATGGCCCCTCAAAGCACTTGCACGGCCTGCTCGCAGAGGTGGACCGAGGCGCTTTCCACGAGGCTGTCCAGGTCGCGGATGAAGCTCTGGAGATAGCCTTGGCTCGAATGAGCGTCGAAGTCCGCCTTGGAACGGAACCGCTCGATGACCACGCAGGTGCGGGGATGCTCGGTGGAGTGGCTCAGGTCGTATTGGAGGCAACCCGCCTCCTGCCGGGTGAGGCGGACCAGTTCCTGCAGCCGCTCATTCAGCGCAGGAAAGGTGTCGGGGCGGGCACGGAACTCGGCGACGCACATCAGGTAATTCTTGGGGTTCATTTCTCAGGAACTGCTTTCTCTTGGCAAAGGTGGGAATGGGCCCCTGCACGACGGGGCCGCGCCATTGTCCGGGATGCCCGCCGCCTCACCCCGCGGCAGGCTCGTCGGTCGCGGCAAGAGGGGACGCGGCAGGTTGGTGGCCAGACCTGCCAAGCGCAAGTCTCCAGCCTCGCGAACTGCCTTGGCAAAGGTGTCACGAAAGCGAGGGTCGTCCTCGACGATGAGTACGGAGTGGGCCATTGGCAAGCAGTGTAGGACGGGCCGGTGCGCGGTGTCCTCCTAGTTTGTCGGGGGCTGTCCCGTCTTTCGGGGACGCTGCGGGCAAAGTGGCGGATGGTGCGCCACGTCGCCCAGGTGCTTCACAGCGCCTTGCCAAGCCGAGCGGCCTCGACATAGAAGTGGCGGACCACGGGGTACTCCTTCTGGACCTCCTGCTTGAGCCGGGCCACCGTCTCGACGATCTGCTCGGCCGGGGTGCCATGGCAGAACTCCACGTCAAGCGTGAGCAGCACGGTGTCACGGCCCACGTACATCGACAGGGGCCGGCCGGCGCGCTTCACCTCGGGGTGCGACAGGGCCAGCTGGCGCACGCGGCGCGCGGTCTCCTGGCGGATGCCTTCCCCCACCAGCAGGCTGCGCGATTCGCGGATCAGCAGCACGGCCACGCCGGCCAGCAGCAGGCCGATCAGGATCGAGGCGCCGCCGTCGAGTTCGGGGCGCCTCAGGCGGTGGCTCGCCCAGATGCCCACCGCGGCGATCGCCAGGCCCACCAGCGCCGCGCCGTCTTCGGCCAGCACGGTGAAGGTGGTTGGGTCCTTGCTTCCGATGAGGGCGCGCCAGAAAGGGCGGCCGCGGGTTTCCTGGCGGAACTGCCGCAGCGCGATCAGGAAGCTGGTGCCTTCGAACAAGCTGGCCGCGGCCAGCACGACGTAGTTCCAGGCCGGGTCTTCCAAGGGGGCCGGATGGCGCCAGTGCTGCACGCCCTCGTAGAACGACACGCCCCCGCCGGCGCCGAAGATCAGCACCGCCACGATCAGGCTCCAGAAGTACAGCTCCTTGCCGTGCCCGAACGGGTGCTCGGCGCTGGGCTGGCGCTTGCTGCGCCGCATGCCGATCAGCAGCAACAGGCCGTTGCCGGTGTCGACGGCCGAGTGGATGCCCTCGGACAGCATGGCCGAGCTGCCAGTGATGGCAGCGACCACGAATTTCGTTGCTGCGATGGCGACGTTGGCGGCGATGGCGCCGTAGATTGCCAGTTTCGATTCGGCCATGCGGGTGATGCGGCGGTGCGGATGGCCGGGCTGTGCAAGCAGCGTTCCTGGGGCGCAGGCCCGGCCGCGACGGGGAACGCTGAAGCCGAAGGGATCGGGGGCCAGCGCCAGGATGCATCCGGGCGCGTCCACCCGCAGCCGGGCTTGCCCCCGGTCAAGCGACTGCGCCCCAAAACGCCAAGTTCAGCCGGCCCGGCGCCCCTTGGTGACGGCCCGGCCGGCGGGCTGGCGGATCGCGTTCGAGAAGGCCTTCTGCTCGGCGATGGCGTGCTCATGCTGTCGGGCGATGCTGCCGCACACCAGTTCGCACAGCGCGTACACAGACTCGTCGGCCATGCTGTAGTAGACGGCGTTGCCTCGCGTCTGGCGCTTCACGAGGCCGCGGTGCATCAGCAAGGACAGGTGGCGCGAGACGTTGGCCGAGGAGCTCTGGCAGGCCTGGGCGATCTCTCCGACGTTGTGCTCGCCGCCGCGTAGCAGGTTCAGGATGCTCAGCCGCAGAGGTTCGGCGAGCGCCTGGAAGTAGGCGGCCACCTGGATTAGCGCATCGGGAGGGAGATTCTGCATGAGCGGACGGGAACGAGTGTCAGTCACCCGATGATGCCTCATGGGAAGGAATCGTTTTCAAGCAAATTTTCACTTGACTATTTGCGTATGTAGTTAAATACTGAAGACATGAACATGACCTTGTCTTCCGCCCTGCTGGCCTGCGCGATGGCCGCCGGGCCGTGGGGCCTTGCGCAGGCGGCCGCCCCCGCGCCATCCTCCTTGCCGACGGTGGCTGCTGCCCCGCTGGGTGCAGGGTACGCGCGCAGCCATGACGGCGTGGTCGAGGCCGTGCGGCAAAGCGTGCTGGCGGCCCAGGTGCCCGGTGCGGTGGTGTCCCTGAACGTCAAGGCCGGAGAGCAGGTCAAGGCGGGACAGACCCTGCTGACCCTGGATGCCCGCGCGGCCCAGCAGCAGGCGGGTGCCGCGGCCGCCCAGGTGCAGGCGGCGCGTGCCCTGCAGGAGGCGGCCACGCGGGAGTTCGAGCGCCAGCAGCAGCTGTTCCAGCAGCACTACATCAGCCGGGCGGCGCTGGACCAGGCCGAGGCGCAGTACAAATCGGCCAGGGCCCAGGCCAGTGCCCAGCTGGCGGCGGCCGACGCCGCGCGCACCCAGTCCGGGTTCTATGTGCTCAAGGTGCCCTATGCTGGCGTCGTCGCTGGCGTGGACGTGGTGCTGGGCGACATGGCCATGCCGGGCCGGCCCTTGCTGACGGTCTACGACCCATCGGCGCTGCGCGTGAGCGCCGCGGTGCCGCAGTCGGACGCCAGTCGGCTGGCCGCCAGCCAGGGTGTGACGGTGGAGCTGCCCGGTGTTGACGGCCCACGCGTGGTGCCGCTGCGCTGGGAGCTGCTGCCGGCCGTCGACCCCGCCACCCACACCCAGACCTTGCGCCTCGATTTGCCGCCGGGCACCCCGGCGACGCCAGGGATGTTCGCGCGGGTCTGGCTGCCGGCAGACGGGCAGGGCGGGGCACGCGTGGCCGTGCCGGCGCAGACGGTGGTCCGGCGTGCCGAGATGACGGGTGTGTACATCGCGAGCGGCGACGGCCGCGTGTTGCTGAGGCAGGTCCGGTTGGGGCCTGTCAGTGGCGACCGGGTCGAGGTGCTCTCGGGCCTGGCGGTCGGCGAGCGCGTGGTGCTCGATCCGCAAGCCGCGGCGCGCCTGCGCTGAGAGGAGGCCTCGACCATGACCTCCGACACTCCCAACACACCCCGTCTCGGCCTGTCCGGCCGCATCGCGGCTTTTTTCCAGACCGCCCGCATCACGCCGCTGCTGGCGCTGGTGGCCCTGCTGCTCGGCCTGTTCGCGGTGCTGGTGACGCCACGCGAGGAAGAGCCGCAGATCAACGTCACCATGGCCAATGTGCTGATCCCCTTCCCGGGTGCCTCGGCGCGCGACGTGGAGCAGATGGTGGCCACACCCGCCGAGCAGGTGCTGTCGCAGATCGCCGGCATCGAGCACGTGACGAGCGTGTCGAGGCCTGGCATGGCCATGGTCACCGTGCAGTTCAAGGTGGGCGTGCCGCGCACCGAGGCCCTGGTGCGGCTGTACGACACGGTGAACGCCCATGCCGACTGGCTGCCGGCGGGCCTGGGCGCGGGGCCGCCGCTCATCAAGCCCAAGGGGATCGACGACGTGCCCATCGTCGCGCTCACGCTCTTCACGCGCGATGCGTCCGGCGGCGCCTTCGACCTGGAGCGCGTGGCCCACACCCTGGAGGCTGAGCTCAAGCGCGTGCCCGGCACGCGCGAGGTCACCACGCTGGGGGGGCCGGGTCGCGCGGTGCGGGTGGAGCTCGACCCGGCGCGCATGGCCGGCGCCGGGGTGACGGTGGCCGACCTGCGCCAGGCGCTGCAGTCCGCCAACCTCGGTGCGCCGCTGGGCGATCTGCTCGGGGGCGACCGTGCCGTGGCGCTCGAGGCGGGACCCTACCTGCGCGATGCGCGCGACGTGGCCGAGGTGGTCGTGGCCGTGCATCAGGGCAAGCCGGTGTTCCTGCAGGACGTGGCCACCGTGCAGGACGGGCCGCTGCCGCCGCGGCGCCACGTATGGCACGGCGTGGCCGGCGAGGGGGGCGGCGAGTTTCCCGCGGTGACACTGGCCGTCACCAAGAAGCCGGGAGAGAACGCCATCACCGTGGCCGATGCGGTGGTGGAGCGCGTGGACAGGCTGCGCAACACCCTGATCCCCCAGGGGGTCGAGGTCGCGCAGACGCGCAACTATGGCGCCACCGCCGACGACAAGGCCACCAAGCTCATCCAGAAGCTGCTCTTTGCCACCGCCTCGGTGGTGGCGCTGGTGTTCCTGGCGCTGGGCCGGCGCGAAGCGGCCATCGTCGGCAGCGCGGTGCTGCTCACGCTCACGGTCACGCTGTTCGCCTCGTGGGCCTGGGGCTTCACGCTCAACCGGGTCTCGCTGTTCGCGCTGATCTTCTCGATCGGCATCCTGGTGGACGACGCGATCGTGGTGGTGGAGAACATCCACCGGCACATGGCCCTGCACCCGGGGCGCCCGCTGGCCGAGGTCATTCCTGGCGCGGTCGACGAGGTTGGCGGCCCCACCATCCTGGCCACGCTCACCGTCATCGCCGCCCTGCTGCCGATGGCCTTCGTGTCGGGGCTGATGGGGCCCTACATGAGCCCCATCCCCATCAACGCGAGCATGGGCATGCTGCTGTCGCTGGCGATCGCCTTCGTCGTCACGCCCTGGATGGCACGGCTGTGGATGAAGCCTGCGCACGCCGGCCATCCGGGCCAGGCAGGCCTGTCCGCCCGGACGGGGCCATTCTTTGAACGCCTCTTCCGTCCGCTGCTCGATGAGCGGCGGGGTGCACGCAACCGCCAGCTGCTGGGGGCTGGCGTGGCCGGGCTGATCGCGCTTTCGCTGGCGCTGCCGGCCGTCGGCCTGGTGGTGCTGAAGATGCTGCCCTTCGACAACAAGTCGGAGTTCCAGGTGATGGTCGACATGCCGGTCGGCACGCCCCTCGAGCGTACCGCCGCTGTGCTGCGCGAGCTGGGCGACCACCTGTCCCGCCAGCCCGAGGTGACTGACTACCAGGCCTATGCCGGGACCTCGGCGCCGATCAACTTCAACGGGCTGGTGCGCCAGTACGACCTGCGCGCCGGCGGCGAGCTGGGCGACCTGCAGGTCAACCTGGTGGACAAGCACCACCGCAGCGAGAAGAGCCACGCGATCGCCACCCGCTTGCGTCCCGAGCTGCAGGCGATCGGTGCGCGCCACGGCGCCAACGTCAAGGTGGTAGAAGTGCCGCCCGGCCCGCCGGTGCTTGCACCCCTCGTGGCGGAGGTCTACGGGCCGGACGCCGAAGGCCGGCGGCAGGTGGCCCGGGCGGTACGCCGCGTGTTCGTGCACACGCCGGGCGTGGTGGACGTGGACGACTCGGGCATCGCCGACGCCCCGCGCCGCCTGCTGCTGGTCGATCGCCGCAAGGCGGGGCTGCTGGGCGTATCGCAATCCGCCATCGTGAGCACGCTGCAGGCAGGCCTGGGTGGCGAGGCGGCCACCTACCTGCGCGACGAGAGCAAGTACCCTGCCGCGGCGACCCTGCAGCTGCCCGCCGAGAGCCAGGGCGACCTCGACGCGCTGCTGCAGCTGGGTGTGCGCGGCGCGGCCGGCCAGGTGGTGCCCATCCGTGAGCTGGTCACGCTGAGCGACACACTGCGCGAGCAACCCCTGCACCACAAGGATGGCCTGCCGGTGCATTACGTGGTGGGCGACATGGCAGGGGCGCTCGACAGCCCGCTGTACGGCATGTTCAAGATGCGCGGTGAGCTGGCGCAGATCACGACGCCGGGCGGTGGGACGCTGGGCGAGACTTTCATCCGCCAGCCGGCGGAGCCGTGGCGCGACTACGCACTCAAGTGGGACGGCGAGTGGCAGATCACGTACGAGACCTTCCGCGACATGGGCGCCGCCTACGCGGTCGGCCTGGTGCTGATCTACCTGTTGGTGGTGGCCCAGTTCGGCTCCTACCTGACGCCGCTGATCATCATGGCGCCGATCCCGCTGACTCTCGTGGGGGTCATGCCGGGCCATGCCCTGCTGGGCGCGCAGTTCACGGCCACCAGCATGATCGGCATGATCGCGCTGGCGGGGATCATCGTGCGCAACTCCATCCTGCTGGTGGACTTCATCGGCCTGCAACTGCGCGAGGGCGTGCCGCTCAAGGACGCCGTGGTGCGCTCGGCAGCCACGCGCGCACAGCCCATCGCCCTCACGGGCCTGGCGGCCATGATGGGGGCCTTCTTCATCCTGGACGACCCCATCTTCAACGGCCTGGCGATCTCGCTGATCTTCGGTATTTTCGTGAGCACCCTGCTCACGCTGGTGGTGATCCCGCTGCTGTACTTCGTCGCGTACCGCGATCTCCAGACCCGTTCGCCCTGAGCACCGAGATGTTGGCGGCGCACAACCTGGCGGTGCTGCATGAGAGGGGAGAGCGCCGCGGGGGCGAGGTGTCAGGGGTGGAGTGAAGTCAAGGAGGAGCGGGCGCAGCCCGCGGGGGACATGAACGCAACCCCTGACACCTCGCCCCCGCGGCGCTCTCCCCTCAAAAAGCATCCCCTCAACGAAACATCCCCCGCATCCCAGCCTCGCGTTCGCGCCACAGGGCTGCCTCGGCCTGCCGGCCCAGGCTCTCATGCAGCACCGCCAGGTTGTGGGCCGCCAGGAAGCTGCCCCGGCCGCGCACCGTGTCGGGCAGCTCCGGCCGTTCACCGATGCGGATGGCCTCCTCCCAGCTTGACTCGATCATCGGCAGCAGCTCCCCGGCACGTGCGCTGTCGTGCTGGGCCCAGTCGAGGAACAGGTCACCGAGCGCGAAATAGAAGTCGGGCGACAGCCCCTCCCACCGAGGCAACTCCTGCTGTGCGAAAGCCAGCGCGGCCTCGAAGGCCTTCAACTTCTTCAGCGTGAACAGGCGGCGCAGCACCAGGTCGTGCCGCCACGGCGCCTGCAGCGGCGCGCCCGCGCAGGCCTTGTCGAACCAGGGCGCGGCCTGGGCGAACGCCCCTCGCACCTCGAAGTCCTTGCCCAGTTGATATTGCAGGTAGGGATCGTCCGGCTGCGCGGCCAATGCCAGGCCCAGCAGGTGCGCGTTGCGGCCCTCCTTGCCCTGCATGTGCACGGGCAGGTAGCCATCGTGTCCCAGCACCAGAGGCAGGCGCGTGCGTGGCAGCGATGACACCGGCTGCTCGTGCACGCGCCCCTCGTACTGCACGCCCTGCGGCAGCACGCGCGACAACCAGCTCGGCGCCTGCTCGACGCGCGCACTCGCCTGCTCGAACGCGCTGCTGACGATGATCTGCCCGACGAAGTCCGCCGCACGCTCGCGCAACTGCGCGAACATCTCGGTGCCCTGCTCGATCCACTCGTCCGCATCCATCACGAGGCGCCAGGGTGCCTGTGTGAGCGCCAGTGCCGCGTTGCGCGCCGCGGAGAAGTCATCGACCCACCGGAAGTGGCCGACGCGCGCACCGCACGCCGCGGCCAGCAGCGGCGTGTCATCGGTGGAGCCCGTGTCGAGCACCACCATCTCGTCCACCCAGGGCCTGGCGCTGCGCAGGCTGCGTTCAATGCAACGCGCTTCATTGCGCGCAATCATCACCAGGGCGATGCGGTTCATGGGTTGTGTGCAGGCGTGTGAAGACGTATGGAACGCGTGAAGAGGTAACAGCGAACCAGAAGGTTCGATTGTGCGGGCAAGTCCTGATTCAACCCCCAATTCCTCACGCGGCACACAACAGGCCTGTAGCCACCCCGCTTTTCCTTTGATTGGACAACTTGATTTTTTGCGCGCATGTCAAGGCCCGAATGAAGTTTTCTCTCAAGTTCATGGCACGTCACGCCGATAACTGCATCAACGCACCTGGAGATTTTTTAGGTCGTGGTCCGGTTAGCCGGCCGAGAGTTGGGCAGCCTCTTTCGCTGCGAGACACAACGGTTGACTAGCGCGGGCGGTGCCTGTGCACAGAGGGGTCGAAAGGCCCATCGAAGCGCAGGCCGGCAAAGGTGATTCGAAAGTGCAGCGGCTGCCGTTGCATCAAGAGTTACCGGCGTTGAACGCCGGCGGCTAGGCCGGGAGTCATTTCAACTTAAAGGAGTTTTCATCATGCCAATGACCATCAACACCAATGTGATCTCGTTGAATGCCCAGCGCAACTCGACCCAGTCACAGATGTCTCTCGCCGTCTCCATGGAACGCCTGTCTTCCGGCAAGCGCGTGAACTCGGCGAAGGACGACGCGGCCGGCCTGGCCATCGCCGACCGCATGAACGCACAGATCCGCGGGACCACCGTCGCGATCCGCAACGCCAACGACGGCATCTCCCTGGCACAGACCGCTGAAGGCGCCCTGTCCACCATCACCGACGCGCTGCAACGCATGCGTGAGCTGGCCGTGCAGGCCCAGAACGGCTCCAACGGCACCTCCGACCGCGCCAACCTCGACACGGAATTCCAGCAGCTGTCCTCTGAAATCACCCGCATCGCCGACCAGACCAAGTTCAACGGAACGGCCGTCGTCGGTGCCTCGGCCGGTGCGCAGGTGTTCCAGATCGGCGCCAACAACGGCGACACGCTGACCGTCACCACCAACCAGGTCACCACGGTGACCGGCGACCTGACCACGGCAGCCAACGCCTCGACCGCCCTGTCGGACATCGACGCCAAGCTCGACGTGATCACCACCGACCGCGCCACCTACGGTGCTGCGATGAGCCGCTTCGACATGACCATCAAGAATCTGACGATCACCGGCGAGAACCAGTCCGCCGCACGCGGCCGGATCGTGGACGCCGACTTCGCCTCGGAAACGGCCAACCTGTCGCGGGCGCAGATCCTGCAGCAGGCGGGCAATGCGATGGTGGCGCAGGCCAACCAGTTGCCGAGCCAGGTGCTGGCCCTGCTCAGATAAGCCGCCGCACCCCTGCCTCAAGCCGCCTTCGGGCGGCTTTTTTTTGTACCCACCAACGCGCAAAGCCAGCATTCAAGCGCCCTGGCCGCGATCCGTGACCCACGTCACGCGCCCCGCGACACCTGCCGCCGCACGGCCGGAAGATGGCTGGCCAAACCCCGTCTATTCGGGGGACCCTGCATTCTTCAGCGGCCGAAAATCATCCCAACAGACCAAATTCAAACCCTGGCCTGAGCGCCCGGCGAAGTTGCCGGGACCCAAGAGGATCATTTAGGAGTGCTCACCATGGCGCAGACCATCAACACCAACATAGCCTCGCTGAACGCACAGCGGAACATGGCCACCTCGCAGACGTCGCTGGCCACGTCCATGGAGCGTCTGTCGTCAGGCCTGCGGGTGAACTCCTCCAAGGACGACGCGGCCGGCCTGGCCATCGCCGACCGCATGAATGCGCAGATCCGCGGCACCAACGTCGCAATCCGCAACGCCAACGACGGCATCTCGCTGGCGCAGACCGCCGAAGGCGCCCTGGCCACCATCACCGACGCGCTGCAACGCATGCGTGAGCTGGCGGTGCAGGCCCAGAACGGCTCCAACGGCACCTCCGACCGCGCCAACCTCGACACCGAATTCCAGCAGCTGTCGCTGGAAATCACGCGGGTGGCCACGCAGACCAAGTTCAACGGCACGGCCATCGTCGGCGACGGCGCAGGCACCCAGGTGTTCCAGGTGGGCGCCAACAACGGCGACACCCTGACCGTCACCACCAACACCGTCACCACCGTGACGGGTGACCTGACCACCGCCGACAACGCCTCGACCGCCCTGGCGGACATCGACGCCAAGCTCGACATCATCACCACCGACCGCGCCACCTACGGTGCCGCGATGAGCCGGTTTGAATTCGCAATCTCCAGCCTGCGGATCTCGGGCGAGAACCAATCCGCAGCCCGCGGCCGGATCATGGATGCCGACTTCGCCGCGGAAACCGCCAATTTGTCACGCGCACAGATCCTGCAGCAGGCCGGCAACGCGATGGTTGCGCAGGCCAACCAACTGCCTCAGCAGGTGCTCCAGCTGCTGCGCAGCTGAAGCCGCCGCGGAACTCAATCCAGGTTTACACCGATTTACCCTGATCCCCATCTTTCCGATGGGTGCTGGATGGTCGCGGCCCTAAAGTTCTCATGAAAAGTGCCGAAACGATGAGGACGTTAGAGGAGTAAATCATGGCCACCCTTTCTTCACCCGGCATTGGCAGCGGTCTGGACGTCAATAGCATCATCACCCAGTTGGTGGCGGTGGAGCGTCAGCCCCTGACCAAGCTGCAAAGCGAAGCGTCGACCCTGCAGTCGCAGTTGTCGACCTATGGCCAGTTGAAGTCCGCGATGTCCACCCTGCGCGATGCCGCGGATGCGCTCACCAAGTCGGAGACCTGGGGGCAGACCACCGCGACGGCGAGCGACAGCACCGCCGTGGCCGTGACGACCTCGGCCAGCACGCACGCCGCCACCTATTCCCTTGAGGTCCAGCGCCTGGCCACGGCCCAGTCCAACAGCACGGTCACCTACCCCTCCGCCGACTCCCTGGTCGGTGAAGGCACGTTGCAGATCGAGGTCGGCACCTGGTCGGAGGACCAGACCAGTTTCACGCCCACCTCCTCGATCGAGATCTCGGCCGGCCCGCCGGCCCAGTCGCTGGCGCAGTTGCGCGACAAGATCAACTCGGCCAACGCCGGCGTCACCGCTTCGGTGCTGACCGACGCGAACGGCGCACGGCTGGTGTTCAAGGCCTCGGCCACCGGCGCAGCCAACGGCTTCCGCGTCTCGGTGAACGACTCCGACGGCAACAACAGCGACGGACTCGGCCTGTCCGCGCTCGCCTTCGACCCCTCGGCGGGCATCCTGACAATGGCCCAGGCCCTGGCGGCGGCCAACGCTTCCGCCACGCTGAACGGCGTCTCGATCTCCTCCGCCACCAACAACCTGAAGGACGTCGCAGACGGCATCAGCCTGACCCTGGGCAAGGTCACCACCTCGCCGGTGCAGATCACCACCACCCAGGACGACAAGTCGATCCGCAAGTCCCTCGACGACTTCGTCACCGCCTACAACAGCCTGAACAAGCTGCTGACCGACCAGACCAAGTACGACGCCGCCACCAAGACTGGCGGTGCCCTGCAGGGCGACAGCGCGGCCGTGTCGATGCGCAGCCAGATGCGCAGCGTGCTGGGCGAGACCAGCGGTGCGTCAAGCACCTTCGGCCGCCTGGCCGACGTGGGCTTCGACGTGCAACGCGACGGCTCCATCAAGCTCAACGAGGCCAAGCTTGCCAAGGGCCTGGCCAATGCGACAGAGATGCGCAAGCTGTTCGGCAACAGCGACATCACGACCCCGGACAACGACGGCATTGCCACCCGGCTGCGCCGCATGTCCGACTCCATGATGGGCATCGACGGCACGCTCAGCACCCGCACCCAGGGCCTGCGCAAGCGCATCGACCGCAACAGCGACAAGCAGAACGACCTCAACGACCGCGTGGCCATGGTGGAGCAACGCCTGCGCGCGCAATACACCGCCCTGGACACCCAGCTGGGACAGCTCAACAGCTTGCAGAACTACGTGACCCAGCAGTTCAAGGGCAGCAGCGGATAGCACGCTCCGGCGTCACGTCTGGCGCATGGCCGCATCGCTGGCCATGCTTCGCAGATCTGAAGAAATGGCCGCTTTTGCGGCCAATTTCTTTTGCAGTGCACAAAAAATTCCAGCCCCAAAAATGCACGCAAGTCAAGAACCCCCTGCTCAAGTTCTCTCCCCGGCACGCCGATATTTCATGCATACGGGCCATCAACAGAAAGCAGCCTCCTATGTTTGCCACTGCCGCCTCTCGCAACCTCCAAAGCCACTTCACAAGCGCCTACCGCGACGTGGGCGTGCAGACGGGGGTATCGACCGCCACGCCCCATCAACTGGTCTTGATGCTGTTCGACGGTTTCATCGAATCCGTGTCACAGGCCCGCGGCGCCCTCGCGGCGCGCAACATCGAGGCGAAGTGCCGGGCCATCACCCGGGCGGTGCGCATCGTGGACGAAGGGCTGCGCGCCAGCCTGAACCTGGCCGAAGGCGGCAAGCTGGCCAGCGACCTGAACGACCTGTACAACTACATCGCCCTGCGCCTGACGCACGCCAACCTGCACAACGATGCCGCGGCGCTCGAGGAATGCGTGCGCCTGATCGAGCCCCTGCGTTCCGGCTGGATCGGCATCAGCGCCTCCCAGCTGTCCGCTCAGTGAGCAAGCCAAGCGGCCAGCTCCCGAACGAATTCACCTCGAATCCATTTCCCCACGCGTGCCAGAACGGCCATGTTCCACCCCCCTACCGAGCCGTACACCATGAACGCCTCCCTACTCAACTACTACGAAGCCATCGAGCAAGCCAGCCAGTCGATGCTCCAGGCCGCACGCGAAGGCAACTGGGACCAGGTCGTCAAGCTTGAAGGCGCCTGCGCCCTGCTGATCTCCCAACTCAAGCATGCGGCAGCCGAGCGCCCCCTGGGCCCCGAGGAAGCGCAACTCAAGTCGCGCATCATGCAGCGCATCCTCATCAACGACGCCGAGATCCGCAACCTGGCCGAGCCCTGGCTGGAAGACCTCGACGGCATCCTCGCCGGCCGAACCAAAACCCTGCATTGAGCCATGCAAGCCTCGCTACCTTTCGCCGCACCCTCCACCGGCACGCCCGCCAGTGAGGATGACTTCCGCGTGCGTTCGGGCAGCGAGATCTCGCTGCTGCTGGAGCAGCTGAGGGACGGGGCGGTGCTGATGAACCTTCACTCCCCCGACGGGCCGGTCATCCCGGCCCAGGTGTGGACCGTGGACCCCGCCACCGACACCATCAGCTTCAGCGTCGACGCCAGCCATCCCAGCCTGCAGGCCCTGATCGAATCCGACGAAGCCACTGCCGTGGCCTACCTCGACAGCATCAAGCTGCAATTCGAGCTGCAGAACCTGATGCTGGTGCGCGGCACCAAGGACAGTGCCTTGCACTGCACCTTCCCGCGCGAGCTGTTCCGCTTCCAACGGCGCAACAGCTACCGTGTCCAGCCGCTGAGCCGCACCCAGCCGAAGGCGCTGCTGCGCCATCCGATGATCGCGGAGATGCAGCTCGAGCTGCGGGTGCTGGACATGAGCATGAACGGCTGCGCCCTCTTCCTGCCCCACGACGTGCCGCCGCTGGACGTGGGCATCCAGATCAACGATGTCCGCTTCGTGCTGGACATGGGCACGCGCTTCACGGCCAGGCTGCTCCTGCATCACGTGACGGCGCTCAACCACCAGGCCCAGGGCGTTCGCCTGGGCTGCGAAGTGCTGGAACTCACGGGCGAGGCGCAACGCGCCTTGCAGCACTACATCGACCAGAACCAGAAGCAGCGCCGCCTGCTCGGCGGCTGAGCGCGGGGCCTTGCACCCACGGTGCAGCGCGCCCCACCGGGAGCCTCACATCGCGCAGCTGCGGAACCCGCAAAAGGCATCGTCCCGCTCGGGCAACTCGAAGTGACGGAACCTGGGGTGACGCAGGCGTTCCCGGGTGGCCAGCGAGGCGCCACGCAACACCTTGTGCGTCCCGAACCCCGACTGGGAGTAGGCGCCATCCGGCCCCGCCGAGAACCCCGGGTAGGGCTCGAAGACCGAGCTGGTCCATTCCAGGACCTCGCCCCAGCGCCAGCCCAGCTCGGCACCGGTGCAGGCAGCCATCTCCCATTCGGCCTCGGTCGGCAGGCGCCGGCCGGCCCAGCGGCACCACGCCTGGGCCTCGTGCCAGCTCACGTGCGTCACCGGGCCGCTCATCCGCACCGCCGTGCTGCGGCCGAACTGGCGCTGCAGCACCCCGTGCCGGATCTTGTCGACATGGCGCGGCGCGCGGCGGCGCTCCCTCTCCTTCCAGGCCCATCCCAGCGGGGTCCACCAGGCCGGGTTGTCGTAGCCGTCATCCTCGATGAACTGCACGAACTGGCTCCAGCAGACTGGCTGGGCATCGATCTCGAAAGGCGCCACCTGCACCGCATGCGCCGGCTGTTCGTTGTCGAAGGCAAAGCCGGCGAGGGGGTCCTGCCCCGCTTCACCCAGCATCCAGGCACCGCCTGCGAAATGCAGGGGTGGCAGCGTGACCGGAATCCGCTGCGCCTGCGGCCGTGCGGACGAGACCAGGGGCAAAGGTGCCATCAACCCCTGGCCCGACGGCAGCCCCAAAGCCTGCGCCATGCGGGCCAGCATCTCGCCCTGCAGGTCTTCGTGAAACAGGGCCAGGCGGAAGAAATACAGCTCATCGTCGCCGTCCGGCGTGCGCTCCAGCAGCTCCAGCGTGACGTCGATGGTGTCGGCCAGATAGCGCTTGGTGTTGAACACGCTGGGCAGGTCCAGCAGCCAGCGGCTGTCGGGTGGTGCGTTGGCCGGGTCGTACCACCGGTCGGAGTCGGGTTCGATCGAGGCCAGGCGCGGTGCGCAGGGGTCCGCCCGGCGACCGCGGTGGCGCTGGACGTTGCGTGCCACCCAGCGCTCCTGGTACCAGCCGAGGTGACCCAGCAGCCACAGCGGCGGGGTCAGCTCGGCCAGCGGCGGCACGACGAAATTCATGGGTTCGAGCCATTGCTCGTAAGCCGACAGCCAGCGCAGGCTGTGGTTGCGGGCATCCATCAGCGCCAGGGCCAGCATGCCCTTTCCCGCCTGGCGCACACCCGCGGAGCGGACTGGCGGAGGCAGCAACTCAAGCATGGGGCTCACCCTGGAGGAAAGTCGGGCACAAAGCGGGCTTCATGGCGAGTCATTGTCTTCCGCGTCCTTGCTGCGTGAGCGCTCCCTTGGCCGCCGCGACCTGGGACATGACCAAATATTCACGAAGGGCGCGGTTGGTTGGACAGGCCCGGCGAGAGAGGCTCAGCGCTCGATTTGCGCAAATGCCGAATGGGCGTGGATCGACTCGAAGTTCTCCACGCTGACCCGGTAGCGCCTCACACTCGGGTGGCCGCCCAGCTGCAGGGCCACGTCACGCGCCATGTCTTCCACGAACTTGGGGTTCTCATAGGCGCGCTCGGTGACCCATTTCTCGTCGGCACGCTTGAGCATGGGCCAGATCTCGCATGAGGCATTGTCCTCCGCGAAGCGCACGAGGCGCTGCCAGCCCAGGGCACCCAGCAGCTCCACACGCACGGTCACGTGCGAGCGCTGATTGTGGGCGCCGTAGTCGGAAATCTCCTTCGAGCAGGGACACAGCGACTTCACGGGCACCACCACCTCGGCCCACAGAACGGCCGGCCCCTGGGCCGGCTGCTCGGCGATCCAGCGCCCCTGGTACTCCAGCAGGCTGGACACGCCCGACACTGGCGCGCGCTTGCGCAGGAAGAACGGAAAGCCCACCTCGATGCGCCCCTGCTGCGCGTTGAGCAGGCTCAGCATGCCGGCCAGGGCCTGGCGCAGGGCCTCGTCGTCCAGGGGCGCTGGCAGGGCTTCGAGCCAAGCCACGAAGCGCGACATGTGGGTGCCCTTCTTCTCGGCGGGCAGCAGCACGTCCAAGTCCCAGCTGCCCACGGTGTGCTGCACTCCCTCGCACATGCGGAGCTGGAACGGATAACGCACATCCTTGATGCCCACCCGCTGGATGACCAGGTGGCGGCCGTCGGGCTCGCTCTGGGTGTCAGGGATGGGGGGGTTGGGCAGGGTCGAGGCGTGCATGAAGGACAACTCAAATCGCACCGGGGCGGCGTCACGCCCCGGCGTCAGTCAGGTAGAGAGAAAAGCGGCCGGTCGATCGATCGCTCACTGGTTCGCGGCGGGACGCAACACGGCCGGCTGCGTGCCGAACCGCTTCACGATCGACTGCTCGATGCCGGCGGCATCGAGTCCGCACAGGGCCATCAGTTTGACAGGGTCGCCATGCTCCACGAATTCGTCGGGCAATCCGAGGGTCAGCACGGGCATGTCGAGGCCGGCGGCCTGCAGGGCCTCGAGCACGGCCCCGCCGGCCCCACCCATCACGCAGCCGTCCTCCAGCGTCACGAGCACGTCGTGCGTGCGCGCCAGCTGCGTGACCAGGTTCACGTCCAGGGGCTTGACGAAGCGCATGTTCGCCACCGTGGCGTCCAGCCGCTCGGCCACCTCCAGCGCCGGGTACAGCAGGCAGCCGAAAGCCAGCAGGGCGATGCGCTGACCCTGGCGGCGGATCTCCCCGCGGCCCACCGGCAGGCCGGCCAGGCTGGCAAGCGGCACGGTACCGGCACCGGCACCGCGCGGGTAGCGCACGGCCGTCGGCGAGTCCATGCCGAAGGCCGTGCTCAGCAGCTGGCGGCACTCGCGCTCGTCCGGCGGCGTCATGATGGTCATGTTCGGGATGCAGCGCAGGAAGGCAATGTCGTAGTTGCCCGCGTGGGTCGCACCGTCCGCTCCGACCAGGCCGGCCCGGTCGAGCGCGAACATGACCGGCAGGTTCTGGATCGCCACGTCGTGGATCAGCTGGTCATAGGCCCGCTGCAGGAAGGTCGAGTAGATCGCCACCACCGGCTTGAGCCCCTCGCACGCCAGGCCGGCCGCGAAGGTCACGGCATGCTGCTCGGCGATGCCAACGTCGTGGTAGCGCTTCGGGAAGCGACGCTCGAACTCGACCATGCCCGAGCCCTCGCGCATCGCCGGGGTGATGCCGATCAGCCGCTCGTCGGCCTGGGCCATGTCGCACAGCCACTGGCCGAAGACCTGGGTGAAGGTGGGCTTGGAGGGGGTGTCGGGCGTCTTCAGCCCTTCGGCCGGATTGAACTTGCCAGGACCGTGGTAGGCCACCGGATCGGCCTCCGCCAGCTTGTAGCCCTGCCCTTTCTTGGTCACCACGTGCAGGAACTGCGGGCCTTTCGCCAGGCGCAGGTTCTGCAGGGTCGGCACCAGCGAGTCCAGGTCGTGCCCGTCGATCGGGCCCACGTAGTTGAAGCCGAACTCCTCGAAGATGGTGGCCGGCACGACCAGCCCCTTGGCATGCTCCTCCAGGCGCTTGGCCAGCTCGAACAGCGGCGGGGCATTGCGCAGCACGCTCTTGGCGGTGTCGCGCGCCGCCGAGTAAAACTTGCCGCTGATCAGCCGTGCCAGGTAGCGGTTCAGCCCGCCCACGGGCGGCGAGATCGACATGTCGTTGTCGTTGAGCACCACCAGCAGGTCCGCGTGCCCGCTGGCGTGTGCCACGCCGCCGTTGTTCAGGGCCTCGAAGGCCATGCCCGCGGTCATGGCGCCGTCACCGATCACCGCCACCGTGCGGCGGTCCTCGCCCTTGAGCTTGGCGGCCATGGCCATGCCCAGCGCCGCCGAGATGGAGGTCGAGGAGTGGGCCGTGCCGAAGGTGTCGTACTCGCTCTCGCTGCGACGCGGGAAACCGCTGATGCCGCCCAGCTGGCGCAGGCTGGGCATGCGGTCCTGGCGGCCGGTGAGGATCTTGTGCGGGTAGGTCTGGTGGCCGACATCCCACACCAGGCGGTCGTGGGGCGTGTTGAACACATAGTGCAGGGCGATGGTCAGCTCGACCGTGCCGAGGTTGCTGGACAGGTGCCCGCCCGTTTGCGACACGCTGTGCAGCACGAAGTCACGCAGCTCCGTGGCCAGGCGCGGCAGCTCCGCGCGTGGCAGCCGGCGCAGGTCGGCCGGGCTCTGGATGGTTTGCAGCAAAGTCGTTGTCATGATGAATTCAGCTCTCCCGCTGGACGACCCGGTCCGCCAGCGCGCTCAGATAGCCGGTCCGCTCCGCGGGCAGCCCGCTGCGCTGCAGGGCTTGCAGGGCCTGGTCGCGCAGCGACAGCGCATAGCGCATCGCGGCCTCCAGGCCCAGCACGCTGACATAGGTCGGCTTGTTCGCATCCACGTCCTTGCCGGCCGTCTTGCCCAGCGTCTCCGAAGCCTGGGTGACGTCGAGCACGTCGTCGACCACCTGGAACGCCAGGCCGATGGCACCGCCGAAGTCGCTCAAGGCGGCATGGCCTGCCGCGTCCAGCGGCCCGCAGGCCGCCCCCATCACCACGCTCGCACGCAGCAGGGCACCTGTCTTGAGGCTATGCATGAAGCGCAGTTCCGACTCGCTCAGGGGCTGGCCCACACTGGCCAGGTCGATGGCCTGCCCCCCCGCCATGCCGGCATGGCCCGCCGCGCGCGCCAGCAGGCCGCACCAGCGGGCCTGCAGCGCGGGAGGAACACCCGTCTCCGGCGTCAGCACCTCGAAGGCCAGGGCTTGCATGGCGTCGCCCGCCAACATCGCAGGGGCCTGGCCAAACTGCACATGCACCGTGGGCTTGCCCCGGCGCAGGACGTCGTTGTCCATGCAGGGCATGTCGTCGTGGATCAGGGAATAGGCGTGGATCAGCTCCACCGCGCAGGCCGCGCGCAAGGCCACCTCGCGCACGCCACCCACGGCATGGGCCGCGGCCATCACCAGCAGCGGCCGCAGCCGCTTGCCGCCATCCAGCACGCCATAGCGCATCGCCAGGCCCAGCCCGGCAGGGGCTTCGGCGGGCACCCAGGCACTCAGCGCGGACTCCACGGCGTCGAGTTCCGCGCGGGACCAGCTGTCAAAATCCATCATGAACCGATCCAGGGCTTGAGTTGACCGTCTTCCAGCACCTTGACCTGCTGCTCCACCGCCTCGAGGCGAACGCGGCAGAACTGCAGCAGGTCGGCGCCGCGGCGGTAGTTGTCCAGCAATTGATCCAGAGGCATCTGGCCCCCTTCCATGGCAGCGACCAAACGCTCCAGTTCGGCCAGGGCGTCCTCATATGACGAGGGCGGCGAAGTAGTTTGATGAGAGATTGAGGCCATGGCACAAAGATAAAAAGAGATTGTAGTCAGGGGTTACCCACTCGGGGCACCCTGATCCGTGTGTCAGGCCCATGAATCGATGTTGCTGCACTGCAACAATGTGAGGAAGTGCCCCTGGATCTAGGGGCATGGCTGCAGCAAACCCCTGGCATGGGCGCAGAATCGGCGTCCCGTTGTTGAAGCGAAGCGCGCCGCATCGAAGCATCTTGAATCACGCACGTCCCCCCTCCAACATCGCGGCGCTGACGTTGGCTGCGATTGGTGTCGTTTATGGCGATATCGGCACTAGCCCTCTCTACGCACTCAAGGAAGTTTTTGCCAGCGGCCACGTGGCCCTCACGCCGGCCAACATCTATGGCGTGTTGTCGCTGATGTTCTGGACGCTGGTGGTGGTGGTGTCGCTGAAGTACGTCGTGCTGATCCTGCGCGCCGACAACAACGGCGAGGGTGGCCTGATCGCCATGCTGGCGCTGGCCTCGCAGGCGGTCAAGGACCGCCCCGGGCTGCGCAGCCGGCTGCTGGTGCTGGGCATCTTCGGCACGGCCATCTTCTTCGGCGACGGCGTGATCACGCCGGCCATCTCCGTGCTGTCCGCGGTCGAGGGCTTGGAAGTGGCGGCCCCGGGCCTGGAGCCGTACGTCGTGCCCATCACCCTGGTGGTCCTGACCCTGCTCTTCATCGTGCAGCGCCAGGGCACCGGCCGGGTGGGCAAGTGGTTCGGTCCGATCACCATGATCTGGTTCGCCCTGCTCTCGGTGCTGGGCATCCTGCACATCCTCGAGAACCCAGCGGTGCTCTGGGCCCTGAGCCCCACCCACGCCCTGGCCTTCGCCCTCCATGCGCCGCACGTGGCCTTTGTGGCGCTGGGCTCCGTGGTGCTGTGTGTCACCGGTGCGGAGGCCCTGTACGCGGACATGGGCCACTTCGGCAAGCGGCCGATCCGCCTGGCCTGGTTCGGGCTGGTGATGCCCGCCCTGGTCATCAACTATTTCGGCCAGGGCGCGATGCTGCTCATGCATCCGGAAAACGTGCGCAACCCCTTCTACGAGATGGTGCCGACCTGGGCCCTGTACCCAACCATCGGGCTGGCCACCTGCGCCACCGTGATCGCTTCCCAGGCCCTCATTACCGCGGCGTTCTCGGTCAGCAAGCAGGCGATCCAGCTTGGCTACCTGCCGCGCATGCGTGTCGAGCACACCTCGGTCAAGGAGACCGGGCAGATCTACGTGCCGTTCATGAACTGGGTGCTGTTTGTCTCCATCGTGCTGGCGGTCGTGGCGTTCGGATCGAGCAGCCAGCTGGCCTCGGCCTACGGCATCGCGGTCACCACCGACATGCTGATCACCACCGTGATGACGTTCTTCGTGATCCGCTACGGCTGGCGGCTTCCCCTGCTGCTGTGTACCGCGGCCACCGGCTTTTTCTTCTTCGTCGACCTGACCTTCTTCGCGGCCAACTTCGTCAAGATCATCGAAGGCGGGTGGTTTCCGATCGCCATCGGCATCTTCATGTTCACCCTCATGATGACCTGGAAGCAGGGACGCGAGCTGATGCGCGAACGGCTGCGCACCGACGCCATCGAGCTCAAGACCTTCCTCGAGGCCGTCTTCATGAGCCCTCCCACTCGGGTGGACGGCACGGCCGTCTTCCTGGTCAGCGACCTCGGAATCACTCCCAACGCCCTGCTGCACAACCTCAAGCACAACAAGGTCCTGCACCAGGTCAACCTGTTCGTGACCGTGAAGCACCACGAGCGGCCCTGGATCGGTTTCGACAAGCGCTGCGAGGTGGAGCCCCTGGGCCACGATTGCTGGCAGGTCACGCTGCATTTCGGGTTCAAGAACGACCCGGACGTGCCGGAGGCGCTGAAGCTGCTCAAGGGACGTGGCATCCAGGTGGACGAGATGGAGACCAGCTATTTCCTGTCGCGCGACATCGTGATGCCCACCCTGGGCGAGGGCATGATGATGTGGCGCGAGAAGCTGTTCGCCAGCATGCACCACAACGCCAGCGACGCTGCCGACTTCCTCTATCTGCCGACCAACCGGGTGGTCGAGCTGGGTTCCAAGGTCGAAATCTGAGGCCGGCGTGCGATCAGCGGGCGGCCACCTTCAGGGCAGCGCCTTCCGGCAGCGCCTGCCAGCGGCTGTCGTCATCCAGTGGCTCGGAGGCCAGGGCCGATCCACTGGGCGTGGGGCGCAGGTAGAGCGTGGGTGCGCGTTGGTCGGTGGACAAGCGGAAGGCGTACAGGTTACGGCCGTCAGCCAGCGCCGCCGAGAAACGCACCGGCTTCGTGACCCCCGCCTGCCGTGCCACCTCGCAGGTTTCATGGAAGGCCGCCAGAACGGCCGCCAGCGGCTCCTCGCCACGTTCCAGGTGAGCCAGGGCCAGCAGGAACATCAGCTCGGAATCGGTGGACCCTCTGCGCAGGGCGTACAGCGCATCAGGCAACAGCCCTTCCAGGCGCCGCCGCAGTTGCGCAAACCCGCCGATCTGCCCGTTGTGCATGAACAGGTAGGGCCCATGCCGGAACGGATGGCAGTTGTGTCGCGAAGTGGGTGTGCCCGTGGCCGCGCGCACATGGGCGAAGAACAAGCCCGAGCGCACGGTGGCGCACAGGGACATCAGGTTGTCGTCCGACCAAGCTGGCATGGCATCGCGATACAGTGCCGGTTCGGGCTTGTCGCTGTACCAGCCCAATCCGAAACCATCCCCGTTGGTGGGGCACTTGCCCTCTGCGGCATGCAAGGATTGCTGCAGCAGGGAGTGACGAGGCTGGCTCACCACTTCTTCCAGATAGATGGGTTCACCCAGGTAGGCGGCAAAGCGGCACATGCGAGACAGGTCGGTGACAGGACGATGACAGGAGCGACAACCAATTGATTATGGGCTGCGAACCTGCATTCCCGTCCCCCCTTGAACGAAGGAAATCATCTGCTGTCGTGCGATTTTTGAAGGTTATGCTCGCCCAGTGAAATCATTTCTCCGAGATGTCTCCCTGCCCGCTGCCAGCGCGGGCTTCGTGGCGGTGCTGGTGGGCTTCACCAGCTCGGTCGCCGTGGTCTTCCAGGCGGCCCAGGCCTTGGGCGCCACGCCAGCCCAGTTGGTGTCGTGGATCGCGGCACTCGGGCTCGGCATGGGGTTGTGCACTTTGCTGCCCTCTCTGTGGTGGCGCAAGCCGGTGATGGTTGCCTGGAGCACACCGGGTGCGGCAGTGCTGGCCACGGCCGCCGCCAGTGGCCAGTACAGCATGGCTGAAGGTGTGGGCGCCTTCATGGCGTGCGCGCTCATGATCGCCCTGGTGGGCGCCACGGGCTGGTTCGAGCGCAGCATGAAACGGCTGCCCATGGCCCTGGCCAATGCGCTGCTGGCCGGCGTGCTGGCACGTTTTGCCATGAACACCTTCCTGAGCCTGCAAACCGCCCTGCCCCTGGTGCTGCTGATGTGCGCGGCCTACCTGCTGGGCCGGCGTGCGTGGCCACGCTACACCGTGCTGGGGGTATTGCTGGCAGGCAGCCTCTATGCGCTGGCCGACGGGTCGCTGCGGTTCCAGCCGGGCGGCAGCTGGCTCACAGCCTGGCCCGTCCCGGTGAGGCCGGTGTTCACGCTGTCAGCCCTGGCCAATCTGGCCCTGCCGCTGTTCCTGGTCACCATGGCTTCCCAGAACATGCCTGGCGTGGCGGCGATCCAGGCAGCTGGCTACCAATTGCCGCTGTCCCGCCTGATCGTCATCACGGGCGTGGCCACCCTGGTGCTGGCCCCCTGGGGGGCCTTCGCGCTGTGCCTGTCGGCCATCACCGCCACCCTGTGCATGAGCCCCGCCGCCCACGAAGACCCGCACAAGCGCTACACCGCCGCCGCCTCCTGCGGCCTGATCTACTGCGTCGTGGGCCTGTTCAGCGGCCCCATCACCGCCCTGCTGCTGGCCCTGCCGCGCGAATTGGTGGCCGCCGTGGCAGGCCTGGCCCTGCTGGGCACGGTGGGTGGCGCCCTGCACAACGCCCTGCACGACAACACCCGGCGCGAGGCAGCCCTGGTCACCTTCCTCGTCACCCTCAGCGGGCTCACCCTGGCCGGGCTGGGCTCGGCGTTCTGGGGCATGGTGGCAGGTGGGGTCACGCTTTTTGTGCAACAGTGGCGCGCTGCCGCGTCTCCATCGCCCCCCTGACGACCGCTTCCGCGCCTGCCGCCCTTCCTCTTCTTTCAACCACTGCCATGAAACTGCTCTTCGTCGCCGACCCCCTTGAACATTTCCAACCCAAGAAGGATTCCACCTACGCGATGATGCGAGAGGCGGCTGCGCGCGGGCATGAACTGCTGGCCTGCGAGACCAGCCAGCTGATGTGGGTGCGGGGCGGCCAGGTGGCGGCGAAAGTGCGTCGCGTGCAACTGACCGGCAGCCTGTCCTCCTGGTTCGAGCCGGCGCCCGTCAGCGCCGAGCCCGTTGACCTGGCTGGCTTCGATGCCGTGATCATGCGCAAGGACCCGCCCTTCGACAGCGAATTCTTCTACGCCACCCACCTGCTGGAGCAGGCCGAACGCGAAGGCGCACGCGTCTTCAACCGCCCGGCCGCGCTGCGCGACCACCCCGAGAAGTTGGCCATCATGGCGTTTCCGGAGTTCATCGGCCCCACGCTGGTGACCCGGGACGCCGCGGAGATCCGGCGCTTCCATGCGGAACACCAGGACATCATCCTCAAGCCGCTCGACGGCATGGGGGGCAAGGGCATCTTCCGGGTGGGCGCGGATGGGTTGAACCTCGGCAGCATCATCGAGACGCTGAACCAGCAGGGGCAGCACACGGTGATGGTGCAGCGCTATCTGCCTGAGATCCGTCAGGGTGACAAGCGCATCCTGGTGATCGCCGGCGAACCGGTGCCCTATTCACTGGCCCGCATTCCGCAAGGCAGTGAGATCCGCGGCAACTTGGCGGTGGGTGGCAAAGGAGTCGCCCAGCCTTTGAGCCCGCGCGACCGGGAAATTGCCGAGGCCATGGGACCGGTGCTTCACCAGCGCGGTTTGCTGCTGGTGGGCCTGGACGTGATCGGCGACTGCGTGACTGAGATCAACGTCACCAGCCCAACCTGCTTTCAGGAGATCACGGCACAGAGCGGCTTCAATGTCGCCGCCAAGTTCATTGACGCCTTGGAAGCCGCGTGCAAATCTTCTTGAAAATCAACCGCTTGGCAGCGACTTTGAAAGTCGCGTGCTCAAGCACTTCAGCAGGCAAGCTCAAGTGAAGCTTGAACTTGCCGGCGCCCACATTAGCCCATGTGCAGGCCGCCGTTGACGGAGAAGTCAGCCCCCGTGGCGAAGCCAGACTCGTCCGAGGCCACCCACGACACGATAGAGGCGATGTCATCGGGCGTGCCCAGGCGCTTGACGGGAATGCCAGCCACGATCTTGTCCAGCACGTCCTGGCGGATGGCCTTGACCATGTCGGTGGCGATGTAGCCCGGGCT
>CBINPE010000060.1:0-27245 GCA_966252435.1 uncultured Burkholderiales bacterium | reverse complement strand
CGGACCAGGGTGCCGCGGGCCTCGACCACGCGGCCGCAGCGGCTCAGGGGCTGCACCAGCGCCAGCTCTTCGCGCACGGCCTGGCGCCAGGCCGGCAGGGCCTCGCGCACGGCGGCTGGCGCGGCGGACAGCGGGACGGCCTTCATCTCACGCGGCCTTGCGGGTGGCCCCCGCCTCGTCCTGCCCCTGCACCAGGGCCTGCGGCGCCGGCACCGCCTGCAGCGCGCGCTGCAGGGCGCCTTCCAGCGCCGCGAGCTGGATCGCCAGGCTGGCATGGCACACGCCGCGGTCGGACTCGAGCACGGCGTCCTCGTCGCCCAGCGAGGGGTCGGCGACCAGGTTCACCAGGCTCACCACCCCCTGCCCGGCCGCGTCCAGTGCGGCGCGTGCCTGCGCCAGTTGAGCGGGGGCTACGCGCAGCTGGGCCCAGCTGGCCTGGCGCAGCGATTCCTCGACCGATTCGAGCGCCCGGGCGAACAGGTGCCGGCGCTCCACGCCGCGGATCACCTTGGCGGTGGCGTCGAGCACCATCTCAACCAGCTCGGGCGCCAATGCATGCAGCGCCACCTGGCGCGCCGCGGCGGCCTCGGCCAGGCGCTCGGCGAGGGCGGCCTGCGCGGCGTCCCAGCCGGCCTGCCAGCCGCGCTGCTTCTCGCGCTCCAGGGCCTGGGCCGCCTGCTGGCGCTGGGCCTCTGCCTCCTGGCGGGCCTCGCGCAGCAGCGCCTCGGCGGCCTGGCGGGCTTCGTCCAGCAGGGCCGAGGCCTCGACCACGCGGCGGGCGGCGGGCTCTTTCAAGACCCGGCCGGTGTGCGTGACGGCCAGGGCCGGGGTGTCGATCAGGATAGCCACGTCCATGGCGAGCTCCAGCAGGATGGGGAGGTTGAAGATGACGCCGACGCGTCCGGCGGGGCCAGCAGGCTGGCCAGGCCTTCGGCCAAGGCCTCGGCCTGCGGCCGGGACAGGCGCGGCTGCCAGGCCTGCGCGTCGAGCGCGCGCGATCGCGGCAGGCGCAGGCGGGCGCGCTGCCACAGGGGCCGCTGCAGGGCGTCGTCGGGATCGAGCAGGCCGAGCAGCACGGCCTGGCCGTCCTCGCGCAGCGCGGCCGCGGCCTGCGGGCCGGGCTGCGCGCAGGCAGGCTGCGCTGGCGCGGCGGGAACCCGCTCGGCCAGCGGGCTCCACAGCAGGTCGAACCGCTCGCCCAGCAGGGCGCGCCACTGCTGCAGGCGTTCCCGCTGCACCACCTGGCGCAGGCGGGCGCGGTGCGCCATCACGCCGGCCGACAGGGCCAGCCCGGCACCCTCGGCCACGCCCAGCAGCATGAGCCGGGCCACCAGGCCGCGGGGGTCCCACAGGAAATTGGCCGACAGGCCGTGCTCGGCCAGCAAGGCCTCGGACTGCTGGCGCCGCTGGGCCCGCGACATCGGTGCCGGTGCCAGCGGCATCCACGACGGATCGGCATACGCCGCCGGGCTGAGGTTGAACACCATGACCGCGCGCCACCAGGCCGCGTCGCCCGAGCGGGCCACCGGCGCATCCATGGACACGGAAGCAGGCGAAGTCATGCGAAGGTCACGGCAGACAGAAGCAAAGGCAGGGGCACAGGCGCAGGCAGCGTGCGGGACGCGTCAGCCCTCCTTCAGGACGCCACCATCCGGGAGGGCGCCTCGGGCCGCGAGAACGCGGCGTCCTGCGCCACATCGCCTGGTGTGACGTGGCCGCTCACGCGGGCGGTCGGGCGCTGCGGCGCGCCACCCGGCTGCGGGCCGCCTGCCGGGGATGCGCCCCACAACCCCCGCCAGCTGGGCAGCACGGACGGCTGCAGGCTGCTTTGCGGTGCCCGCCGCACGCGCCAGCGGTAGGCCAGCAGCGCGGCCGTGGCCAGCAGGCCCAGCACCAGCGCCTCGCCCCACCAGCCGCTGCCAAACGCCGGCCAGGCCGCAGTCGCGGCCACCGGGGCAGGCTTGCGCGGCGGGCTCGCGGCAAAGAAGGTGAGCGAGACGTTGTCGGGGCTCAGGCCCTCGATGCTGCGCGACACCAGGTTGCGGATCGCCGGGGCCATCTGCTGCACGTCGGCCTGCGCCTGGTGCTTGATGAACACCGAGGCCGAGGCCGGCTTGACGCGGTCGGCCAGCGGGTCGTTGGCGGGGATCACCGGGTGCACCCGGGCGGTGATCACGCCGTCGATCTGGGTGAGCGTGCCGGCGAGTTCCTGCGAGACCGCGAAGATGTAGCGCAGCCGCTCCTCCGAAGGCGAGGAGACCAGCCCCTCCTTCTTGAACAGCTCGCCCATGGTGGCGAAGCGTTCGCGCGGCACGCCGCGCTCCTGCGTCACGCGCAGCGCACGCTGCAGGTCGCCGTCGTCCACTTCGATGGCCCACACGTCGCGGTCGCGCGCCACCTTGGCCCCGACCACGCCTTCGCTGTACAGGGCGTCGAGCACGGCATTGGCATCGGCCTCGCCCAGGTGGCCGAACAGCTCCGACTTGCAGCCGGACAGCAGGGCGCAGCCGGCCAGCAGCAGGACCGCCACCGCACCGCGCCACGTCGCGGCGACCCTGTTGTTGTCCCTGTGCTGGTTCCTGCCCATCCTTGCGTCCTCGTCGTCAACCTTGCTGCTGGAAGAGGGTGCGAACCCCCTGGTTCATGCTGGAGACCATGTCGCCGAGCATCGACATGCGCAACACCTCCGTCTGCCAGGCGACGGATTGCTGCATCACCGCGGCCAGGTCGGTGGCGACGTCGAACGGGGCGGCCTCGTCCAGTGACGCCGATTCGGCCGGCGTGGCCGCGCGGGCCTGGGGCTGCGGCAGCGCGAAGCTGCGCACCTGCTCGACGGCGTTGAGCAGGGCCAGTCCGCCCACAGGCTCGGGCGGGGGCGCGGGGAGGTAGGTGTCGGCCACGACGCCCGGGTTGTCGCCGGCGGTGGCCGGCAGGTGCAGCAGCTCGGCGAAGCGCCGGCCCTGCTCGCACAGGGTCGCGGGCGAGACCAGCCCGCCGGCGGCCTCCAGGCCCGGGCCCTGTGCCGCCGAGGCGGCTGCGGTCAGTGCGCAATCCATGGCAGGCAAGCTCCGTGATTCAGATTCAGGCCCACACCACGTGGGCTGTGTTCGCATCTGGCAGCGGCAGCGCGGCCGGGGACGCCGGCGCGCTGCGCGGGCGTCCCAGCACTTCGCAGGCCATGCCCACGGCGAACTCGTCGCGGCCGTCGTCGATGACGGCGTCGAGGTGGTGCTGCCAGCCCGTGTGGCCGCCCACCTTCATGCACACGCCCAGCAGCGCCTTGCCGAGCTGGAAATCGGGGAATTGCTGAAGCGTGGCCTCGAGCTCGCGCACGGCCTCGTCGCGCCGCCCCAGGTTGAGGTGGCCCATGGCCAGCACGGCCCGCGCGTGCGGCAGGTCGGGGCGCGCGTGCTGCAGCACCTCGGCGATCTGGAGCGTGGCGGCCGCATCGCCCACCTCGGCACCCAGCAGGGCGATCTGGAGCAGCAGGCGGTAGATGTCGCCGCCGATCAGGGGGTCGGGTCGTTCGGTGGACTTCATGGTGCGCTCACAAGGTTCGTCGTGTTCAAACGTTCGTTGTCGTCGTCACTTCAGTGGCGCGCCGCGCCCGAGGAAGCGGGAAAAGGAAGGTGGGAGAAGCAGGCACTGGAGGGAGGTGGACAGTGGCTGCATCTTTCTTCCGCTTCGGCTTCCCCGGGCACGGCGTCGCGCAACCGGCGGCTAGCGGCCCGAGATCTTCGAGGTCAGGCCCAGCGCGGCCTGCAGGTACGCCATGGCCGTGTTGGCCTGCATCGACAGCATCAGGATTTCCTGTTGCTTGGCGATGGCGTCGTTCATGCTTTGCGCCGCCGAGCTGCTGGTGTCGGTGATGGGAGGGGTGGTGGTATCTGCCATCTTCAATCTCCTGGGAGGGTTTAAGGAGCACGGACCACCCTGGCCTGGCCGGCCCTGCGCACGGCGAGGGCCGCCTGGTCCAGGATCTCCTGTGCGGTTGCAAAGACAGTCGGTAAGGACACCGCCACCTCTCGTTGGACGGGATCGGTGACGGCGCTGACGTCGAGGGCGGCGGTCCGCTTCGCGGCCTCGTCGAGACCGGTCTGAAGGGACTGCAGCAACTCGCCGGAAGCGTCTGCCATCAATTGCGTCAACAGCGAGGTCGCTGTGCTCAAACTCCCTGACATCTCGTACATGTTCGATCTCCGGAACTATTTCAAGGGGTACACCACCTGGCGATCGCCAAGCTGGAACTCGATCGCCTCGGACGAGATGGCCACCACCTCCGCGCCGTCCCCCAGGACGGCGCCGACGAAGTAGCGGGCACCCGTGTCGGTGCGGAAATAACCGTTCGGCCCCGGCACGACGTCGAGGATGCGAAAAGGCAAGGGCCGCATGCGCGGCGCGCTGGCCTGGGTGTCGACCACGGCCAGCCGGTCGTCGACCTGCACCACGCCGGCAAGGTCCTGGGCCACGCGGCGCAGCCGTTCGCGCACGCCCATCTCGCTGACCGCCCCCTGCACCCGCACGCGGCCGGCGCCGATGTAGTCCACGCTCACGCCGCTGCCGGCCGACAGGGCCTCGCGCACCAAGGTCGCGGCCTCGCTGCCGGTGTGCAGCTGGCGCACCAGGGTGCGGCGCTGCTGCTGCAGCACCGCCTGCTGCGCATCGAGCCACTGGTGCAGCCGCTCGAGCTGCGCGGGATCGTCGACATAGCCGCGCGCCACCAGGCCACCGGGCTCGGGGACGAGCTGCACATCGGGCCAGCCCTCGGCCACGAGGCTGCGCGCCGCCGGCAGCGCCGGCACCGCGCCAGGCCGGGCCGACCACCAGGCCGCCGCCCCGCCCACCAGCGCCAGGGCCAGACAGGCGCCCGCCCAGGCGAGACGCCGCCGTGCCGCACGCGGGCCGGCCTCGGCCGGGACGGGGTCCTGCATCAGCACTTGGGTCAGCACCAGGCTGGCCCCGCCCAGCTCGAAGCGCTGGCGCAGGCAGCGCCCGCGCCGCTGCGTCTCAAGCGGCGCCAGCGCGCGCGTGGACGGCCCCTGCGCGCACAGCAGCGCCCAGGCGCCGTTCAGGCGGGCGATCTCGGCGTGGCCGGGGTCGACGCCGGGATCGCGCAACACCAGGTCGTCGTCGAGCGAGGACCCGATCGTCAGGCAGCGCCGTTCCCGCAGCCGCGCGCCTTCGTGCAGTCCATCCGTGATGGCCAGCGCGAAGGCCGCGCAG
Source organism: uncultured Burkholderiales bacterium (assembly GCA_966252435.1). GTDB lineage: Bacteria > Pseudomonadota > Gammaproteobacteria > Burkholderiales > Burkholderiaceae_C > CANHBY01. Next base: position 22,022 of record CBINPE010000060.1, on the reverse strand, counting down.
TCGTTGCGCGCCAGGTGCTCGGTGAAGCGTTGGGCGGCCGTCGGGGCGGGAGCGGCCCCCACCCCAGCCCTCCCCCAGAAGGGGAAGGAGGAGGGCTGCCCTCCCCTGCTGGAAAACAGACGCCCTCCCCCGCTGGGGGAGGGTTGGGGTAGGGGCTGCGGCGGCGCAAGGTCAGCCTCCGCCTCCGGCCACACGGCCTGCACGTCCGCCTCCAGGCTCATGGCGTCACCACCCTTGGCGTGAGCAGGAAGAAGCGGTCGACGCGGGTCTTGCGCTTGCCCGAGTACTTGAAGGCCCGTCCCAGCACCGGCACCGAGGACAGCCCCGGCACCCCTGCGTCGTCGTTGTTCGCGCTCTCCTGCGCGTAGCCGGCGATCAGCAGGGCCTGGCCATCATTGATGAGGGCCTGGGTCGAGATGGCGCTGCGCCGCACCACCGGGATCTGGTCCACCGTCTGGCCGGTGAGCTGGCCGTCCTCGATGCGGATGGCCAGCTTGATCTGGCGCTGGTCGGCCTCCTCGACGATCAGCGGCGTGACGCGCATCGAGGTGCCTGCCGAGACGTTGAAGAGGTCGACGTCGAGGTTGCCCGCCACGCGCACGTAGAAGGTGCTGAGGTTCTCCAGCACCGCCTCGGTGTTGTCCAGCGTCATGACCTTGGGCGTCGACAGCAGGCTGGCGCGCCCTTCCTGCTCGAGCGCGCTGACACGCGCGATCAGGCTACGCCCGGCGTCGCCCAGCACGGTGGTGAGCACCCCGGCGGGCGAGGGCGAGAGGTTCTGGGTGCCCTGCGGGCCGGTGCGCGGCGTGCCGTCGCCGAGCGCGGTGCCCCAGCTCAGCGTGGGCAGGTTGCGGCCGACCTGCAGGTCGGCGTGCTTGGTGCGCGCGCGCCAGTCCACGCCCAGCGACTCGACCGCGTCCGAGTTGACCTCCAGCATGCGCACCTCGATCTCGACCAGGCCCGGCTTGACGTCCAGCGCCCGGATCGCCGCCTCGTGCGAGGCCATGCGCTCGGGCAGGTCGCGCACCATCACCGCGTTCATCCGGCCGTCGGCCATGAACTGGGGCAGCTCGTGCTCGTTGCCGCCGCCCAGGCCGGCCTCGGGGTCGGCCACCAGCTCGGGCCGGCCGCGCTCGGGCTCGCCGGTGACGCCGTTGGCGTTCATGTTCAGGCCCAGGCCGCGCAGTTTGGCCAGGGTCGAGCCGGTGCGCAGGTTGACCACTGCCGGCTGGCCAGGTCCGCTCTTGATGCCGTACAGGCGCCGCATCGCCGAGGCCACGCCCGGCACGGTGACGTCGCGCCCGCCCTGCGAGTAGGTGAAGTCGTTGGCCCAGGCGTAGCGCAGCGGGAACACGCGGATCTCCGAGCCCGAGCGCAGGTTCTGGTCCTGGTCGATCGCGCGGGCGGTCTGCTGCACCAGCTCGACGTAGCGCTTTGGCCCCGACACCAGCGCCGTGTTCTGGCGCGGGTCGTAGGTGATGGGGAAGCGCCGGTCGGGGATGTCGAGCTTCTGCAGCGCCTGGCGCAGCCGGTCGACGGTCGAGTGGCTGATGCGCACGATCTCGCTGCGCGCGTCGCTGGCCGCGTACACGTGCAGCACGTTGCCGTCGAAGTACCAGATGAAGCCGAAGGTCGCCCCGAGCATCTCCATCAGGTTCTGCGGCGCCATGTTGAACTTGCCGTTCACCGTGCCCTCGACCTCGGGCGCCACCACGACCATCAGGCCCTGGCTGGCGCCGAACTCGCGCAGGAACTCCTTCAGGTTCTTGCCCTGGGCCTGGTAGACGAATTTCTCGGGCCGCCAGCGCACCTCCGCGGCCTGCACTGTTGCGGCCGCGCCCAGCAGCAGGGCCGCGCCGCACCAGCCGATGGCCCGGCCGCGGGCCCAGCGCCCCATCCCCTCCAACGACAACACGGCCACAGCCTTCCCCTAAGTTGCGGGACGGGTGGCCGCGAAGCCGCCCGCCCTGAGCAGATCGTCCACGAACAGGTAGATGGACGAGCCCATCCAGTGCGCCGACAACACCAGCACCAGGGCCGCCACCACCAGCTTCAACACCTGCGACAGGGTCTGGTCCTGCAACTGCGTGGTGGCTTGCACCACCGCCACCACCAGGCCGACCGCGGCCGCGGCCAGCACCACCGGCAAGCAGACCCACAGGGCCAGCAGCAGGCCGCGCTGGGTGAAGTCGACGACGAGGCTGGGCTCCATCAGGCCACCGCCCCTTCCAGCGCGGGCGCGCTGAGCATGCCGACCCGGCCCACCGCCTCGACCACCAGGTCCGGCGCCAGCTCCTGGTGCGACAGCACCGCCAGCGCCGGCAGCCGCGTCGCCAGCAGGCGCCGCACGAAGCGCCGCGTCTCCAGCGAGGTCAGCAGCACCGCCGCACCCGGCGCGGGCCAGCGCTGCACCTCGGCCTCGACCGCCGCGAGCAGCCGCGCCACCGCGGGCGGCGGCAGTGTCAGGTAGGGACCCGCCGGCCCTTGCTGGATGGCCTGGCGCAGCTGCTGCTCGGTGGCGGGCTCGAGCGTGAGCACGCGCAGCCGGCGCTGCGCGTCCACCAGCGGATGGCAGATGAAGCGGCCCAGGTCGATGCGCACGTGCTCGCACAGCATCGCGGTGTCCTTCTCGCGCGCGGCCCACACCAGCAGGCTCTCGAAGACCTCGCGCAGGTAGCGCAGTGACACGCCTTCCAGCGCCAGCCGCTTGAGCACCTCGGCCAGGCGCTGCAGCGGCAGCGCGCGCAGCACCTCGGCCGACAGCTCGGGCAGCTGCGCCTCGGCCTGCTTGATGAGGCCGTGGATCTCCTGCAGCCCGACGAAGGCGTCGGGGCGGTGGCGCACCACCTCGCCCACCAGCTGCGCCATCTGCGCCTCGCACTCGCCCGAGGCCAGCTCGGCCGGCAGGCGGCCACGCCGCGCGGGGATCTCCTGCACGTCGACGACGAAGTCCTCGTCCGGCAGGGCCTCGTCGAACTGCACGCTGAGCGCCGGGAACGGCAGGCCCAGCGAACGCTGCAGCTGCAGCTTCTCGCGCGCCAGCGCGGCGTCGAGCTGGGCCGGCACCAGGCGCTGGCGCATCGCCAGCGATACGCGGATGCGCAGCGGCACCACGATGGCCGGGGCCTCCTGCGCCGCCGCCAAGCCGGGGGCTGCGACCACCGCCATCTCGCCACCCGCCGCGGCGCGCGGCGAGCCCAGGTCTTCCAGGCCCAGCAGGCGCGCGTCGCGGCGCCGTGCCCACAGGGCCACCCCGCCCACCCCGGCCGCCAGCAGCAGGAACGGCCACTTCGGGAAGCCCGGTACCAGCAGGAACGCCAGCAGGATGCCAGCCGAAGCCAGCAGGGCCAGCGGCTGGGCCAGGATCTGGCGCGCGATCTGCCCCGCGAGGTGGCCGTCGCCATGGACCTGGCCGGCCACGCGGGTGATCAGGATGCCGGCCGCCACCGAGGCGAACAGCGAGGGGATCTGCGACACCATGCCGTCGCCCACCGTCAGCAGCACGTAGCGCGAGGCCGCGTCGGCCAGCGACAGCCCGTGCTGCCCGGCGCCGATGGCCATCCCCGCCACCACGTTGACGATGGCGATCACGATGGCGGCGATCGCGTCGCCCTTGACGAACTTCATTGCGCCATCCATCGCGCCGTGCATCTGGCACTCCTGCTCGAGCTGGGCGCGGCGCAGGAAGGCGGTGTGCTTGTCGATGGCGCCGGCGCGCAGGTCGGCGTCGATGCTCATCTGCTTGCCGGGCATGGCGTCGAGCGTGAAGCGCGCGCCGACCTCGGCCACGCGCTCGGCGCCCTTGGCGATGACGATGAACTGCACCACCGCGATGATCGCGAACACCACCAGCCCCACCACCACCTGGCCGCCCACCACCAGGCGGCCGAAGGTCTCGATGATCTGGCCCGCGTGGGCGTGCAGCAGGATCTGCTTGGTCGAGGCCACATTCAGGGCCAGCCGCAGCACGGTCGTGACCAGCAGCAGCGAGGGGAAGGTGCTCAGCCCGAGCGGGCCGCGGATGTAGACCGCCAGCATCAGCAGCAGCACGCCGCAGGCCATGTTGAAGGCGATCAGCACGTCGAGCAGCGCCGGCGGCACCGGCAGCACCATCAGCGCCACCACCCCCGCCAGGCCCAGGGCTGCGAGAAAATGCCCATGGCGCCGCACCTGCTGCCATGCACTGCCGGAAACCAGAGGGGATGAACTCCAGGACACCACTGCACCTCAGATAAGAAGCTTGTAAACAGCACCTGTGGACACTACCTAGCGTGGAAAATCCCGGGCCGTCCGACAATCACCGGGTTCCGTATGAAAGGCTTCCTCCTTGGCTCGCGGAATGCCGAACGAGTGTAGAAATCAACCGCCCGGCAGCCTCCAACATGACAATTTCTTCAGGAAAAATTCATGTCACCCCCCGCGCGGGGACTCAGGGAAACTCCGGGCCCATGGGAACTCACATACTGATCGTCGAAGACGACGAGAAAATCGGCGACAGCCTTGAGCAGGTGCTCGTGCGCACCGGCTATGCGGCCGTGCGGGCGCGCAACGGCGAAGAGGCGTTCTTCCTCGCCTCGACGCAGCACTTCGACGTGATGATCCTGGACCTCGGTCTGCCGGGCCGCGACGGGCTCACCGTGCTGCAGGCGTTGCGCAACCTGAACAAGGACATGGCGGTGCTGATCCTGTCGGCGCGCTGCGCGGTGGAAGACCGCGTGTCGGCGCTGCGCGGCGGGGCCGACGACTACCTCACCAAGCCCTTCTCGATGGCCGAGCTGGAGGCCCGCCTGGAGGCCCTGCTGCGCCGCGGCCGGCTGGACCAGACCCTGCGCCTGACGCTGGCCGACCTCAGCATCGACCTGCCCAGCCGGCGCGTCACGCGGGCTGACCAGCCGCTGGAGCTGACCTCGCGCGAGTACGAGCTGCTCGAGACCCTGCTGCGCCGGGCCCGCACCGTGGTCTCGCGCGACACGCTGGCGCGCGAGGTGTGGAAGGAGGTCAACCGCGCCACCCCGCTGGACAACGTCATCGACGTCCACCTCGGCCGCTTGCGCAAGAAGATCGACCAGCCCGGCATGGTGCGCCTGATCCACACTGTGCGCGGCGTGGGCTTCCTGCTGTCGGACAAGGAACCCGAGTGAGCCCTGTCCCGACTGCTGGGGGTCGCGGCGCGGCCCGCCGGGGCCATACCCTGCGCCGGCGCCTGATCCGCCTGCCGCCGCTGCGCATCCGCTCGCGGCTGGCCCTGTGGTACCTGGTGTCGATCGTGCCGATGCTGCTGATGTACGCGCTGGTGACCGCCTGGTTCGTGCACCACCACGTGCGCAACGAGATCGACACCCGGCTCAAGCTCGACCTGTCCACCGCGGTCGACAAGCACCTGCTGCAGTGGGGCAGCCTGCCGCCCAACACCACCATCGACTGGCTGGAGAGCACCGACCCGCACCAGGCCTACATCGACAGCTGGCGCATCGACCCGCGCAGCGGCATGCTGAGCCTGCGCCAGCGCATCCGCGGCACGCGCACCGACCTGCCCGAGCCCGACGGCGCCCATCCCGACGGGGTGCCCTTCAACGCCCTCAGCCTGCGCGGGAGCGAGTGGCGCATGGTGCAGGGCCATGCCTCGCTGGGCGACACCTCGCTGCTGATCCGCGCCGCGCTGCCGCTGGCCCCCCTGCACGGGACCATGCGGGACCTGCTCACTGGCTCCGGCCTGGGGGTGCTGGCGGTGTTGCTCATCGCCTGCGCGGGCGGCCTGTGGATCGCCGGTGCCGCGCTGCAGCCGATCACGCAGGTGATCCGCCGCACACGGCGCATCGGCCCGGGCTCCTTGTCCGAGCGGCTGCCGGTGGGCGCGCCGATGGACGAGGTGGCCGAGCTGTCCGAGGTCATCAACGACCTGCTTGGCCGGGTGCAGGACGCGTTGGCGCGCCAGGGCCGCTTCGCCACCGAGGCCGCCCACGAGCTGCGCACGCCGCTGACCGCGCAGCGCAGTGTGGGCGAAGTGGCGCTGAGCCCTGACGCCACGGTGGGCGAGCTGCGCCACGCGGTGGCCAGCATGCTCGAGGAGGGCCACCACATGCAGAAGGTGATCGACGGCCTGCTGACCCTGGCGCGCGCCGACACTGGCCGGCTGGTGACCGAGGTCCGCGAGGTCGACCTCGCGGACCTGCTGGAGCAGACCGTGCCCAGCCTGCTGCCGCTGGCGGAGGAGCGTTCTCAGACGCTGAGCTGGAGCGGCGCCCCGTCGATCCGCGCACACGCGGACGAGGCCCTGTTGCGCCAGGTGCTGCTCAACCTGGTGCACAACGCCATCAACCACTGCGGCGAGGGCACGCGCATCGATGTGCAGCTCAACGCCACCACGCTCGAGGCGATCGTGTCCATCGTCGACAACGGCCCCGGCATGCCCCCACCCCAGCGCGAGGACGACATGTTCCGCCACCCGCCGACGCCGCACACCGCGGTGCGTGGCCTGGGCCTGGGCCTGTCGATCGCCAAGGCCCTGGTGCGGGCACAGGGCGCCTCGATGCGCATCGACAGCGAACCCGGGCGCGGCACGCGCATCGACATCCACCTGCCGCGGGTGGTGCCGCCGGAGGATGTGCCCCCGGCCCTGGACGCTGCGGCACACGGCGCAGTCTCGGGATCTGGCCCTCTGTTCTACTGAGCCTGACCGCTCAGCGGCCTGCCGAGGGCTGCCTGGCCCGCCGCCGTGCGCGGCCCCAGATCACCATGAACGGGATCGAGAACAAAGTCGTCACCAGGTTGACCTGCAGGAAGGTCAGCCACGCCGGCCGACCATTGCCGTGCATCACCAGCGCCAGGGCAAAGAGGTTGGCAAAGGCGAAGGGCACGACCAGGAAGAAAAAGAAAAAGGCCTTGCGCACCCATGGCTTGGCCACGCCCACAGTCTCCACGCTGCCCAGGGCCACGACACGGTCGACCTGGGCGCGGAAGAGGTCGTTGGGCTGGTAGATGTAGGGCTGCGGATCCAGCGGCGCCGGCTCGCTCGGCTTGTCGGCCTTGAGGGTGTCGGGCCGCCGGGCCGCGATCGACTCGCCCAACGAGCTGCTCCGGGGCACCTCGAGGTAGACCCCGCCCACCTGGACGGTCTTGGTCTCGGTCTTGGGCGGTGCTTTGTCGTGCTGGGTCATGCCAACCTCCTGCTGTTCAGCGGATCTGTGCGCTCGGTGAAATTCCAGGGTGGCACTGGGCGGGGCCCCGGCCCATCCCCACCCTTGAGGCTAAGGCCCGGCCGCGCCGGCAGCCACCGGGACTTGCCCCAGCAGCCCGGGCGGCGCGGCCAGGGCCGCGTCCAGCAGCCAGTCGCGCAGCTCGACGAAGCCGGCCACGGCGTTCGATGCCGCGGGGTAGATCGCGTGGTAGTGCTCGAACTCCGACTCGATGCCCGGAAACGGCGCCACCAGCGTCCCGTTGTCCAGCTCCTCCTGCACCAGCGGCCGGCTGCCGATGGCCACGCCCAGGCCGCGCGCGGCGGCCTGCAACGTGAAATGCACGTTGTCGAACGTCAGGCCGGTGCTGGCGTCGATGCGCGAGCGCGCCGCCGCCAGCCACTCCGACCAGGCATGCGGCGCCGAGCGGGAGTGCAGCAGCGTGTGGCGCCGCAGGTCGGCCGGGCGTGTCAGCGGCTTGTCGCGCAGCAGCGCCGGACTGCACACGGGGAAGTTCGACTCGTCCAGGAACGGCCGGGTCTCGACGCCCTCCCAGTCGCGCCGCTTGCGCAACGCCTCCAGCTCGGCGTCGGTCAGTGAGCGGATGGACAGGTCGAACAGGTGCGGGTTGAACTCGAACATCTTCTCCGTGGTCGCCAGGCGCACGTCGACCTGCGGACGTGCCGAGCAGAACGAGCCCAGCCGCGGGATCAGCCAGCGCACCGCGAAGCTCGAGCACACATTGATGGTGAGGGAGGGCCGCACCGAGGCCGCGGTGATGCGCTGCGTGGCTTGCGCGATCTGGTCGAAGGCCGCCTCCAGCTCCGGGTAGTAGGCCTGCCCGGCCGCCGTCAGGGCGATGCGGCGCCCCTGGCGGCGGATGAGGGTGACGCCGAGCGCGGCCTCCAGCGCCTTCACCTGGTGGCTGACAGCGCTGTGGGTGACGTTGAGCTCGTCGGCCGCCTGCGTGACGCTGCCGCAGCGGGCCGCGGCCTCGAAGGCACGCAGGCCGTGCAGGGACGGCAGCCGGCGGCGCGCCTGCTGCCTGGCCGCCGCGATGGTGTGAATTCTGTTCACGTGAATTGGTCCGAAAAAATCGCTGGTGCAGCCATTCTTGCATCTCTACAGTCCCGCTCACGGACCCACCAACACAGACGTGAATCCTGTTGCCAAGTCCGTGACGCATCGCATGGGTCCATGCGCTGCCCTGCCCTCACCTGTCCAGTTCAGTAAGGAGAAGTTCATGACCTTCGGTGTCGGACTCATTGGCTACGGCGCTGCCGGCGCCACCCTGCACGCCCCCTTGATCGCACAGACGCCCGGCCTGAAGCTCGTCCGCATCGCCAGCCCGCGCCCGGACGAGGCCCGGCGCGATTTCCCGCAGCTGCCCGTCACCTCGACCGAGGCGCTCCTGCAGGCCGGCGACGTGGACCTGGTCGTCATCGCCACGCCGACGCCCACCCACCACGTCCTGGTCCGCCAGGCCCTGGAGGCCGGCAAGCACGTCGTGGTGGAGAAGCCCTACACCGCGGACCCCGCCGAGGCCGCCGCGCTGGCGGCCCTGGCAGCGCGGCGCGGTCGCCTGCTGAGCGTCTTCCACAACCGCCGCTGGGACGGCGATTTCCTCACCCTGCGGGACTGCATCGCGTCCGGGAGGCTGGGCGAGGTACACACCTTCTTCGCCTCACGCGACCGCTTCCGCCCCGAGGTGCGCCAGCGCTGGAAGGAGCAGGACCAGCCCGGCGCGGGCACGCTGTACGACCTCGGCTCGCACCTCATCGACCAGGCCCTGTGCCTGTTCGGCATGCCGGACACGGTGACGGCCGACATCGGCATCCAGCGCCGCGGGGGCCAGGCGACCGACTACTTCCACCTGGTCCTGCGCCACGGCGGCGTGCGCGTTATCCTGCATGCAGGCTCCCTGGTGAGCCAGCCCGGGCCGCGCTTCCACGTGCACGGCAGCGCCGGCAGCTATTGCAAGCACGGCGAGGACGTCCAGGAAGCGGCGCTGCAAGCTGGCGCCGTGCCCGGCGGCCCGGGCTGGGGCGTCGAGCCGCCCGAGGCGGCCGGGATCCTCACGCAGCCGGGGCCCCAGGGCCTGCCGGTGGCCTGCCGGGTCCAGACCCTGCCCGGCAACTACCTCGCCTACTACGCCGGCGTGGTCGAGGCCCTCACCCAGGGCCGGCCCGTGCCGGTGTCCGCCGAAGAGGCCACCCGGGTCATCCAGGTCATCGACGCGGCCTACCGCAGCAGTCGGGAGGGCCGCACCGTCCCGCTCGGCGCCCTCACGCGCTGAGGCTTGCCCCTTCCTCGCCTCTCCCGCTTTCCCCCATCCTCATGAAGTACGCATTCCTCTTCCACATGGACGGCATCGACTGGACCGCCTGGCTCGGCTACGCCGCCGCCTGCCTGACCACGTCCGCCTTCGTGCCGCAGGCCTGGCTGAGCTTGCGCACCCGGGACGTGCGCGGCATCTCGCTGGGCATGTACGCCCTGTTCACCGCGGGCGTGGCGCTGTGGCTCGGCTATGGCCTGGTGTTGAGGGCCTGGCCGATCGTGGTTGCCAACCTGGTGACCCTGCTGCTGGCCGGCGCCATCCTGCTCATGAAATGCCTGCTGCCGCCGCGCACCGTTCCTTGAGCTGGTGGCCTCAGGGCCGCCCGCGTGCCACCTCGACCTCGCTGGCACCGGGCGGGCGGCTCTGGTGCGGCCACAGGGCCCACAGCCGCAGCGGCTGCTTCATGCGCCCGGCCTGCTGCTCGGCCTGTTCACCCCAGCCCCAGAAGTAGTCGGCCCGCACCGCCCCGGTGATGGCGCCGCCCGTGTCCTGGGCCATCACCACGCGGCGCAGCGGCGTCTGGCTGAGCGGCTCGGTGGTGTCCAGCCACACCGGCGTGCCGTAGGGAATGCTCTGCGGATCGACCGCGATCGAACGGCCCGGCGTGAGCGGCACGGCCTGTGCCCCGCTCGGCCCGAGCCGCGGATCGGGCAGGACCTCCTCGCGGAAGAACACGACCCGCGGATTGGCCCACAGCATCTCCTGCACGCGGCCGGGATGCTGGTGTGCCCACGCCTTGATGGCGGGCCAGGAGGCCTGCGCCGCGGTGATCTCGCCCTGCTCGATCAGCCAGCGCCCCACCGACTTGTAGGGCTGGTCGTTGTGCGCGGCGAAGGCCAGCCGCACCCAGCGGCGCCGGCCGTCGGGCTCGGTGAGCTGCAGCCGGCCCGAGCCCTGGATCTGCAGGACCAGCGCATCCAGCGGATCGGCCACATAGGCGAGCTCCTGGCCGCGCAGGCTGCGGCGCGCCTCGGGCAGCGATTCCAGCTGCTGGCGCGTCCAGTAGGGCCGGCGCAGCCCCAGGTCGGGCGGCGGGCCGTACAGCGGCACGCGGTGGTGCGCGTCGGGCTTGCGGCGCGCCTGCACCAGGGGCTCGAAGTAGCCCGTGATCAGGCCCTCGCTGGCCCCCTCGGGCGACTCGATGCGGTAGGGCTGCAGGTGCTGCTGCAGCCACTGCCGCGTGTCGGCGTCGTTCTGCGGCGGCAGGCTGCCGGCCGCGACGCACACCGCCTGCCAGGCCGGCAGCGGCTTGTCGCAGCCGCGCAGCAGGGCCGGCCACAGCTCCAGGGTGCGGTCGCTCTGCCAGCCCGGCAGGTCCGACCACGTGACCGGCACCCACCGCGCGCGCGGCCGCAGCCAGGTCGACGTTCCCGGCGGCGGCGCCGGCGGGGCGGGCAGCGGCGCCAGTGTCACCGTCTCCGGCGCGGGCGCCACCGCCTGGGTGGTCGCCCCGGGCGCCAGCTCCGGCGCCACAGGGGCCACCGGCACCGGGGGAGCAGGCGTGGCCGGCGTGGCGTTGCGCTCTCCCGCCAGGGACGCGGGTGGCTGGGGCGGCCCTTGCGGGGGCTGGGACTGTTGCGCTGGTGGCGTTGAAGGTGGCGGCGCCAGCGGTGTCAGCTCCACGCTGGTGCAACCACCCAGCCAGGCCAGCCCCAGCAGGCCGCCTAGAATCCACGGTCTCGACACCGCCTGCACTGGGAGACACCACCACATGCTGCTGATGTTCCTGGAAGCGCTGGGTGCGCTGGCACTGCTGATCTTCATGGTCTGGTGGACGATGTTCTCGGGGCGGCGCCGCGGGGAACGCGGGCACCGCCCCGAATCAGGTGGACAGGAAGTTGCACAGGCCCGCGAACCGACCGCGCCGCGCGGCAGGGACGGCTGAGGCCTTCACGCATGGTGGGGGCTTCCTGCCTTCAGTGCAATGCCGAGGGCAGGGCCAGGGCGAACTCCGGAACCGGCGCCTCGAACGCCTCGGCCTCCTCCGTCATGCAGAAGAAGCGCCCGCGCATGCTGCCGCTGGGTGCGTTGATGCGGGTCCAGCTGGTGTACTCGAAGCGCTCGCCCGGCTGCAGCAGGGGCTGGTGCCCCACCACCGCCAGTCCCCGCACCTCCTCGGTGTGGCCGTTCGTGTCGCTGATCACCCAATGGCGGGCAATCAGCTGCGCCGCGATGTCGCCTGTGTTGACGATCGTGACCGTGTAGGCGAAGGCGAACTGGTTGGCGCTGGCGTCGGTTTGCTCGGGCAGCGGACTGACCGCCACGCTGCAGGTGAATTCGGGATGGGGCATGGGCGCGATTCTAGGACGCCCCTCCCTCGCAAAACCCTGCACGGCGGCGGCCCAAGGCCCCCCTGCCGCCCGTCAGCGGGTGGAGCGGCTGTTCAGCCGGTGGATGGCCCAGTCCGTGTCCAGCGGCGCGGGCGCCGTGTGCTGCTCGGCCGGCACCGGCCGGGTGGGCGCGAAGGCCGCCTCCACGCCGAAGGTCGTGCTCAGGTCCTCGGGATCCCGGCCTTGCGCCGCGCCCGAACGACGCGGCATCCAACCCACCAACCAACCCAAAATCTTTGCCATTTTTCTTCCCCTGGACAGGCCATGACCGCCGGCTCGTGTGTACCGCGATCGGATGACATTCGTGTGTCCTCAGTGTCGTGCGGCATGGGGTGAAATGGTCGCTTGAAATGCCGCCCCGCGGGGGCACTGTTTGGCCCTTGGCTTGGCCATATCTCACGCTTTGGCGCAGTACTCGAAAACGGCCTGCGGGGGCCATGAAACAAGGGGGGTGCGCCTACTCAAAACGTCACACGCGCCCATCCTCGGAATCTCCCGCAGGGGCCGCCGCGCACGCGGCTCAGGTGCCCGCCAGGCGCACGAATCGCATGCCGCTGTAAGTGAGCACCGTATCCCGCCCCTCCCCTGTGACCCGCACTGTCGCACCCCGCCCTCGGCCCAACCCGCGCACGACAGCCTCCCCGTCCCCCACCGGCGCGAGTGCCAGACGCATGCGACCGCCCTCTCCCTCGGCCTCGACCAGCAAGAGGCCGGCCTCCTCGCGCAGGTCGATGTCCCGGACCTGCGTCTGCAGGAAGGGGTCGCCGCCTTGGTAGCGCCAGCGGCCCAGCCGCTCCTGCCACGAGGGCGGGATCGGAACGGGCGCCAAGCGCGTGCCCGCCAGGACGAAGCGACCTTTCCTGCGTGCCAGCAGCCACACCTGGCCGTCGGGTTCGCTGTGCGGCGTGAACACCATGTCGCCCAGCGTCCCGAGGTCGACCGGGAACAAGCCGAGGAAGCGATAGCGCAGGCGGACATAGCCCGAGGGTTGGGGCACGAACTGCAACTGCTTGCCCATCTCCACATGCGCCTGGCGGCCGTCGCTGTCGATCCGCACCACACCCAGGGACGTGTCGTAGTACCCCGGGTACGCAGACAGGGCGGCAGCCGGGTGGGCGGGGTCTTCCTCCTGGGGCAGCGGCCTGACCGGGTCCGCGCCGGTGCGCGCGCCGACCATCAGCGCCAGGGCCTTGAGCGCGGCCTCCTGCGGCCACTCGCCGGCCGCGTCGGCGCTGGACATCACGGCCACCGCCAACTGCAACTGGGGCAGCAGCATGAGCTGCGCCTGGTGGTGCTGCGTGCCGCCGCTGTGCCACAGGAGCGGCCCCACCCCTGCCAGTTCGTCGGTAAGGAGATGCCACCCCAGGCCGACGCTCGCGACGTCCACCAGCGCCTCGGGGTGCTGGGGCCGCTGCATCTGCGCCATGCTGTCCGGCGAGAGGAAGTGGCGGCCCTGGAGGCAACCCTGCGCGAACCACAGGCGCGCGACCTGGAGCAGGTCCATGACCGTGGTGTTCAACCCGCCGGCGGCGATGTCACGCAGGCCGTGCTCCTGCACCACGGCCCCCTGGGCATCCAGGGCGAGGGCCGCCAGCGGCCCGGCGGGCGGTGCGATCTCGAACGAGGAAGCCTGCATGCCCAGCGGGTCGAGCCATTGCGACTGCATCCAGCGCTCGAAGGGCGTGCCGGTGAGGTGCTCGATGGCCGCGCCCAGCAGGGTGAAGCCCACGTTGGAGTAGGCATAGAGCGCTCCCGGCGGGAAAGCCAGATGCTCGTCCCTCAGAAGGGCGACCTGCTGCAGCATGCTGACGGGTGCGTCGGTCCACATGCCTTGCATGGCGTCCGAGGGCAGGCCGGCGCGGTGGCACATGATCAGGCGCGGGGTCACCCGCAGCGCGCTGGCGAAGCGGCTGCGCATGCGGAAGGTCGGCAGGGCCGCTTCCAGGGGAGCGTCCAGGTCCAGCAGGCCGCGCTCGGCCAGCTGCATCGCCGCCATGGCGGTCAGGACCTTGGAGATGGAGCCGGCGCGGTAGCGGGTGTGGGCCGTCGCCGCGAGGCCCTGGCGCGGATCGGCCAGGCCCAGCCCGCCCGACCAGACGATGCGCTCGCCTTCCAGCACCGCCATGCTGAGATTGGCCTTGCGATGTGCGCGGCCCTGTTCGCGGAGCCAGGCATCCAACTGGGACAGCGCGGCTTCGCTGTCGCCCGGAAGGGTGGCCGGGACGGCGGCAGCGTGCGGGCTCGAGCAACCGGGCAGGACGGCGGCGCCGATGGCGCAGGCCAGTCCCTTGAGGACATGGCGGCGGATGGGATCAGACATGGGCTGTGACGTGAAGGACAACGACACGCACAGCGTAGGCGGCCAAGCTTCAGCCAAGCCAAAGGCACGGCAAGCGGAGGTCAGCGGGGAGGAAGGGGGGAACGGTGGAGCAGAAGAAGGGATTGGCGCACCCGGCTGGGATCGAACCAGCAACCCCTGCCTTCGGAGGGCAGTACTCTATCCATTGAGCTACGGGTGCAATGCAACGCCGGGATTCTAACTGCGTCGGGCTGGATGCCACAGTGGCGGGGGTGTGCCGCACCTATAATTTGCGGCTTTCGCGCGCTGTCTCCCTCGAACAGGTGGCCCGCGAAGGCCCGCGAGACCGTCTGCAGACCCACAAACAAAGCGAGCCGCGCACTTTGCACGGCCATGTTGAGGATTCCATGAGCGATCACAGCCATCAAGACGATTCTTCCGAAAGCGCCCACGAAGGGCCCATCAAGACCCCCAAGCAGTTGATCACAGCCGTGGTGTTCGGGTTCGTGGTGCCAATCGGGGTGATCGGGCTGCTGGTGAACTTCGTCGCTGCCGACAACCGTGATGCCGTCGGCAGCCGGGCCCTGGAGCCGCAGGCCGTGGCCGAGCGCATCCAGCGCGTCGGGCACGTCAAGATCGATGATCCCTCCACGCCGAAGGTGCTCAGGACCGGCGAGCAGGTCTACGCCGCGCAGTGCAGCAGTTGCCACGCCACCGGCCTGGCCAACGCGCCAAAGTTCGGTGACACGGCCGCCTGGGCTCCCCGCATCAAGACCGGCTATGAGGCCCTGCTGCGCTCGGCGCTGAAGGGCAAGGGCGCCATGCCAGCCCAGGGCGGCGGTGACTTCAGCGACGTGGAAGTGGGCCGCGGCGTGGTGTACATGGCCAATGCCGCGGGCGCCAAGTTCGAGGAGCCCAAGGCCCCCGCGGCACCGGCTGCTGCCGCCAGCGCGACGGCCCCGGCTGCGGCGGCAGCCCCGGCCGTGGTGATCCCGGCCGAGACCAAGCCGGCCGCGCCTGCTGCAGCTGCGGCCGAGCCGCCAGCCCTGTACGCATCGACCTGTGCCGTCTGCCACGCCACCGGGGTGGCGGGCGCGCCGAAGCTGGGCGACAAGGCAGCCTGGGCCCCGCGCCTGGCCCAGGGCGTGGACGGCCTGACGGCCAGCGCCATCAAGGGCAAGGGCGGCATGCCGCCCAAAGGCGGCTCGCAGGCCAGCGACGACGAGATCAAGGCCGTCGTCACCTACATGGTCAACACCGTCAAGTAAGCGGCAGCGGGCCTTTCAGGCGGGGGAGGTCTTCGCTTCTTCCTGCGGGCTGCGCACGCAGCCGAACCGCTGCAACAGCGCGCTGAACCGCACCGGCTGAGGCTCCCAGAGCCCCGCCAGCACGGCGTCGGCCGCCACGACCATGTCCTGCGTGTGCACCAGGCCCAGCCCCAGGTCGGTGGACAGCAGCAGGCGGCCAGCCTCGTCCTCCCAGGCCGCCTCGAACACGGCGGGACGGCCGGTGTGGCTGCACAGCCCGGGTGCTGCACCGGCGCTGCCCGTCTGCAGCCGCCACACCCACGGTGTCGCCTCGAGCTCCACGTAGACCCGCTGCGGGCCGTTCTGGAAATACCAGCGGCCCTGCGGGTCAGCCAGGTAGTTGCGTCCGATGAAGGCGCGCAGCCCTTCATGCTCGATGCGGCTGCCCTTGCTCTGTGGAAACGGGCCGGCCGCCTGCGCGGGGCCGTCGCGCATGTACCAGTCGCCGCGCGCGTCCAGCCCCAGCCAGCCGAAGCAGGCGGGCACGTTGGGCCATTTGCGCAGCGCGGCGCGCACCATCTCATCCATGGCCTTGCATCCAGTCCAGCACGGCCTCGGGCAGGCCCAGCACCTGGGCCCGCCAGCGGCCGCCCACGAAACTCACGTGCCCCCCGTGGGCGGGCTGGCACAGCTGCACCCCTGGCCCCACCTCGGCCGCGCCCGGCAGCGACGCGGCCGGCACGAAGGGATCGTTCAAGGCATTGAGCACCAGCGCCGGCAGCGCCAGCCGATGCAGATGGGGCCGGGCCGAGGCCCGGGCGTAGTAGTCGTCGGCCCCCCGGAAGCCATGCAGGGGACCGGTGAACACATCGTCGAAATCGTGCAGGTCGCGCACGGCCAGCAGCGCCTCGCGCGAGAACAGGCCCGGATGGCGCGCCAGCAGGCGCAAGGCCTTGGGCTTGAGGGAGCGCAGAAACACCCGCGTGTAGACCTGGCGGTTGAAGCCCCGGCCCAGGGCTTGGCCGCTGGCCGCCAGGTCGAGCGGGGCCGACAGCGCCACCACCCCTTTCACGCAGCGCGCGGCCTCGGTGCCGGCCTCCTGGGCCCAGCGCAGCACGGCATTGCCGCCCAGTGAGACCCCGGCCGCCCACATCGGCGCCCCGGCCCCGTGGGCCTGGCGGCAGCGCGCCAGCATCCAGCCGATCTCCTCGAAATCGCCCGAGTGGTAGGCCCGGGGCGCCAGGTTCAGGGTTCCCGAGCAGCCCCGGAAATGCGGCATCACGAACCGCCAGCCGCGCCGGGCACACACATCGGCGAAGGCCTGGGCGTAATGGCTGCGGGACGAGCCCTCCAGCCCATGGAACAGAACCAGCAGCGGCGCCTGCGCGATCGCATCCGCCGCGATCCCCGCCGGCTCGTGCCAGTCGGCGTCGATGAAGTCACCGTCCGGCGTGGTCCAGCGCTCGCGCCGGAAGGCCGGGGGCTGCTGCGCCACCCGGCGTGCCAGCAGGGCACCCCACAGGGTCTGCGCATGGCCGGCCCAGCCGCGGGCGGATGACAGCCACGCCGGCGGCGCGAGCGCGGCGGCAGGATCAGCGGCGACGACGGCGGACATCGGCCTGCCCAGGGTGACTCAATGCAGGACCGGCGGCCCCGCATGCAGTCCTGAGATGTCGAGCGCGTCGGCCGGGCTGGCGTGGTGGGCCAGCAGGCGCCAGCCCTGCGCGCCCAGGACGTAGATGTTGGTGGCCACGACCCAGGCCGAGCGCGTGCCCTCGTCGGTGACCAGCTGCAGGTGCTCCAGCACGCTGTGCACGGCGGCGGTGGCGGTGTGCACGCGGTGCACCTGTTCGACCCGCACCGGCAGCCCGCCGTTGGCGAACACCGCCTCGAAGCTGGCACGGATGGCCGAGGCACCCACCAGGCGCGGGCCACCGGGGTGCACGCACAGGATGTCGTCCTCGTCAGCCCACACGGCCATCAGGGCATCGATCTGGGCGCGGCGCAGCGCGTCGTAGAACATCTGCTCCACCTCTTCGGGCGAATCGGACGCGGAGAGGGAGGCAAAGACGTGCGACATGGGTGTTCGTTCAGCGGAACACCACGGTCTTGTGGCCGTTCATCAGCACCCGGTGCTCGACGTGCCAGCGCACGGCGCGGGCCAGCACCACGCTCTCGACGTCGCGCCCGACGGCGGTGAAGTCCTCGGGGCTGAGGGAATGGTCGACCCGGGCCACGTCCTGCTCGATGATGGGCCCCTCGTCCAGCTCGGAGGTCACGTAGTGGGCGGTGGCGCCGATCAGCTTGACCCCCCGGTCGTGCGCCTGGTAGTAGGGCTTGGCGCCCTTGAAGCTGGGCAGGAAGCTGTGGTGGATGTTGATGGCGCGCCCCTTCAGGAACTCGCACATCTCGGCGCTCAGGATCTGCATGTAGCGGGCCAGCACCACCAGGTCGACGGACAGGCTGCCCACCAGGGCCTCCACCTCCTGCTCCTGCGCCCGCTTGACCAGCAGGGGCGCCCCCGCCCGCAGCGGCAGGTGGTGGAAGGGAATGCGGTAGCTGGCGGCGAGGTCGGCGAACTCCTCGTGGTTGCTGACGATGGCCGCGATGTCCACCGCCAGCTGGCCGCTGCGCTGGCGGAACAGCAGGTCGTTGAGGCAGTGTCCATGCTGGCTGACCATCAGCAGCAGCCGGGGGCGGTGCGCCAGGGCATGGAAGCGGGCATCCATCTGGAAGCGCTCACTCACGGGCTTGAACAAGGCCTGCAGGGACTCGTTGTCAGCCAGTGACTCGGGCGCTTCGAAATGCACGCGCATGAAGAACAGGCCCGTGCCGTCGCTGCTTTGCACATCGCTGAACTGCTGGGCGTCGACGATGTTGCAGCCCGCGTCATACAGGGCGCCCGACACCGCATAGACGATGCCCTGGGTGTCCCGGCAGGACAGGGTCAGCACGAACTCTCGCGAAATCATGGCAGGCGACACGGATGGGAAGTCGGAGCGGGTGATTGTACGGAGCGCACTGCGGCGGCGCACCCTGGCGGCCGGCCTCAACCCCACGGCCCCTGCGGGCACGACCTAGAATCGCGGCTCCGCCCACCGCCTGCTCCGCCTGCCGCCCATGCGCGCTTCCCTCGAGGACTGGTCCGAACGCAGCCGTGAACTCTCGGCCCTGCTGGCCCGCGCCGGCCTGGGCGACGGGCGGGCCTTCGCCGAGCTGTACGACAAGACCAGCGCGCATCTGTTCGGGGTGATCCTGCGTATCCACCGGGACCGCGCTCAAGCGGAGGACATCCTGCAGGAGGTGTTTGTGAATGCGTGGCGTGCAGCCTCCACTTTCGATGCGGCGCAGAGCCAGCCGCTGACCTGGCTCACCAGCATCGCCCGCAACAAGGCCATCGACGCCCTGCGGCGGCGCCAGGCCCAGCCGCAGGGGCACACCGCCCCCCCACCGCTGGATGCCGAGGGCCAGGCGGACGAGACCTGGCTGGAGCATCTTGCGGACGAAGGGCCGGGCCCGCTCGAGCTGCTGAGCCGGGCCGCCGACGCGCGTGCACTGGCGCGCTGCATGCAGGGCCTGAGCGCCCAGCAGAAGCAGAGCGTGGCCTTGTCGTTCTACGATGGGCTGAGCCATGCCGAGGTGGCCGAGCAGCTGCGCCAGCCCCTGGGCACCGTGAAGAGCTGGGTGCGCCGCGCCCTTCTCACCCTGAAGGACTGCCTGGATGCCGCCCTGCAACGGGAGGCCCGCTGACGATGGACTACAGCCGCCCCGAACTTGCTGAACGCCTGGCCGCCGACTACGTGAGCGGCGCGCTGCGAGGTGCCGCTCGGCGCCGCCTGGAGGCCTTGCTGCCGGCCCACCCGGTGCTGCGCGCCGCGGTGCGCCGCTGGGAGGCCCGGCTGATGCCGATGACGCTGAGCGTGGCGCCGGTCACGCCACCGCCGGCCGTGTGGCAGGGCATCAGCGCACGCCTGGGACTGGCGCCCGCCCCGGCCAGGACGCGCTGGTGGCAGCAGCTCGGCCTGTGGCAAGGCGCCTCGGCGCTGGCCACGGTCGCTGCGCTGGCACTGGCCTTGCGCGTGATGTGGCCCGCCGAGGTGCAGCCGCCGATGGTGGTGGTGCTCGATGCGGCCACCCCGGCGGCTGGCGTGCCGGCCAGCTTCGTGGCCGGCATCAGCAGCGACGGCCGCGCCGTCGTCACGCGTCCCCTCACGCCGGTCAGCCTGCAGGCCGATCGCGCGCTGGAGCTTTGGGCCGTGCCCGCCGAGGGCGCCCCCCGCTCGCTGGGCCTGATCTCCGCCAAGGACCCCACGGTGGTTCACAAGGGCCGCGTGCCGCTGGGCACCAAGGCCCTGGCCGTGAGTCTGGAGCCCGCTGGCGGATCGACCACCGGCGCACCGACGGGGCCGATCCTGTACATGGGCAAGCTGAGCAGCTGAGCCCTGGCCAGCGGGTCAACGGGTCAGTGCGATCACCATGACCTTCCCGTCGTAGCCGACATTCGACCCGTCCGGTTGCCGGATGCTCCCCGAGTGCCCGGTGTCATACAGGCTGCTGGCCATGTTCAGGCGCAGCCGGGCGGCGACGGTGGACAGTTGCGCCGCCAGCAGATCGCGTCCCCCGTTGAAGCTCACGATGCAGTGCTTCAGCCCGCACGGCCTTTCGGTCGACACGGCCAGCACGGCGGAATTGCCGGACCCCCAAAGGCGGAAGTGATTCACGCCGGTCCAGAGCACCGAGCCGCACCCGTTCTCGCGGGCCGAGAACTCCTGGGTGCGCCAAGCCGTGGTGCCGTACTGCGCCGAGACCCCGTTGGTGCAGTGATTGCCTCGGAACAGGGGAAAGTCGACCGGGTCGTAGACGCGGCGCCAGGGCCCTTTCACATCTGGCAAGGGCCAGGCCCGGTCAAATGAACGCCCGGGCAGGTCGGACAGGCCTTTGAACACCTCGTTCCACGTGACGTTGCGGAAGCACAGGATCATGTTCAGGGGATCGCTGTTGCTGCCCCCCGCCCGCGCCAGCCACTGGTTGCCAGGCACCAATCCGCAAGGCGGCCCTGAGGACAAGGCACTGTATTGCTGGACAGACAGGGCCTCCAGGCCGAGCTCCTTGAGCACGGCCGGCGACTCGTTGGCCTGCGCGGCCTCTGCCGCCACAGGCGGATCGCCCACCACCGTGCCCGGCTCGACAGCCGTGGACTGCGCGGCCGTGTCCGGCTCGCTGGCCGACGCGGCTGGCGACTGCGCTTCTTGCGCCGTGTCGTCTCCGCCACCTCCGCAGCCTGGCAGGAAGAGTGTCCAGGCGGCAGCGGCCAGAGCCGTCACGACAGGCCAGGAACGTGGGTTTCGCACGGGGGCATGTTTCTTCAACAACGACATGGTGATCTCCTCTTTTTCTATGCTTGGGGGCAAGGCCCCTCACAAAATGGATGAAGGCGTTCGATCCTTACCGGAGGCACCCATGGGTGCAGGACGCCTCCTTCACTGAGGCGAAAAAGAAGAACCCGAGGTTGTAAAAATAAATTGATCGGCTTAACTGGGGCGATTGCCAGCACCTATCGGCCTTGCCCCAGCGGTTGAAGTCCGCAGTGCTGGCACGCGTGCGCTTGCGCGTCGGAGGAGCTGCCCCACGGGACAGCCTCCTCCCCGCTTGGCTGCCAGGCGGGCTCGCGCGTGGTCCACGAGGATGTGGCGCATGAGCGCGGATGCCAAGGCAAAGAATTGCGCCCGCGAGTTCAGGGGGCCCCGCACCCCGCCATCCGACAGCTGCAGGTAGGCCTCATGGACCAGGCCGGTGGGATGCAGCGTGTGGTCCGCACACTCCGCGCATTTTCTGTCGCGCCATGCGCCGGAGTTCGGCATAGACGCACTGCACGCCTGCAATCCCTTCAGTGGGCGGCGCGCTCCCCTGGCTTCAACCGGTACACGGTGCCGCAGTAGGGGCACTTGCCCTGCCCCTCCGAGGCCACGTCGATGAAGACCCGGGGGTGGTTGCTCCACAGGGTCATCTTCGGGTTGGGGCAGGCGATCACGCCGTGGCCCTGCAGGTCATGGGCGGTGACTTCGACCGCGGAAGCGGAAGGAGAGGAGGAAGTGCTCATAGAGGAAAGGAACGTGATGCGCGTCAGCGGCCGGTTCAGACCGCGGTCAGCCACTCCGCGTACTTGGGATTGCGGCCGTTGACGATGTCGAAGAAGGCGGACTGGATCTTTTCCGTGATGGGCCCGCGCGAGCCCGCGCCCAGGGTGATGCGGTCCAGTTCGCGGATCGGGGTGACCTCGGCGGCCGTGCCGGTGAAGAAGGCCTCGTCGCAGATGTAGACCTCGTCGCGCGTGATGCGCTTTTCCACCAGCTTGAGCCCCAGGTCGGCGCAGATCGCGAAGATCGTGTTGCGCGTGATGCCGTTGAGCGCCCCGGCGGACAGGTCGGGCGTGTAGACCACGCCGTTCTTGATGACGAACAGGTTCTCGCCCGCGCCTTCGCTCACGAAGCCCGAGGCGTCGAGCAGCAGGGCCTCGTCGTAGCCGTCGTCGGTGGCTTCCATGTTGGCCAGGATCGAGTTCGTGTAGTTGCTCACGGCCTTGGCCTGCGTCATGGTGATGTTGACGTGGTGGCGCGTGTAGCTGCTGGTCTT
>CBINPE010000059.1:0-27474 GCA_966252435.1 uncultured Burkholderiales bacterium | reverse complement strand
CCGCCGTGAGCAGCGGCGGCCACGGCGACGCGGTGCTGGAATCGGTGGCCAAGAGCTACGTGGGCGACTATGTGTCGGACACGGTGAAGGGATGGCTGCCCACTGCAGCGGCGACAGGGGCCACCACGGCCGCTGCGGTCGGGAAGGTGAACCCGACCTCGACGACGCCCGCGACGGGCACACTGGCCACAACGGCGCCGGCGACCAC
Source organism: uncultured Burkholderiales bacterium (assembly GCA_966252435.1). GTDB lineage: Bacteria > Pseudomonadota > Gammaproteobacteria > Burkholderiales > Burkholderiaceae_C > CANHBY01. Next base: position 27,266 of record CBINPE010000059.1, on the reverse strand, counting down.
CGGGTCAGCTTCCGACAACACGACGTCCGGCAGCACGGCGGGCAGTCCGCCCGCCACGACGACGTCGAGCCCCACGACAACCGACAATGCCTCCACACAGGAACCGGCAGCGCCGGCGACCACGGAGCCGCAGGCCCCTGTGACGTCCGGGCAAGCCAGCGGCCTGGGGAGCACCCCCACGTTTGGCCTGGCTGCGCCAACGTTGGGATCGGGACTGTTCGGCCAAACCCTGGGTTCCGGCATGGACCTGGGTCTGAATGGCGACAACTGGGCGAAGGACATCCTGGATCGCGCGGCAGCCAGCGGACCGATGGTGGTCACGGCGCAGTCAGGGGACTCCTGGGCCCGCTTGGCGAAGCAGTACTACGGCGACGAGCGCTATGCGCTGGCGCTGGCGCAGGCCAACGGCGCCCGCACCACGATGCTGATGACTGGCGATGACGTGACGCTTCCGGACCTGAGCAACGCGAACCTCAAGCGGGGCGGCTCGTTCATCTCGGCAGACGCCAGGGACCGGGCGGCCGCGGCGCAGGCGGCGGCCGAGCGGGCCGCGAAGGCCAACGAGGCCCGTGCTGCCGCGGACAACGCCAGCGGGATCAGCTTCAACGGGGCTGCATTCAACCCCGGTCAGACGCCGGTGCTGTCGCCGATTCCGGGCAGCTTCAACGCGGGGCTGACCTATGACCCGATGTCGTCGCTGGGTTCCGGTGCAGGCACGCCGTCGAAGCTCAGGGAAGAGGCGGGGCTGTTCAGCGCGGAAACGGTGAAGACGGGTGTGGCGTCGCTGCTCAGCAACGTGGACGGCAAGTTGAGCACGGGCGCGGCGACGCTGGCGACGCTGTTTGGCCAGAAGGAGGACGCGGCCCAGATCATGCAGGGGCTGAACCAGCGCACGTCAGCGCTCAACCAGTGGGCGAACCCGGAGAACAAGGCGCAGTCGGAGCTGGAGTACCTGAACAAGTCGCTGGTGTCGGGGGGGCACAACCTGCTGGCGGCGGGGGCGAGGCTGGTGGACGCGGTCAACCCGTTCACGATCAGCGACGCGGACCTGGCGGTGCTGTACAAGGACGACCCGGCGGGCCTGAAGCGGATGCGCGATGAGAGCTTGGCGACGGGCTTGTCGCGGTTCGCGCGCAACCAGGCGCAGGAGGCGCAGCAGGTGATGGCGACGCTGTCGCCCGAGGCCAAGGCGAAGTACGGCAACCTCGAATACTTCACCACCGACACGGACAAAGCGGCGTACCTGTCGCCAGTGAAAGTGGTGGGCGATGCGCTGAACTCGCTGCCGGCCACGGCTGCCCTGGCGGCGACGGCGTACGTTTCGCGCGGCGCCTCGCTGCAGGCGGAGAAGGGCGCGCTGCTCGCAGGGGCGACGACGGAAGCGGCCACGGCGGCGCGGATCGAGGCGGCGGCCAGCACGGCGGCGAAGTTCGGCGCGGCGTCGGAAGGCGCGGTCGGCTATGCCCAGCAGTCGATCAGCACGCAGGTGGAGGTGGAGAACAAGCCGCTGAGCGAATTCGCGCAGTCGCCGAGGTACCAGTCGCTGCTGGCGCAGGGCTATGCCCCGGAGTCGGCGCGGGTGTTCCTGGCGTCGCAGGCAGGCCAGGAGTCGGGCCTGGCGGCCGGTGCGGCGGACGCGGCAACCAACCTGGTGGGCGGCAAGTACCTGGGCAAGGTCATCGGCGAGGGCAGCTCATGGGTGTCGCGCACGCTGAAGGGCGGCCTGACCGAGGGCCTGACCGAGACGGTGCAGAGCGGCGGCGAGCAACTGGGGCAGAACTGGGCACTGCGCAACAACGTCAACCCGAACCAGGACATGCTGGATGGGGTGGGCGAGAGCATGGCCCAGGGCTGGTTCGTGGGCAAGCTCACGGGTGGCACGACCGCAGGGCTGGCGGGCCTGGGACCACGTCCCGCGGCGACGGGCTCTGAAGGGACAGCGCGGCCGGGAACGAGTGAATGGACCCTGGTCAATGACGGCGAAGGCATGGGCCCGACGCAGCGCATGGTGAAAGGCAGCGACGGTGTGTATGTGCCGGCCTCTGACATTCCAGCGCTGCAGGGCCCCGTGAGCGTGAACACGGTCGCCGCCCCGGCAACGGGTGGGGCGACGGCTGTGCAGCCGGAACCTGTGGCCCTGCTGGCATCCCCCATGCCCGGTCCAGCGACGGCCGAGGCGGGCGAGCCCCACGGGTCGGTGGCGCAGCCCACAACGGTGCAAGAGCAGGGCAGCGAACGCCCCTCAGGCACGGGCAACCTTTCGTCATCAGATTCGGCAGGAGAACTCAGATTCCTGGGCCAGGGCGCGCAATTCAGCGTCACCACCGACGGGAAATCCGTTTTCAAGGAAGTCCAGTCTGAGCAATTCACTGGCACCGAGAGTGCGCACGTGTTGAGCGAGGCCGAACGTGTCGCCATCGCTCAACGCATGGTCGAAGTCAACAACTGGATCAGGAATAAATCCGAGCTTGGCGACGTGATACCGCCGATGAAGCTGGAGCAGCCAGGCGTCGTTCAGCAACCCTATATGGAAGGCTTGACCTTCGACCAGTTGTCGGTCGCTGCGCAAGCCCGCGCGACCCGGGCGATGAACGATTCGCTGCGCAGCGTCAACGAGGCGCTCGGTGCTTCGCTGCACGATCCGGTCGATATGGAGAAGACACCGGGCTACCGCGTCATCGTCGATGAAAACCGGAACAATTTCCTGTTCGACAGCGAGGGTGCCGTGCGTGCCTGGATCGACCCGATCACCATTTCTGTCGTCGATTCCCAAACCGTTGCGGCGAAGCTGGACCAGCCGTTCACGCTGCTGGACCCCAATGAGCGACAGGCCCTGATTGAACAGCGCTTCCAGCAAGCCCAGGCCGCCGAGCAGGCAAAGCAGGACTTCTCCGACGCGGCACGCGCTGAAGCCGACAGCTTTGCCAAGGACGACCGGACACTTTGGCGCGACCTGGCCAGTGCTGGCCATCGCGAAATTGTTGATGAGTTTGCTGCGCGGACGGAGCTGCTGCGCCGCATGGCTCCCACCTATGGCCGGAAAGGTGGTGAGGACTTCGTTCGCGCCGGCCGGGAGGCCTTGGATACCGACATCGCTGGTCAGGTTCGTCAACTGGCCGATGCGTTGCCAGCCGAATGGTCCGCACGTGTCAATGCGCTGGCCGACCGCGTCCAGGCGATCTCGCAGCAATGGGCCGGATTTGGTCTCTACGAGAGCGTGCCCGAGAGGGCCGATACGCACAGTGCTGGCTCAGCCACAACGCCTGAAGCAGACCAGACGGCGGGGGCGGCTCGCTCTCTGGTCACCCTGACGGGGCAGCAACTCAACAACAACACCGGTCTGGCCAATGACATCCTGGTGGTGAAGGACGCGGCCGGTAACACCTTCGCGGCCAAGGCACCCAAGCTGTCCCGCGGCCTGGAAGGCTCGGCCTACGTGGATGCGCTGGCGCGCGAGCGCCAGGCCGTGCGCGACCTGGAGCCCTATGGCGGCCCGCGCTACCTCGGCGACGTGACGTTGCCGGACGGCCGTGCGGCCGTGGGGATGCAGCTGGTGGAGGGCGGCGTGCCCTTGACGAACAGGCCGCCGTTCCCGATCACGCAGCAGCACGTCGACGCCTTGAACGAGTTGTTCGACCGCTTCAAGGCCGGCAATGTGCAGCCCACGGACAACTGGCCGGGCAACTACCTGCTGACGCCAGACGGCCGTGTGGTGCCGATCGATTCGGAACTGACGCCGGGCGCCCCGACACGCGGCATGCGCGACGAGCTGCTGAACCGCCTGGATCGCCTGCAGCAGCAGCAAGGGACGCTGCCGGCCCAGCAGGCAAGCCAGTCGGCCATTGATGGGCCGGTGCAGGGTGACGGTCCGGTGGCGCCTGCCACACCTGCGACGCCCTCGGCTGCTTCCGGCGGGCACGAGCCGGCCATGCGTCAGGCGGAAACTCCCGCCCAGCGCGAGGCACGGATCAACAAGATTGAATCCGACCTCGCCGTCCTGCAGGAGCTGGCTTCGCAGCAGCAGGCACTGGCGCGCGACGCCACGCCTGAGCGCACCCAGCAGTTCGTGACGCAGGCCGCCGCGGCCCTCCAGCAACTGGGCTACGACGCTCAGCCGGGCTTGGTGCGCGAACGCACTGTCGTCGTGCTGAAGTCCGGGCCGGGCGCCGCTGGTCAAATCATCGAGGCTGCCTCGCAGCAAGGTGTTCCGGTGTTCTACGATCCCTTGCAGCGCGACGGCGTGGGTGGGAGCTACCACTTCGAAAGCGGCACCATCAGCGTCGGGCAGGGGGCGCTCGTCAGTGGCGCCGTTGGCGATCCGGGTGACCTGCGCCACGAGTTCCTCCATTCCACCACGGCGGCCGACGTGAACGCCCGGGTGAGGGACAACCCGTTCTACGGCAGTCTGAATTTCGAGCCGGGGATCGACACGAGCCGGTTCCTGCCGAAGGAATACGAGCGCGGGTATGCGCTGGACGAGCAGAAGACCTATGGCGCCGATGCGCAAGCCAGCCTGAACGGGTTGGAGAAGGCCGTGCAAGACGTGGAGGCGCGGGGCTTCGACGAGGGGCGCCGCGATCCGGTGACCCGGCACTTCTTCGACCAGACCTATGTGGTGGCGCATCACATCACGCAGCATGCGAACTTCACCGCGGTCACCGCCCAGACGCTGGGCGACATGCTGTCCGTCCTGGACAACGGCCAGATCAGCCCCCAATGGGCGCGGACGGACCTGAACCTGAACGGCGTGACCATCCCCGCGATGGGCTATGTGGTGTCCAACGCCCAGGGCCAGCCCGTGGGCGTCCTCAAGTACATCCCGTACTCGGACGTCCAGCCGGGCTGGCAGGCCGTGCTGCAGCTGTACGAGCGGGACCAGTCGGGCCAGTTCATCCCCGGGACCGGGCGCATCCTGATGACCAACCTGGTGGGTGCCGATCCGCGGCAGTTGTACACGCCGGACGCAGGCCACACCTTGTTCCGACAGTATGCGCAGCAGCAACTCGATGCCGCCGTTGAGGGGCAGGCCCTGTCTGCGGCGTTCCAGCAGCGCTATGACAGCCTGATCGAGCGGCACAACGCGATCCTGATGGATGTGTTCCGCTCGCGCCAGCTGCCTGAGCCCGTGCTGCAGGCCCTCGATGGCTTGGACAACACGGCGCTGAGCGACCTGGCCGTGGCGCCGGCCCTGCTGTCGCCGCAGGTCACGGGAAATCCCGCCAGCCTGGCGTCATTGCTCGACCTGATCGCCCAGCGCAAGGCCAAGGCGCTGAACTGGCAGGAGTTCTTTGGTGCGCTGGAGACGCTGTCAGCCGGCCAGGCGCCCACGGTCACGGAGCCCGCTTCCGCAGGTCCCGCGGCACCTGCAGTGGATGATGAACAGCACATCCGCAATCTGCTGAGAGGCATGCCCTTGAACCTCGAGGCCAACCCGGACGACGTCGACCTGGACGCGCTCCTCGCCTCGATGAAGCGCGTGGAGGTCAACCCGCCCACGGTCTCGAACACCCGGCCCTCGCTGCTGCAGGGGTCTCCGGAGTTCAGTTTCTGGCAGGGCAATGAAGGCGTGACCGCGTCCCTGGAGGGTGGCACGCTGTCGCTGGGCATCGATGCCGGCGGGGCGCTCAAGGGCTACCAGCTGTTCGACATGGCCATGGCGCACTTCGGGCCGCAAGTGGAGAGAATCTCCGGGTTCTGGATCAACCAGTCCGAGGCCGAGAACAACCTCAACCTGGGCGTCGTCAACAAGCTCACCGCGCAAGGCATGTCCCTGGAGGAAGCCATCAAGAAGACCTGGACGGCCGCCCAGGCGGCACGTTATGGCTTCACGGTGCCGCGCCTGATCGGCTACATCGGCTCGCCCGGGCAGTACCGGGAAGTCGAAGTCGAGTTCGGCAAGTGAAGATGAGCTTGTGCCACCCACACATTGAAGGAAACCATGACTTCACCCAATGATGGAACCTTGACACTCGACGCCGCGCTTGTTCGACGGCTACGGGTGGCCCTGCTCGAGGGCCAGCGGCTGCCCGAGCTGGTGGCCATCCTGCGGCCGCCCGGCGAGGCGGAGCCGATGAGTTCGCTGCTGGTGACGAACTACTTCATGAAGGCCTTCGACCTGCGGTTCGTGCAGCTGCGCAGGCTGCCGGGGGCGCCCTGCATGGGCGGGGCGTCCTACACCGACGAGGAGGTCGATGCATTCCTGCGGGGCAGCGTGGATGTTTCCCACGTGGCCCAGTTGCTGACGCAGCCGGATTCAGGCGCAGACCGGGTTGCCTTCGCATGAACCTGCAGGATCGTGAACAGGTGGAGACAAGATCGACCTGCCGCAGGGGGGAGCCGGCACTTTGTCATGAAAGTCCCGCGCAGCCGGGTTGAACCCGTGCGGACAATGCCGGTTGGGGTCGGATGAGCAACCCACCCTGACGAGCCTGCCGGCACGTCCGAGGCCGCTGCCTGGCTGCGCGCTGAGAGAATCCCGCCCCGAACAGATCGATTGATCAGTCTTCTTCCCACCATGTTCATCGCCATCACCATGAACCACCTGCGCGCCGTCAAGGCGTGGGTGGATGCCCACAAGGGCAAGGCCTCGCTGGACCTCTCCAGCTTCGAACTCGAGGTCAAGGCGCGCAACCGCTACTACCGCTTCTACCCGCAGTTCCGCGCGGAGATCCAGGGGCGCATGTCGCACGTCACCGCGCTCACGCCGCAGGCCACCTCGTTCATCGGCTGGCGGCCCTACCAGCCGCTGCGGCTGTCGCTGTCCTCCGACAAGCTGCTGTTCAAGCAGACCCTGGCGCGTGCCGGGCTGGCCACGCCGGCGCACTGGCTGGACGTGAAACAGGCCGAGGCCGACTTCATCCTCAAGCGCTCGGTAGGCTCCTTCGGCTACCAGCTGGCCGGGCCCTTCCGCAAGGGGCAGTCTCTGCCCGAGGTGCTGCCCACGGCCTTGACCGATCCCAACGCGCCAGGCCAGGTCTACGCCGAGGCCTTCGTGCCCGGGCACAACATCAAGGCCTGGTTCTGGGACGGCCAGCCGGTGCACGTGCAATGCCAGCCCTACGCCCGCGTGCGCGGCGATGGCAGGCAGACCGTGAAGGCACTGCTGGTGCAGCGCCTGGCCGACAGCGGCATCGACTGGCAGCGCTATGAAGAGCGCGACGCGGTGCTGGCAGCGCTGGCCTACCAGCAGGTGGGCCTGGAGACCCGGCTGCCCCGCGACAGGGAGGTCTGGCTCGACTACCGCTATGGCCGCTCCTTCACGCAGGAGGCCAGCACCGAGGCGGAGGACAACCTCCTGCCGCACCTGCCCGAGGAGGTCCAGGCCCAGGTCAAGCAGGCCGGCGAGTGGCTGGCACGCGCCGTCAAGCACGAGGTGCGCGCGCCCGTGCTGTGCGCGATGGACGGCGTGCTGGACAACGACGGCAAGCTCTGGTGGCTGGAGATGAACTCCAACCCCATCTGCCCGCCGACCGCGTATTTCGCGATGCTGGGCTCGCTGTTCGGCACCTCCACCGAGACGCCGCCCCACGCCTTCGCCAGCCTGGTGCGCGCCCCGCGGCGCGCCGCGGTGCGCCCGGGCGGGGAAGCGAGCGAAGAAGAGGGCGAGGGCCTATGAGCAAGAAGCCCGTGACACCGCAACACTCGCCCACCGCTCGCCGGCCGCGTCCTGCGGCCGTGCTGAACGACGCGGTCCCGCAGGCCTTGAAGGATGCGATGACCGCCTCAGACCGCCTGACACCCATGCTGGCCGGAGCCAGCTGCATCCGCCCCGCAGGCGGCCGTGGCCAGGCCCTGCTGATTGTGCGCAGCGCGCAGGCGGACGTCGAAGTCCGCGCACCGCGCGAGCTGCTCGACCGCGTGTTCGACCTGTGCGACGGCACGCGCACCGTCGACGAGGTGCTCGCGTCCATCCCCGCCGAGGCTGAGCGCCCCGAGTTCGCCGAGTTCCTGGACTTCCTGCTCGCGCAAGGCGCCCTGATCGACGCGAACCTCGCGTGCGCCCGGGCGGCGCGCTATGGCTTCCAGTTCAGCCCGTTCGGCCTGGCCGCACCGGCAGCGCTGACCAACCAGATCTGCCGCCGCTTCCTGTGGAACGGCGAGGGGGCTCCGGCGTCCCTGCCCCCGCACAGCGTCAAGGTGCCGGCCGCGCCGCTGGACACCCTGTTCGAGCACCGCATCACCCATTACACCTTCGACGACAAGACCATCTCCGCCAAGGTGCTGCACCAGCTGCTGTGGTCGGTGGCGGGCGTGGTGAGCCTGCGTCACCCGCGTGCCGGCGAGGTGATGCCCCAGCGCACCATCGCCTCGGCGGGCGGCATGCACCTGCTGAAGCTGTTTGTCGCCTTGCGCCGGCCGGTGGGGCGGTATGCACCTGGGGTCTACCGGGTCGACTACCCGGCCGCACGCCAGGTGGCGCTGACGCTCGTGAACCCCGACGTCCAGACCCTGCCGCTGGTGTTCAGCAAGCCCTGGCAGGTGGGCTTTGCCACCGGGGCGCTGATCCTTGCGGCCGACCCGGCGGTCGGGGCCATGCGCTACCGCAACCGCTCGCTGCAGTACCTGTTCATGGAGGCCGGCGCGGCGCTGCACAACGTGGCGCTGAGCGCGCACGCCCTGGGCCTGGGGCAGGCGACCATCGGCGGCTACTACGAGGGCCCGGCGGCCCGCCTGTGCGGCCTGGCCGAGGGCGAACTGGTGCTGGGCACCTCGATCTTCGGCGCCCAGGCCACGCCGCAGCAGATGCAGTACGCCAACCGCTCGCCGGACATCGACTTCGCCTGGGTCAATGGCGACTCGGCGCTGTACAGCATGGGCTTCCACCTGGCACGGGCCAAGGTCAACACGGACGAGGACGACCGGCCCCACACCTGGGGCCGCGACACCGACCCTCTGATGGCGGTGCGCAAGGCGGTGGCCGAGGCCATCGAGCGCGAGGGCTATCGCCAGCCGCGCCACCTCCAGGCTGGCCGCCTGGCGGACGTCGCTGGCGCGGTCGACCCGCGCCGCTGCATCCGCTACAGCGAGGCGCAGTACGACACGCCGGGCTTCTTCTACCAGCGCTTCGACCCCGCGCGGTCCTACACCTGGACGCGCGCCCGCAACCTCACCACGGGCGAGGCCGCCAGCGTGCTGGCGGAACTGGTGTACTCACGCGCCAGCCTGGCGGCGCAAGGCCATGCCACCACGCACCCGGTGACGCAGGTCACCTCGTCCGGCTGCGCGGCCGGGCTGGACCTGGCAGACGCGACCGAACGCGCCCTGCGCGAGGTGATCGAGCGCGACGCCTTCATGCGCCACTGGCTGGCGCAGGCCCCGGGCCGCGTGGTGCCGCAGGCGTTGTGGCCCAAGGGCATCGCCCAGCGGCTGGAGGCGATCGAGGCCACGGGCTGCCGCGTTGGCCTGTACCTGCTGGACAGCGCCTGGCTGCACGTCGCCGTGGTCGCGGTGCAGCACAAGGCGCTGCATTTCACGACCCTGGGGATGGCGGCCAGCCATGACTTCACGCAGGCGGCCGAGGGGGCGCTGGACGAGACCGAGGCCCGGGTTTACGCCTGGCTGCACGGCCACCGCCCTAACATCAGCGAGCCTGAGGAGGTGCTCACCACCGAGCACCATTTCGAGCTGTACGGACTCAAGCGCCACTACCGCAAGGCCGACCGGGTGCTGTTTCCTGCCGCACCGCAGGCCCTGTCGGCCTGGCCGCGCACGCTCAGGCGTGTGGGGCTCGACGAACTGGTGCACAAGCTGGGCCGCGCCGGCCACGAGGTGCTGGTGGTGGACATCACGCCCGAGCTGCACCACGTCGACCAGGGCCGCACGCCCCTGAGCGTGGTCAAGGTGCTGGTGCCGGGGCTGCTGCCGCTCTCCTTCGGCCATGGGCGCGAGCCGCTGGGCATGGTCGACAAGGTGCATCCGGGGGCGCGCGTGCCGCATCCATTTCCCTGACGCCTGAACCGAACCGCTCCTGGAGACCCGGTCTCCATGCGGTTCGGCGAGGCGCAGCCCGGAGCCTCCCCGCTTTCGGGTGCCCCCCAAAGACAGGTGGGTACAAAGGTAGACTGCCCACCCGGCCGTCGCAGGCTGCCTTGACCTTGCCCCATGAGCGCACCCTCTTCGTTGTTGGACACTCTGCATGACCTGGGCCTGGTCACGGCCGCTCAGCGCGATGCCGGGCTGGCCCATCCCCGCTTGTCCGAGCTGGCGCCCGGTACCAGCCCCGCCGATGCGCTGCTCTGGCTGATGTTGCGGGACATCGTCTCCGAAGCGGATTTCGCCACCACCGACGAGCGGCTCATCTCGCGCCACAGCGGCGATGACTATCGCCTGCGCCGCACCTTGGTCGACGACGTCAAGGTCAAGCTGCGCCAGGCGCGCCAGCATCTGAACCAGGCCACCCTGCAGTCGCTGCTGGACGAGGGTTTGATCAGCCCGGCCCTGCACGCCACCCTGGCCCCGCAGGTTCCGCAGACGGACGTGTGGGCCTCGCCTGCGGCGGCGCTGGTGTGGCTGCGCTGGAACGACCACCTGTCCGAGGAAGACTGGCAGGCGGTGAAGGCGCAGGTGGCCCGACAGGCCGGCTTCGCGAGCGGCCGCGGCGCGGCCGAGGTGATGGCCCAGGCCGATGCCTTGCTGGCGCAGACCCGGCAGGCCGCCTACAAGGCCGCCAAATCCCTCTTCTGGCGTGCCGTTCTGCCCGGGCCGCCCTGGCTGTGGGCGGGCGGCTTGGTGCTGCTGATCGGCTTCGCCGTGTGGCGCATCGCCACGCCCGCGACCCTCCCGGCCTGCGATGCCAAGGAGACCGTCAGCGCCGTCAACGGCATGCTTTTCAAGGCGCACGTGAAGGCGCGCTCGGATGTCCTGCATGGCGGGCTGGACCTGCCGGCCGGCATGCCCACCGTGCACCAGATCAAGGAAGTCGGCCACGACACGGTTCGCCAGGCCCGGGGTTGCACCAGCACCATCGAAGTGGCGGGTGACAAGATCCCCTACGCCTACGTCATCGAGGCCAGCAAGTCCTCCGAGGGCGGGGAGTCGCAGTTCCGCGTGGTCGGCGCCGATGTGCGGGTGGTGCAGACCCGCTTCGGCCACCTCGACCGCGAGGGCCGGCCGCTCCAGCAGGCCGAGCCGATCGGGCGTGCCAACCTCGAGCAGGCCCTGCGCGCCGGGGTGGACGCACTGAATCAGCAGGCTGGATCGCGCAGCCGGGCCATGGAACGCATGCTGGCGCAGCGTCGTGAACGGCGCGACACCGCTCCCGAGCGCGAGCGTGAAATTGCCGAGGTCGAGCCCACGGCGGCGTGCCGGGAAGTCGGGGTCGGCGGCACACGCTACAGCTGCCCCTTGCTGATCGAGCGCAACGCCCCCTTGCTCGACGCCCTGGGCGCAGGCAGCCTCACCCTGATCGAAGGCGACTTCACGTTCGAGCGGGACACGCCCGGCAGTACGTCCTGGCGCGTGTCCAGTGACTTCGCCCGAGAGTACCGGGACGCGATCGTCAAAGGGCGCCTGCAAGATGCCAGGCCATAGGCCAGGCTGAGGGTGAGCCAGCCCCGCCGTGGAAAGCGACACGACCATGACCCCTGCAAACCGAGTTGAAGCCTACCAACTGCTGAGCAAGCTCGGCGCGCCGCCGCGGCTGATCCTCCACGTCCAGCTGGTGGGCGAGGCGGCCGACCTTCTCATGGACGCCTACAGAAGGCTGGGGGTGCGGTTCGATGGTTCGCTGATCGAGGTCGGCGTGGCGGTCCACGATGCCGGCAAGATCCTGCACCCGGACGAGTTGAGCGGGCCGGGCTCCCAGCACGAGCCTGCGGGCGAGGCACTGTTGCTGCAGCATGGCGTCTCGTCTGGCGTTGCCCGGTGCTGCGTCACCCATGCCGCCTGGCAGGGCCCGGGTGTGTCTCTGGAAGAGCGCTCCGTGGCCCTGGCCGACAAGCTGTGGAAAGGCAAGCGGGACGAGGATCTCGAACTGCACGTGATCGATGAGGTCGCGCTGCAACTCAAGGTCGACCGCTGGGCGATTTTTCAGGCGCTCGACGCTGTCTTCGAGGACATCGCGGCGGCGGCTCCGGACAGGCTGCACCGAAGCCAGAAGGCTTGAGATGCGCCCTTGATGGGCTCAGCCCGCAAAGCAGACGGGCCCGACCGAAGCCGGGCCCGTGGTGCCGCTGTCGCAGCCGCTGCGCGTCAGGCGCTGCGGCCCAGGCAGGTCACCACCATCGAAATCACGGCACCAGCACGGTGTTGCCCACGCCCGGCACCAGCTTGCTGGCATCCGCGCCTTGCATGGTCAGCTCGGAGCGCAGCGTCGTCAGGTTGTAGTGGAAGGCATGCTGACCGAAGTTGACCGACGCCACCGGGGCGCCCGCCGTCGGGCTGAGGTTGGTGTGGCCGTAGAGGAAGGGAATCACGTCCGCACCGTTGAAGCCAGGGGTGGGCTCCCGGGAGACCAGCATGGCCCCCGTTGGGTCGGTGGTCACGACATAGACCACCGGGTTGGTGCCGGTGTAGTCCACCGCGAAGCCGTAGTAGGTCGTCGGGGCGACGTAGAAGCCGCCCACGTTGCGCAGCTGGATGTAGGTGCCGCCCTCGGCGTTGACCGACATCGACGGGGGCGTGCGCGGCGAGACCGCATCGGTGGGCTCCACCAGGCAGCAGTACGGGTCGATGGGGCTGTTGGCCGTCGTGTAGCCGAAACCGATGTTCTGGGGGTCCGCCGACAGCCGGTGGCCTTCGTAGTAGCGGAACTCGCCCTGCTTGATGCCGCCGTTGGCGCGCACGGCGCGCTTGTGGCAGGCCACGCCACCGAACTCGGGCGCCGCATAGATGCCGGTGCGGGCCGCGCACGCCGGGTTGAGCAGGTCACCGAAAGCGACCGAGAGGCGGTCGCTCGACAGCGTGATGCTGGGATTGGTGGGGTTGGCGCCGGTCTCGATCGCCAAGGTCACCCCGGCAGGTGCAGGTGCGGGCGCAGGTGCCGGTGCGGGGGCTGGTGCAGGAGCCGGCGCGGGGGCGGGCGCCGGGGCGGGCGCGGGTGCGGGTGCCGGGGCGGGTGCTGGAGCCGGCGCAGGGGCGGGTGCCGGGTCCCCACCGCCGCCCCCGCAGGCCGCGAGGGCCGCGGCCAGCATCAACGGTGCAACATGGCGCAAGGGGGCCGGGCAGGAAGCAAGGGCTTTTTTCATGAGACAGCAATGACTGCAGTTTGGATGCGGCGGGATTCTAGGGATTGCCCAACGGCTGTCTGCCCCCTTGAATGGGCGTTTGCCGAGGGTTCAGCCGGCACCGCTCACATCTCGTAACGAAGGGACAGGGCGCGCCTGCACGGCTCCCTGTCTGCTGGGCGGCTGAAGGCGTCTGGCGTTGGCCTGCAGGGGGCCTGAACCGCCCTTGTTCAGACCGGGACCGGCTTCCTGCCCAGGCCTGTCAAGTGCCCAATCGTCACAGCTGTAAAGAGTGCAACGTTTGCCAACATTTGCAAGATACGCAAGCACGCATTCGGTGCATCGGCCGCGGGGGCATGCGCATTGATCAGCTGCGGCTAAAGATAGGCAGGCCGCACAAGCTTCAGTAGCAGCCACTGCAGTGGATTCGCGTTGCCGAAGGGCCGCCAGCTGAGGCGCAGCTTGTGCCGGTAGGCGTCGAATTGCATGCTCCAGGGTGCGGGCCTGAGCTTGCCGCGTCGCAACAGCACCTTGAGCACGGCCGAGCCCATCACGCCCGCGCACAGCTCACAGGCCATGGGCGTCGACGGAGCGACTTGCTGGTCGAACCTGACCGCTTCCGGCACAGCCAGGTAGTTGCCGTGCAGCATCCATGGAGACAGGCCGGCGACAAAGCGGGCGAACTGTTCTCTTCGAGGCTGCCCCTGCAGACCGAAGTAATCCTCGAAGCTCATGCCGGCCGGCTCGAAGTACATCAGTGACACCCCCATGCCGATCGGCGCGGCGGTCAAGGCTGGCACGCCCTGGGCATGACAGGCGGCGAAAATCATCTGACGCGCCTCCATGGCGAAGAAGTCGATGCCGTCGACGTAGACAGCCACCCCGGCCAGGAAGTCGTTCAGGTTTTCCCGCTGCACACCTTGAGGAAAACAACAAACCTCAGCTTGCGGGTTGATGTCCCGGATCATCTGGGCCAGCACATCCACCTTGGCCCGCCCCAACGTTGACATGAATGCGCCGGCTTGCCGGTTGAAGTTGTGAACCTCGAAAGCGTCGAAATCGGCAATGTGGAAACGGCTGACGCCGAGGCGCGCCAGAGTGATCGCGTGAGCCCCGCCAACGCCTCCCAAGCCTGCAATGGCCACACAGGCTTCGCGCAGGACGGCTTGCTCAGCGCTTGTCACCCAGCCAATGTTGCGCGAGAAGGCGCGCGCGTAGTCGAATCCGCCAGGGCTTTCGACGGCGTATTTGTCTGGTGAAGTATCCAAGTTGAAGCTCCTTGGCTCATGGAAGGGGCGAGGCATCCAGGAACAGGCTCTTGTGTTCCACGCCACGGGTGGGAAGCTGGAACGATGCTTCCGCTTTTTTGAGCTGGCGAAAGATGGCTGCTTCTTCCTCGGCATTGAAGAAGCAGGGATATAGCGAGCGTTCCTGGGCGATCGCGTCAGGGCGACCGCCGAACTTGTCGATCTGCTGGCGCGCGTAAGACAGGGGCAGGCCCAGCAGCACTGCCGGTGCGCCCACGCGAGGGTGCATGCGTTCCCCCGCCAGCCGTTCGAAGCCGAGCATCCTTTTGTAGTAGGCCTGATGCCGCGGATTGGTTTCGATGACCAAGGTGTCGCAACCTTTGACGCGATGGGCCAGGACGTAGGCAACGTGGAAGAGCGATGCAAGCACCCACCTGGATCCTTTGGCGGCAGTGTCGACGGCCAGCTTGGTGAACTCGCAGAGCTTCAGTGATCGCGCGCGCAGCTGGGAGATTTCGTCACTGAAAGTGTTTTCGGCGTGGAGCCCTTCCTGGCCGTCCAGGCCCACGGTGATTGTTCCAAGGATGACGTCCGCCTGGGTTGCACTCAGGGTGATGCGATCCGTGCTCTGTGCTTCTGGCAGCGAGGTGTTGCGATAGCCACGCCAGGCGTAGCGCTCGTCGATCAATTTGTTCGCTGACTGGCGATGATCGGCCTGGTCTGCTCTCTTGATCTTGAACGGACGCACCTGGCCGGCGGCACGAGGGAACTTGCTGCTGATGAAGCGGCTTGAGGAGAGGTCGAAGAGTGTGCTGAAAATGGTGTCCATGGCTCCACTTGAGAATTGCAATGATTTCTGCAATCAGCGTAAGGGTCGATGAGAGATAGGTTTTCATCGATTGAAACAGGGCGTACGACTTCGAAAGGTCGTGTAGACATTTGGCTCTATGAAAGTCGAGAGACGAGGTGCGGGTAGCGCAACAAAGATACCTGGTGTTACCAGTAAACATGCGGCACCTAGGAGCTTTAGCGTGCGCTTGATGAGGGCGACATGGTTATTCTTGTTCCGTCGCTGGTGAGGATGATCGGCAGGCTTCTATGATGTTTTGATCAACGATCAATGTTCAATTTGAAATAGGTAGAACGTCGTTTTTGGTCCAACGATGGAACGGAAGTTCAATATCTCAAGCGGCACGCTATTGAAGTTCAGGCGAAATGCTTTTTCATGCTGGAAGAAGCTTCGTTGACATAAATTGGAGGACGTCGCAATTTGTCACGCGCAGTTGGTGGACTTCCCCCTCATACTGCCGGCGCCATGACGCAGCCGTACCTCACCTCCCAAGACCTGCCCGTAGGCCAGCACGGAACCATCCATGCCATCCTGGACCAGGCTCGCTGGGCACCCAGTGGCGACAACGCACAGAACTGGCGGTTTGAAGTTGTCAACGAAGTCCAAGCCACGGTCCACAGTGTCGTGGGGCAGGACGACGGTGTGTATGACCTGCACGGGGAATCGCGCTGGCTGTCTCTCGGTGCCTTGTTGGAAACGATGGCCGTCGCGGCCAGTGCTTTCGGGCTGCGGCTGCACGACCAGGTACGCCCCGATGGCCGGGCCATCGAGGTGCACTTCCGCCCCGAGCCGGGCCTGCGCCCCGATCCATTGATTCCCTTCATTCCCTTGCGCAGCGTTCAACGAAGGCCGCTGCGCACGCGGCCTTTGACACCGGCCGAGCGACGCTCGCTGGAAGACTCGCTGGGCGGCGGCCATACCCTCGAGTGGTTCAGCAGCTGGCGCGACCGGTTGCGCATGGCTGGCTTGATGTTCCTCAACGCCAAGCTGCGCCTCACCCTGCGGGAGGCTTACGAAGTGCATTGCCGCGTCATCCGATGGCGCGCGCGCTTCAGCGAAGAGGGGCTGCCGGACCAGGCGCTGGGGGCAAGCGCGCTGACCTTGGGCGTGATGCGTGTGGCCATGCGCAACTGGCGACGATTGCAATTCCTCAACCACTGCCTGGCCGGCACCTGGTTCCCACGCATCGAGATGGACCTCATCCCGAGCCTGGCCTGCGCTGCGCATGTGGTGATCAAGGCGAAGTGCCCACCGGAAAGTCGGGCGCATCACATCTCGGCAGGCCGTGCCGTGCAACGCTTCTGGCTCACGGCGACCCAGCTGGGTCTGCAGCAGCAGCCGGAGATCACGCCGTTGATCTTTGCCCGCTACGTGCAGCAGGGCACACGCTTCGCGGCTTCGCCCAGCCACTGGCCGCTCGCGGTGCGGATAGAGCGCAGGGTCCGTCAGCTGTTGGGGCCGGACAGCCAGCATGCGGTCTGGCTCGCCCGGATCGGCCACGGCCATGCTGCGGTGTCGCGGTCGACGCGGCTGCCGCTTGAGCGGCTGTTGCGTGTTTCTCCTTCCGTCAAGGAAAGCGGCGGGGCAGATGAGGGCTAGGCGCATCCTCTTTGTTGCCGAGGCGGTCACCTTGGCCCATGTGGCCCGCTGCATCGTTCTCGCCCGTGCCCTGGACCCCTCTCGTCACGAAGTGGTGTTTGCCTGCGATCCCCGGTACGCCAGTTTCGTGGAACCGGAGCGGTGGTCCTGCATGCGCATCAACAGCCTGTCCAGCGAGAGTTTCCGCTTGGCGCTCTACCGCGGCAAGCCGGTCTACGACCTCGAAACCCTGCAGGCCTATGTCGACGAAGACCGGGCCTTGCTTGCGCAGGTCAAGCCTGACCTGGTGGTTGGCGACTTTCGCCTGTCGCTGTCGGTCAGCGCCAGGCTGGCCCGAGTGCGCTACGCCACCGTGGCCAACGCCTACTGGAGTCCCTTCTTCACAGGCCCTGGATTTCCCATGCCGAGCCTGGCTCAGATGCGCTGGCTTCCCCTGAACCTGTCGCGCTGGATGTTTGATCTGTTTCGTCCCTGGGCCATTCGCGCTCACTGCAAGCCGCTGAACCGCCTGCGGACGATGCACGGGCTGCCGTGCCTGGGCAGCGACCTTCGGCGTGTATACACCGATGCCGATGACGTGCTGTATGCCGACAGCCCGCACATGTTTCCCTTGCAGGGCTTGCCCGCCAGTCACCGTCACCTCGGGCCGTTGTTGTGGTCGCCCCCTGTGGCCAGGCCCGACTGGTGGGACGAACTGCCCGTCGGATTGCCCACGGTGTACGTTTGCCTGGGCAGTTCGGGCGATGCCGTGGCGTTCGCCGTGGTCATGGAGGCCCTTCAAAGTCTGCCGATCACGGTGATCGTGTCCAGCGCTGGCGCGCCCTTGCCCCATGCGCCGCACTCGACGGTCTTTGTCGCGCCGTACCTGCCGGGCGCCGAGGCCGCCGCCCGGGCCGACCTGGTCATCTGCAACGGCGGCAGCCTGGCCACCCAGCAGGCGCTTGCAACCGGTGTCCCTGTCCTGGGCATTGCCTCCAACATGGACCAGTTCTTGAACATGGGCGCGGTCGTCAGCAGGGGGGCGGGCCTGCTCATGCGCGCAGACCGCGTGAATCCGGTGGCCATCCGTCAGGCGGTGCAAGGCTTGTTGTCGTCCAAGGCATGCCGCGAGGCTGCGGTGGCGACGAGCGCGCTGATCGGGGCCGAGCGTGCCGCAACAACCTTTCGCGAATGGGTGGACGAGCAACTCCCGATGTCAGCTGGAAGAAGCCCGCATGCTGCCTGAGCCTGAGCCCCCGCAAGCTCTGTCATCCCTCTGGGACGTGATCATCGTGGGCACCGGCATGGGCGGCGCGACGCTGGGCCACGCCTTGGCTCGGCTGGGCAAGCGTGTGCTGTTCTGTGAGCGGGGGCGTCTTCACCGGAAAGACGCGGGTGTCTCTGGCACCTACCCTGAGATGCGGCAACCTCACTCACCGGTGACGCCCGCGATGCTGCAGGCCGCCGGCCGATGTGGGGACACGGTCGTGGATGAAACGGGGCGCCGGGCCAGGCGTTTCGTCCCCGTCATCGGGGCTGGCGCGGGAGGATCCAGCGCTTTGTTCGGCATGGCGATGGAACGCTTCGCCCCTTCTGATTTCGAGCCAGGACTGCACCATCCCGCGGTCGGCAGCACGCTCGAAACCGCCTGGCCCGTGGACTTTCAGACGTTCGCGCCCTTCTACGACGAAGCAGAGGTCCTCTACCGGGTGCGCGGGGCACCCGATCCGCTGACCCCGACCAGCGGGCCCCGCCCGACACTGATGCAGCCACCGCCGCTGACACCGGGAGGACGGGCGATGGGCACCTTTCTCGAAGGCCGGGGCATGCACCCCTACCGTTTGCCGATGGCTTGTGAATTCGTCGGGGGTTGCGAATGCTGTCAAGGTTTCCTCTGCCCGCGAGCCTGCAAGAACGACAGTGCGCGGATCTGCCTGGCACCAGCCATCGAGTCCTTCGGGGCCTGCCTGCTCGATCAATGCGAGGTGGTTCGTGTCCAGGCTGAGCGCTCGCGCGTGACGGGCGTGGCCTGCCGTCGCCTGGGCAGGGAGTTCACGCTGCGCGCCGAGGTGGTGGTGCTGGCGGCGGGGGCGCTCCACACGCCGCGGCTGCTGCTGCGTTCCACTTCGGCAGATTGGCCGACGGGTCTCGCGAACCGGTCGGGCAGGGTGGGGCGCATCCTGATGCGTCACCTCATCGACCTGTACCTTGTCGAGCTGGACCCGCCGGCCGGCGGGCCGCTCGAGAACAGGTTCAAGGAATGGGCCTTCAACGATTTCTACCTGAGCGACCGGGGCAAACTCGGCTCCGTGCAGTCTTTCGGCCGGCTGCCGCCCGCCCCCATGCTGCTCGAGTCGATGCGCCAGGACATGCGTCAAGGCCCCTTCCGGCCGCTGGACAGGCTCATGCCGCTGGCCGCCCCCGCATTGCGGCGCATCCTGGACGGCATGGTCAACGGCACGGTGGCCCTGGCCACGCTCCTGGAAGATCTGCCCTATGCGGACAACCGCGTTCTGCCTCCGCGTCCTGGTGAGCGGCACGACGCGCCTTTGCGTTTCACTTATTCGGTGAACGCCTACGAGGACCAGCGGATCACGGCCTTCCGCCGGCACATGAAAAAAATGCTGGGCCCCGCCCGATGGCGCCTCGTCAAGCAGGCGCACAACAATGAGCGCATCGCGCATGCCTGTGGCACCTGCCGCTTCGGCAATGACCCAACGACCAGCGTTCTGGACCGCAACAACCGGGCTCATGACCTCGACAACCTGTATGTGGTCGACAGCTCGTTCTTTCCGTCGAGCGGGGGGACCAACCCCAGCCTGACGATCGCGGCGAACGCCCTTCGGGTGGCGCGCCACCTGGCGTCTCGCTGAGACGTCTGCGTCATGCCGAAAGGACTTCCTTGGTGACCCCCGCCAACCCCGCCATGCCTGCCTGCTGTGTCTGCGGCCACCAGGACGATGGACAGGACCCGAAGGCATTCGGCCGTGTCCACGGCAACACGGCACGCTTCCGGGACACCGTGTTCAGGCTCTGGAAGTGCCCGCAATGTCTCAGCATCCACAGCCTGGACCCCGTGGATTTCCAGGACATCTATGCAGACTACCCGCTGAACCGGCGACGGCTCGACGTGTTTGCCAGAGGCACCTTCCGAAACCTGCTCGGACGTCTGGTCAAGGCCGGGCTCAAGAAGACCGACACGATCCTCGACCACGGTTGCGGCAATGGGCTGTTTGTGGATTACCTGGCTTCCCGGGGCTATACCCGGGTGACAGGTTACGACCCCTTCGTGGCGAAGTTCGCCGGGCTGGACCCTGCCGACCGTTTCGATTGCGTGATCGCCAACGACGTCATCGAGCACGTTCCCGATCCCCGCGCCATGCTGGTGGATTGCGTCCGGCGGTGCCGCCCGGGGGGGCTGCTCTATGTCGGTACCGCCGATTCGGAGCCGGTCGACATGCGGGACCTGACACCGCACCTGATGCGGCTGCACCAGCCCTTCCATCGCGTCATCCTGACCCAGCGCGGCCTGGAGCGGTTGGCCGGCGAACAGGGACTCACCATGGTGGCGCGGTACCGGCGGTCTTACATGGACACGCGGATGCCGTTCTCGAACTATCGTTTCCTGGACGAATTCAACAAGGCCTTGGGCCACGTCATGGATCGGGCGTTCGAGCCGGACGCCGGGCGGGTGATCGCCCGTCACCCCAGGTTGCTGCTCCATGCATTCTTCGGCTACTGGATGCCCTGTGCCGACGAGCCGGCGGTTCTCTTGAGAAAGCCCGGCCCGTCGGGTGCCATCCCCGCGGCCGCGGGGATGGCCGGGCTCAAATGAACCCGAGCCCCCGCTGGCTCCCGAAGTTCGCCAGGTGCGGCAGGATCGTGTCCAGCTGCGACTCCGTGGCGCCGAACCAGCGCAGCAGCGTGGCGGCGTACTGGTCCACGCTGGAGGTGGGCAGCCAGCGTCCCAGCGGCTCGCCCGAGACGCCGCTGACGTCGTCCGGCCCGCCCAGCGCCAGCGTCGGGAAGAAGCCATAGGCCGTCAGCCCGCGCACCGCGCCGCCCAGAACGAGCTGGTGGTTGCCCCAGGCGTGGTCGGTGCCGGAGGTGCTGTTGGGCTTGAACGAGCGGCCGAAATCGCTCTGCGTGAACAGGGTGACCTGTGAGCCCATGCCAATGTTCTTCATCGCCTGGTAGAAGGCCGCGGTGGCGTCGGCCAGCTGCTTGAGCTGGTCGGCGTGGCGGCCCACCAGCGCATTGTTGGCGTAGTTCTGCGCGCTGTGCATGTCGTAGCCGCCCTGCGAGGCGAAGAAGATCTGCCGGTTGCCCTGCACCATGGCGTTGCCCGCCACCAGCTTGGCGATCTGGTATAGCTGCTGCGCCAGCGGCGTGGTGAGCTTGCCGCCGATCGTGAGGGAGGCAAAGGCCTGGTCGATCGCCGCGACCGAGCCCGGCTGCCCGGGTGTGGCCTGCACCAGCGGGGCCAGCCGGTCGGCCACCGTCATGGCGTCGCGGTGCTGGCGCGCGAAGGCGTCGAGCAGCACGTTGGTCTGCGCCATGCCGTAGATGTTCTTCAGCGCCGTGCTGCGCGCGGCCATCGGCTCCCATTGCGGGGTGCCGCCGGGCACGAGGTCCAGGCCGAAGTTGCTGCCCGGCGGCGGCAGGGTCAGCGGCGTGGACAAGGCCGACATCCCGAAGCGTGGAATCCCGCTGCTCAGCGAGATGACGGGGTTGGTGGTACCCAGCACCTGCGCGGCTCGTCCGCCCCAGCCGGTGCGCACCAGCGAGTCCGTGTCCGAGGTGTGCCACAGGTTCTGCTGGTCGGCGTGCGAGTACAGGTTGCTCGGGATCTGCGTCGAGGTGGACGGCAGGGAGGTGAAGTCGGCCTTGGTCATCGGCCGCAGCAGGGGGCCGACATTGAACACCGGTGCCAGCGCGCCTTCCGACCAGGCGCCCATCAGCGCCGTCATGGAGGGATGAAAGCCGTAGTCGAGGCCGGTCAGCGGCAGCAGGCTGGTGCGCGGCAGGGCCAGGCCGCCCCGCACGCCGGCGTACTGCGCGTGGCGCGTCGCGTCGGTGGGCACGACCATGTTGTTGCCGTCGTTGCCGCCGTACAGGAACAGGCACACCAGCGCCTTGTAGTCGGCGGCTTCGGCGCGGCGTGGTGTCAGCGCCAGGCCGCTGGCGCCGGCGCCCAGCACGGCGCCGGCCTGCTTGAGCCATTGGCGCCGCCCGGGCGAGGCCGGGGCGACCGAGAACGAATGGACGCACGCCTGCTCCGGCGCGGCGACGTGGGTGTGATGGTGATGGGTGGAATGGGTGGGGGTCTTGCGCATGGCGAACCTCGTGAATCTCATGACATCGGTTGACGGCGTCAACGGTGGCGAAGGGCTGGCTGGGCGAAGCGGGCAGGACAGGGCGCGCGGTCAGGCGAAATCGATCGACGGATGGATCAAACGGCCGATCGATCGCGCCTGTCCCGCCCGGTGCTCAGCGGACGACGTGGTACTGCGGGCTGGCGAACACCAGGTAGGCCGCGGTGCGCACCCGGTGGGTGAGGTAGTCCGTCCCGCCCGTCTTGGTGGTGAAGGTGCTCACGGCATTGATGATCTCGGTGCGCTGGGCCGCGGGCAGGACCTCGCCGAAGGCCAGCAGCGACAACCGGTCGACCAGCCGCGCCGGGTCGTTGGCGTCGTACACGAAACCAGTCAGGTCGACCTTGGTGCCCAGCGCGTTGGGGATGCTGGGGTTCACCGGGGCGCCCCAGTTGATCGCGTGGTTGACGTAGTTGATGCGCGCCAGGGCCGTGCTCGTGCCGTGGATGCCGAAGGCCGGCGCGACCAGCGTGGTGCCGGGCAGGGGGAAGTCGGCCGGGTAGTAGTTGAAGACGGACGGCGGCCGGAACGCATGCTGGCCGAGCATGTCGCCCCACCACCAGCCGAGCGAGTCGCCGTCGGTCTGGCCCTTGAGCGCGCGCAGCACGCCCAGGAACATCTGCACCGGCTCACGCAGGCGGCCCGCGGTGGGCGAGGTGGGCTCGGTGCGCGCTTCGGGGTCGAGCAGCACCGCGGCCACGGTGGCCTTGAGGTCGCCCCGCACGCCGGTGCCGAAGCCGCCGTAGGTGCCGTTGACGAAAGCCGTGGCCACGCGCGCCACGTACTGCGGCGAGGGGTTGCTGGTGACCAGGTGCTGGATCAACTGCCGGCTCACGAAAGGCGCGATGTTGGGATGCTTGATGAGGCTGTCCAGCACGGCGTCCAGGGCCTGGGGCGCGGTGTGCCCCGAGCCCAGCGCCACGCCCGTCAGCAGCGTGCGCGGCTGCGTGTCGTGGCGGGTGGGCACGACCACCATGTCGCCGTTGTGGTAGCGGCAGTTCGCGCCCACCGGCCAGCAGCCGTTGGCCGAGGCGCCGCCGGGCGGGAAAGTCCATCCCGTGAGGGCGTAGGCATAGGCACGGATCGTCTGGTTGTCGTAGGTCGGCTGGCAGGTGCCGCCCACCAGCGTGCCGTCGGCGTTGATCTGGCAGGGGCCCAGCGAGAACAGCTGCAGCAGCTCGCGCGCGAAGTTCTCGTTGGGGGCGGTCTTCTCGTTGTTGACGTTGCCCAGGTAGTCGCCCATCACCGGCGACATGGCCACTTTCTTGAGTACCTCGCGGTAGTTGCCGAAGGCGTTCAGCAGCAGCATGTTGTGGTAGTTGCGCAGGCCGTAGGTGGACTCGATCTCCACGTTGGACACCACCAGGATCTGCGACAGCGCCCAGGCCACGCGCTGGCGCAGCTGGTCGGGCTGGGTGATCGCGTTGCGGTAGAAGTCCCACAGCAGCGGCTGGCTGGAGTAGGAGTCGCGCCAGCAGTTGGCGTCGCGGCCGTCGCAGAAGTTGCCGGGGCCGGTGTACTGGTGTATCGAGCCGTCGGCGCCGCTGGTGTAGCGCGAGCCGCCCGAGTTGAACTGCTCGTACAGCCAGGCCGAGGGGGTCTTGTTGCGCATGTAGCCGATGAGCCACTCGTACTGGCCCCAGGTGGTCTGTTCGGCCAGGCGCACGGCCTCGCGCTGCGTCAGGGCCGGGGTGGCGGTCGCATCGGCCAGCATGCGCACTTGCTGCGAGCCGTCGGATGCGCCGCTGCCCGTGCCACCCGAGGACTTGGTGTCCGGTGATGCGGCCGCGACAGGCGCGGTCCCGGCGTGCGACGCCATGGTGTCGTTGTCACCACCACCGCCGCCGCAGGCGGAAAGAAGGGCTGCCACCAGCGCCGTCACGGCGCTCCACGAGGCAGAACGAAGGTGTGCACGATCCTGCACACCGGCAGGCTGCTTGTTGATCAGCATCGATAGATCTCCGAATCCGAAAAAACCCGGTGCGTCACCCGGGGGGCAAGCTTTGTCACCAGCGCTGACAGCACGCGTCGGATCTGATACAGGATGTGTCTCGCAACAGCTTGTCGGAGGAAGGCCGGGGCGTGGCGCCTCGGTTCATCCGCACTTGACGGGGCACGATCGGAAAGTCCGCAAAATCGATGCCAAAAATGGTTGTTCGCTGTGTCCCTTTGTAAGGGGATGCAAGGCGGCCGGGCAGGGCGCGCAGACCCTTGCGCTTGCCGCGTGCCTGCGCGTGCCCTCCCTCGAAAGGGTGGTCGTTTGCGCGATAGGTGTGACGTCTTGTAAGCGGGCCGCGGATGCGGCCCGGGCTTGAGCCACGATCGCGTCCTCGGTGCCGGCCAGACCCGCCCCGTAAGAACAATGACGAACGACACCTGAAAGAACGCGATGAAGATGACCCAGCCTTCCACCCCCTTGATCACCTTTCGGCGCGCGCCCCTCGCGGCGGCTGCCCTCGGCCTGGCCTGTGCGCTCGCGGCCTGCGGCGGTGGGGGCGGCGATGACGGCGCAGCCTCCGCAGGCGCCGCACCGGCTTCGCCTGCGCCAGGGCAGGGGCCGGGGCCGGGGCCGGGGCCGGCGTCCTCCGACGTCCAGAGCGCCTTCGGCAGCGAAGGCGTGTACCACCTGTGGGGCTTCAACTTTGTCGTCGACAACGTGACGCAGACCTTCGTCAGCCGGCAGACGGTGGGCGCACAGGGCCTGTTCGCCGTGCAGAAGGTGGCCGGGGCGGTCGCCTCGATCGAGACCCCGCCCACAGTGCTCGATGCGGTCGACGAGCGCTACTTTGCCGGCGGCACCAGTGCCGGCAGCTGCACCCGGACACTGAGCTTCGCGAGCGCAGCGCAGGCTGTGCTGGGCTGCGTCGAGGCCAACCTCGCCCCGGTGAAGTGGTCGGTCCGGCTCAATCCCGTGGACGTGGGCGGCAGGCGGGTGGGCGAGTACCTGCGCCGTGCCGATGGCGCGCCTGTCGACCTCACGCGCCTGCCCGCACCCGACACGCAGTTTCCCGGCGGCGCCGTGGCCTACTTTCCCAGCTTCGAGGCGCAGTCCGACATGATCGTGATGAACCGGGGCGAAGGGGTGGCCGGCTCGCCGGTGGGCGCGGGCTGGTGCCAGGAGGTGCCGGGCCAGAACTACCAGCTCGGTGTGCGCCTGAACGCGGACCACACGGTGTCGCTGTTCGACATCCCCCTCGCCGAAGGCTGCGTGCTGAGTGGCGCCCTGCGCGGCGCACCCGCGGCCACGGGCAGCTGGCAGCAGGGCATCACGGCCGGTGTGCCGAGCTACCAGCTGAGCGTGCCGGAGGCTTTCAAGGCCCAGGCGCGCTGGGCGCCCTTGTTCGCCACCGCCCCCGTTCCCCGGACCCGTGCCAGCCTGTTGCTGCTCGACCTCGGAGGCGGGCAGTGGCTGCATGCCACGGCCATTGCGAAGGGCGACAGGTTCAGCGGCCTGCAGCCGCACTTCAACGCGGCGGCCTTGCCGGCCCTCAAGCAGGCGGCGGGCTTGAAGTAAGGTCGTCGCTTCGCGAGGCGGCAGCCATCATGCAGGCACCTTGTGCCGGTACCGGTGCTGCTGTCCATTGCTTTCCAACGTTGTTCACCTGGGCCCTGCGCCATGCTTGCCAACTTCTTTCTTGCGCAGTGGATGTTGTTGCCTTTGGGGTTGCTGCTGGTGTGCATCGCGAGCGTCTGGCTGGACGCGCCGCAGGGTGGGCGCGTGCCCGCGTGGGTGCCGCTGTACGCCTTCACGCTGGTCGCCGTTGGGTGCGTGATGGGCGCCTCGGGCGTGCCGCGCCCGGGGGCGTTCGCGGCGCTGATGCTCTTGCCGGCCTTGGCCTGGTGGCAGCGGCGGCCGGGGCTGGGGCCTCGGTGGCGCCGGGCCCTGAAGGTGCTGACGGTGGCCGTGTGCTTTGCCCTTGCCTTGCACGCCTGGCCGGGGTTTCCCGACATCGTCCTGCTGCCGGACCTCCGCCTGGGCGAGGATGCCGCGGTCTTCCGGTTGACGGCCCACCTCGACGCAGGCGTGGCCGGCCTGTTCATGTTGGCGCTCTACGCGAACCGCTGCGCCACCCTTGAAGACTGGCGTGGCCTGCTGCGGTCCTTGGCCGGGCCGGTCGTGCTCACCACGGTGGGCGTGCTGGCGCTGGCGGTGGGACTGGGCTATCTGCGCTTCGATCCCAAGCTGCCGGGCGTTGCCTGGCTCTACCTGCTGAAGACCTGGTTCTGGACCTGCGTGGTGGAGGAATGCTTCTTTCGCGGCATCCTGCTCGAGCACCTGCTCCGGCGCGGATGGCGCTGGGGTGGCATTGCGCTGACCGCGGTGTTGTTCGGCTTGCTGCACTTCAAGGGCGGGGCGGAACTCATGCTGCTCGCCTCGTTGGCGGGGATGGGGTATGGCTGGGCGTATGCGCTCACCCGCAAGGTCGAGGCGGCCATGGCGGTGCACCTCGTCCTCAACGCCACGCATTTCTTCTTGTTCACCTATCCGCGCCTGCAATGAGCGCCGCGGATGCGGTGTCTGTCATGCGGAGGTCACACCCCGACGCCATCATGGCCCGATGACCTCGCCTCAAGGGGCTTTGAAGGGGTGGCACCCGGAGCGTCTCCCACCCATCCCTCCCTGGCAGGGCGGAATGCTTCCTCCAACCTTTCAGACACCCTTGAGGCAGGCACGAGATGTGAGGTGCCCTGCGCTTGGGGCCTGGGCCGCCATGCCGCCAGGGCGCCCTCCATCTTGCGGACCGATGAATTCTGAGCAGTTTGGGGACGAGCATGATGGCGATCACGCCGCTGCAGCAGCAGCCGTACGGGGGCCTCCCGTCGTTGGGCGACATGGGTGAAGGTGGATGGTGGGTCCAGGAAGACGGCAACGTCGTCCCGTCTGATTGGCGTGTCTCGCCCAGGATGCCAGCGGCTGCATCCGCTGCTGCCGCTCCTTCTTTCTCGCTGCCAGCCTTGGAGCGCGAGCCTGCTGCCCCCGCTGTCCCCCCAGCGAGTGACACCGCGGCCGCGATCACGGCGGCATGGAACAGCTTCAGCAGCGCGAACCCGT
>CBINPE010000058.1:0-27490 GCA_966252435.1 uncultured Burkholderiales bacterium | reverse complement strand
CATGCGCGGAGGCATTCTCGATGTGGCCGGTCTGGTCGTCGAAGAAGAAGTCGGGTTCAAACTCGCGCAGGAATTCGCCCTTGGGCAGGCCGCCGAGAAACATGGCCTCGTCCACGTCAATGTTCCAACCCATCAGGGTGCGGATCGCGCGCTCGTGCGCCGGCGCGCTGCGCGCCGTGACCAGCGCGGTGCGGATGCGCATGCCTTCGGGTGCCTCGCGCTGCAGCCGCTGCAGGGCCTCGAGCAAGGGCTTGAAGGGGCCTGCGGCCAGCGGGATCGAGGCCTGCTCGCGCTCGTGGGCCTGGAAGGCGTCAAGCCCGCCGCGCTGGTAGACCTGCTCGGCTTCGTCCGAGAACAGCACCGCGTCGCCGTCGAAGGCGATGCGGACTTCATGGGGATGCGCCTCGGAGGCGCGCGCCGCCTGCGGATACACCCGTGCCGCAGGCACGCCCGCGGCCAGGGCCGAGCGCACGTCGGTCTCGTTGGCCGACAGGAACAGGTTGGCATGCAGGGGCTGCAGGTAACGCCAGGGAGAACGCCCGCGGGTGAACACGCCGCGCTGGATCGGCAGGTGGTAGTGCTGCGCCGAGCGGAACACCCGCATGCCCGAGACCGGGTCATTGCGCGAGAGAATCACCACCTCCACAAGCGGCGCATTGGCATTGAACGCCAGCAGTTTCGTGACCAGCGAAAATGCCACGCCCGGCTTGGCCGCGCTGTCCACACGGCTCAGCTGCAGTTGCATGTAGGCCCGGTCGTCGGAGGTTTCGAAGAGCTGGTTCTCCTCTTCGAAGTCAAACAGCGCACGGGAAGAGATGGCCACCACCAGTTGGCCAGCGAGCGTGATCGGCATGCGGCGGATCATACGGCTGGCGCAACCGTAACCAGCTGTAAATCGCCCGGATGGACGATTTTTCCGTTTGCCCGGCGAGAGATACTCTGCGGTCCGGCCCTGGGGCCGCGTCTTTCACAAATTTCAGGCAGGCCGTACACCCGACACAGGAGTCACGGAACATGTTGATGATGATGCCAACCATGGATGTGCTGTGCACGCTGCCGCGTTGTGCGGCAGCCCCGAGGCGACACCTGTCTGCCTGAGCCGTCATGAGGGGCGCCATCTTCTGCCGCAGGCCCTCGGGCCGGCTCTCTCCGGCCCTGTGGGTTTTCTTGCTGCTGGCCACGTTGTGGGTGGGTGCGCTGTCGGGCGGGCCGGCCGTGGCCGCCGAAGCGGCTGCCCTGCCATCCAACCCTGCGTCCACCCGGCTGCGCCTGGACGATGCCCGCGGGGACATCGATGCCTGGCCCGTGGTGCGCGTGCTGGCCGATCCCGAGGGGCACCTGAGCGTGCAGGCGGTGCTGATGCAGGGTCCCCAGTTCAGCGTGCCGACCACGCCCTACGCCAACTTCGGCGTGCGGCGCGACGTCATCTGGCTCAAGGTGCCGGTGGAGGTGCCGCGGGGTCAGGAGGGCCACTGGATCCTCAAGATCGACTATCCCCCCCTCGACCAGGTGGGCGTCTACCTGCTCACCGACGGGGTGCTGGCCGACTACCAGGTGGTGGGGGACCACACGCCCATCGTCCTGCGTTCCCTGCCCGTGCGGCCTCCCGCGGTCCTGCTCAACCTGGGGGTGGGCCAGCACGAGGTGCTGCTGAGGGTGCAGACCGACAGCTCGGTGCTGGTGCCTGTGCATTTCATGCGCCCCGACGTCTTCAACGCCCAGGAGAGCGCCTTCCAGCTCTCGCAGGGGCTGATGACCGGGGTCGGCCTGTGCCTGGCCCTGTACAGCCTGCTGCAGTGGCTGAGCCTGCGCGACCGCATGTTCCTCTACTACGCCCTGTGCATCGGCGGCAGCACGGCGTTCTTCTTCTCGTGGTATGGCCTGGCGTCGCAGCACCTGTGGCCTGACAACGCCTACATGGTGGACACCGGCCCGCCCCTGATGGCGCTGGTGACGGTCATGGGCAGCATGCTGTTCATCGGACGTGCGATGGGCGTGTCCCGCTGGAGCCCGGCCCTCGCCAATTTCATGCGTCTGGTGGCCGTGGTCTGCCCCCTGCTCATCGCGGCCTCGGCCGGGGGGCTGCTCGACTTCCGCACACTGGTGACGCTGGCCAACGTGGCGGTGCTCACGATGCTGGTGCTGATCGTGCCTGTGGCCTGGGTGCAGGCGCGGCGCGGCGACAAGGCCTCGCTCTACCTGTTCATCGGCTGGTCGGTGTACTCGGTGGGCATCGTCATGTCGACCGCCATGCTGCGCGGCCTGGTGGACATGAGCCCCTGGGCGCACTATGCCTACCAGGCGGCCGCCATGTTCGAGATGGTCATGTGGCTGCGCGTGCTCAGCCTGCGCCTGAAGGAGATCCGCCAGATCGCCGAGCGCGCCGGCCGCGAGCGCGAGGTGCTGCAGTCGCTCGCCCACACCGACGCCCTGACGGGGCTGCCCAACCGGCGCTGCCTGCTGCTCGAGCTGGAGGCCGCGCTGGCGCGGCTGGCCCAGAGCGAGTCGCTGGCTGTCTACCTGCTCGACCTGGACGGCTTCAAGGGTGTCAACGACCAGCTCGGCCACGATGCCGGCGATGAGCTGCTGATCGCGGTCGGCCGGCGTCTGCAGAATGCCGTGCGCGCCAACGACACCCTGGCCCGTTTTGGCGGCGACGAGTTCGTGTTGCTGGCGCCCGAGGTCACCACCGAGGCGGCCCAGATGCTGGGTGAGAAAATCCTGGCCCAGTTCAAGGATCCCTTCGAGATCGGCGGGCGCAGCCATGCCATCGGCCTGACCGTCGGCTACGCCCTGGCGCCCCGCGACGGCCACACCGCCACCAGCCTGCTGCGCTGCGCGGACCAGGCGATGTACAACGGCAAGCAGGCCGGCAAGCGCTGCGTGCGCAGCCAGGTCGTCGGGGAGGCCGTGACCATCTAGGCATGCCCATGCCTCGTGTCGATGGCTTTGGAGTCAGCCAGTCAGTTTGTCGGAGTTGAAGTCGCCATGTTTCCTTGCCATGCCTGCGGTGCCATGCGGCCCGTCGATGCCACCACCTGCCCTGCCTGCCAGGCGCCGATCCCTCAGAACCCGCCCTCGCCGCAACATCCTCCCGGGCCTGCCGCTGCGGCCGCGGCCCCATCCGCGCCAGCCTCGGCACCCGCTTCGGCAGGCGTGGGCGCCACCATCCAGTCGGCCTCCGACCGCATCACGGCCCAGCTTGGCCTGGACCGGATCGAGGGCTTCTCGCTGCGCCACTTCTTCTCGGAGGTTTTCAGGTCGCATGCGCCCGACGAGGTGGAGCGGCAGCTCTCGGTCGGCGCGCCCGACACCACGCCCGACCTGCATGTCGCGATGGGGGTGATGCCCACGCCCTGGATCTTCTTCCGTGCCTTGACGGGGGCCGCGGTCGCCTACCTGATCTTCCTGCTCGCCTGGCGCCTGTTCCACAACAACAACCTCGTGCCGGGCCTGATCTTCCTCGGCTCGTTCGCAGTGCCTTTCTCGGTGCTGATCCTGTTCTTCGAGCTGAACACGCCGCGCAACGTCTCCATCATCCGCCTGTTCGAGATGGTGATCGTCGGCGGCGCGCTGTCGCTGCTGCTGACCCTGTTCCTGTTCCAGCTCACGCCCTTCCTGGGCGGCCTGGGCGCGTCCGCTGCGGCCTTCGTGGAGGAGCCCGGCAAGCTCGCCGCGCTGCTGTTCGCGGTGCGCAAGCTGCAGGGCAAGTACCGCCACCGCCTGAACGGCCTGCTGCTGGGGGCCGCCATCGGGGCCGGCTTCGCGGCCTTCGAATCGGCGGGTTATGCCCTGCGCGCGGGCCTGCAGGGCGGCGACACCGCCATGCTGGACACCATCCAGCTGCGCGGCCTGCTGTCGCCGTTCGGGCACATCGCCTGGACCGCGGTGGCTGCCAGCGCGTTCTGGATCGCGCGGCCCGGCTTCACGAACATGGCGGAGACCCTGCAGTCACCGCGCTTCCTGAAGTTGTTCGCAGCGCCGGTGGCCCTGCACTTCGTGTGGAACCTTCCCTTCGCCGGGCCTTTCCTGCTGAAGTTCTGGATCCTGGGCTTCCTGGTGTGGGTGATCATCATCAGCCTGGTGCAATCAGGACTGAAGGAGATGCGCGAACTCGCGGGATCTGCAGCCACGCCTCTGCCGGGCGCCGAGCCGCAGGCGGTGCCGGCCGGCGCCTGAGGCGGCGCCGGCCCTTTCCTCCTAGCTACTGCACGAACCCCATCGTGGTCTTGCGCAGGCCGGCCTCGGGCAGGTCGGCGCAGACCAGGTGGTCGCGGTGGGCCAGCTTGGCGTTGCCGAAGGCGGTCATCCAGGCACGGCGCATCTCGCGCGGGGCCATCTCGCTCATGCGGTCCAGCACCTCGGCGCCGGGCTCGGCCTCGAAACGGCTGCCCCAGTCATGGTCGGCCCTGATCGAGGCATAGAGCTTGGCGGCGATGGCGCGGGCGGCGTCGCGGTCGGGCGCCTGCACCTCGTACACGTTCATGCGGTTGAGGATCGGGTCGGGGATGCTGCGTGCGTCGTTGGCGGTGGCCACCCAGATCACCTGGCTCGCGTCGATGGGCACCTCGGCGTATTCGTCGGTGAAGCTGCTGGCCGTGTCGTGCTCCAGCAGGCTGTACAGCGCGCCCAGCGGGTCGTAGGCGTGCTCGCCGCCGGCCTTGTCGATCTCGTCGACCACCATCACGGGGTTGGCGTACTGCCCCTCGACCAGGGTCTCGAAGACCTTGCCGGGCCGCGCCCCCTTCCATTGGCTCGAGGCGCCCGACAGCACCCAGCCGGCCGTCATGGAACTCATCGACATGAAGCCCATGCCGGTGCCCAGCAGCATCGACAGGGCGCGGGCGAAATGGGTCTTGCCGATGCCGGGGGGACCGAGCAGCAGCAGGGGGGTGATCTCCAGGGCGTCGCGGCTGTCCTCGCACAGCGCGAGCTGGCGGCGGATGTCGTCCAGCACATCGGCGAAATTGGGCAGGTCGTCATACAGGTGATCCATCACCGGCAGGCCCGAAGGCTTGACCTGGAAGCGCTCGGGGCCCTTCTCCAGCATGCGCTCGTAGGTGGAACGCAGGCCCTCGTGCTCCTTGGGGGGCAGCTTGTGCAACTTGCGGTCGACTTCATCGACACGGTAGACGCGGCGCATGCGCGCGATCGGGATGCCCCGGCTGTGGGTCATGGTGACCAACTCGTTTGACACGCTCATGTGAACCTCCAGAAGCGATGACCCTCGATGTCATTCCAGCAGGCTTTGATTTTCACCAAAGTGTGGAAAAGAAAGCGCTTTAAGGGGTTTTACCCCAACACCTTGGGTTTGCACTGGAAGAGGCAAGGGGCGTGCCAGCCCCGTGCGTGACGGGTGTCACGCTCTGTCTGGGGCGGCTTGCTGGGCCGCCTGCAGGCGGCGCACCACGGGGGCATTCAGCTGGCGCGTGTGGCGGTTCCAGCGCTTCATGGCCTTGGTCATCTCGTTGTGCAGGCGGGCCGCGGTGTGCAGCTCGCGCTCGCCACCGGCGGTGTAGCACCAGATGGCGTACTCGGCCCGGATCTCGAAGGTGTCGAAGCGGTGCAGGGCTTCCTCGAAGGCGGTGCGTGCGGCGGCCGCGTCACCTTGTTCGGCCAGCGCCTTGGCGGTACACAGCATGACCTCGTCGGGCCGGAAGGCGGGATGCTCGCGCCGGATCTCATGCAGATGCTGCAGGGCAAGACCTGCCTGTCCATTGGCCAGGCGGGCCTGGGCACTGCGCCAGCGGATGTCGGGATCGGCGGCGAAGGGGCCTTTCAGGCAGGACTCGAACTGCGTGGCGGCCTCGAGGTATTGGCCGTTGGCCAGCAAGGCCTGGGCAAGGCGGATCTGGTTCTGGGCCGTGGGGGAGAGCTCAAGCGCAAGGCGGGCTTCGCGCAGTTCCTTGGTGGGGTCGAGCACCTTGACGGCGGCGCGCACCGCCCGCTGGGCCCCGCGCTCGAGGCGGGAGCTGGGCAGGTAGATCACCAGGAAGTAGACGATGCTGCCCAGCATCGGGAAGGAGAAGAGAATGATCAGCCAATACAGCTCGCGGCCATTGCGGACCGCATGCACGGCGAAAAAGATCGCGATCAAGACGTGCAACCCCAGCCCAACGAACGGCATTCCCTGCTCCACAACAACGCTGCAACGGGCAGCAGGGCGGGATTCTAGGTCAGCCCTTGGCACGGCGGACCCCCCGAGTCAGGAGGGTCGACGGCGTCGCCAGGACTTCAGCCGGGAGTGCGTGGCGATGGAGCAAAGCCAGGTTCCCTCCGCGGGCGCCCGCTCCCCTTTCCTTCATTCCCCCCCTGGCTTTGCTCCATCGCCAGGAACCGACGGTGGAAAGTGGGAGACGGCATGCCACCGATGTCGCCGAAGCACGGACCTGGGTGCCCTGCGCAGCGAAGTCAAGGGGGAGCGGGCGCAGCCCGCGGAGGACATGAGCGGAGCAGGGTGCTCCAGGTCCGTGCGCCCGCGCCACGCCCGCATGCACAGCCGGGCAGCCAGGCAGGTAGAGCCGGCTACTTGACCCAGGTGTTCATCTGGATGATCGGCAGCAGCACGGCCAGCACGATCAGCATCACCACCAGGCCCATGCTGACGATCAGCAGCGGCTCCAGGATGGTGGCCAGCTGCATCGCGCGCCGCTGCACCTCGGCGGACAACTGCTTGGCCGCGCGGTCCAGCATCAGGGGCAGACGGCCGGTCTGCTCGCCGAGCCGCGCGAACATCGACAGCAGGCCCGGAAAGCGCTTCTTGCCCGCCAGGGCCGAAGCCAGCGGAGCCCCTTCGCGCACCTGCACCAGGGCGGCCATCGCATCGGCCCGCATGGCCCGGTTGGACAGGGTCTCGGCGGCGGCCTGCACCGCCTTCAGGATGGGGACACCCGCACCCGCCAGCATGGCCAGGGTGCCGGAGAAACGCGCTGCGTTGTAGCCGCGTGACAGACGGCCCACGAGTGGCAGGCCCAGCCAGGCGGCGTCGAAACGTTCGCGGAAGGCCTCGTTGCGCAGCATGTACGACAAGCCGAAGCCGCCCAGCAGCAGGCTCACCAGCACCAGCCAGCCGTATTCACGCAGGAAGGCGCTGATGGCCAGCATGGCCACGGTCAGCCCCGGCAGGGCCCGCTTGGAGCTGGTGA
This sequence comes from uncultured Burkholderiales bacterium, assembly GCA_966252435.1. Classification (GTDB taxonomy): domain Bacteria; phylum Pseudomonadota; class Gammaproteobacteria; order Burkholderiales; family Burkholderiaceae_C; genus CANHBY01. The sequence continues at coordinate 20,345 of CBINPE010000058.1, read as the reverse complement.
AGACCGAGGCCACCTGGGGCACCACGTAGGTGACGAGGAAGACCACGATCAGCACGGCGATGACTGACACGATGGCCGGGTAGAGGGAGGCGGCCAGGAGCTTGCCGCGCAGGGCCTGGCGTTCCTCGAGGTCGTCGGCAAGGCGTTCGAGCACCTGCCCGAGGGCGCCGCTCTGCTCGCCGGCCGAGACCACGCCGCAATAGACCTCGTCGAACTCGCGCGGGGCGCTGGACAGGGCACGCGCGAAGGGCGCGCCCGCGTTCACCTCGGCCCGCAAGTGGGCCACCAGTTCGCGTTCCTTGGGGTCGTCGGCCTCGTCGCTCAGGGCCGTCAGCGCCCGCTCGAGCGGCAGGCCGCTGCCCACCAGCCCCGCCAGCTGGCGCGTCCACACAGCCAGCCCCGTGGCGCTGAACACCCGCCGCTTGAAGCTGACGCCGCTGCTGGCGTTGCTGGACGACACCGGCGTGACCGACATCGGGACCAGGGACTGCGCGCGCAGCTGGGCCCGCGCGGCCTTGGCGTTGTCGGCCTCCAGCAGCCCGGTGGTGGGCTTGCCGTCGGCGTTCAGGGCTTCAAACTTGTAGGCGGGCATGGTTCGGGTGCGGCGGACAGGCGGTCGGTCGATCAGTCAATCAGTCGGTCACTCGGCAGTGCATTCATCTCGTTCCGTCCGGGCGCTCAGTCGCGTGTCACGCGCAGCACCTCTTCCAGGGACGTGACGCCTTCCTGGACCAGCCGCTCGCCGTCCTCCCGCATGGAGCGAAGCCCGCCCTGCTCGGCGGCCTTCAGGACCTGGCTCTCGGATGCCTTGGCGTGGATCAGTGCCCGCACGCGTTCATCGGCCGACATGAGTTCGTACACGCCGGTGCGCCCCTTGTAGCCGGTGTGCCCGCATTCCGGGCAGCCCACGGGGTGGTAGCGACCGTCCTCATCCTGGCGCTTGCAGTGGGGGCACAGCTTGCGCACCAGGCGCTGGGCCAGCACGCCCAGCAGGCTCGAGCTGAGCAGGAAGGGCTCCACGCCCATGTCGGTCAGCCGCGTCACGGCGCTGGGGGCGTCGTTGGTGTGCAGGGTGGCCAGCACCAGGTGGCCCGTGAGGGAGGCCTGGATGGCGATCTGCGCGGTCTCGAAGTCGCGGATTTCACCGATCATGATGACGTCCGGGTCCTGGCGCAGGATGGCGCGCAGCGCCTTGGCGAAGGTCAGCTCGATCTTCGGGTTGACCTGCGTCTGGCCGATGCCGGGCAGCTCGTACTCGACCGGGTCTTCCACCGTCAGCACGTTGGTGGTGCTCACGTCGACCTGGCCGAGCGACGCGTACAGCGTGGTGGTCTTGCCGGAGCCGGTGGGCCCCGTCACGAGCACGATGCCATGGGGCTGCTGCACCAAGTTCTTGAAGCGCGACAGCGTGTCGCCCGACATGCCCAGTCCTTCCAGGGTGAACTTGGACTCGCCCTTGTCCAGCAGGCGCAGCACCGCGCGCTCGCCGTGCGAGGAAGGCAGGGTGGAGACCCGCACGTCCACCGCCCGCCCACCGATGCGCAGAGAGATGCGGCCGTCCTGGGGCATGCGCTTCTCCGCGATGTCCAGCTCGGCCATGATCTTCAGGCGGGAGATCAGGGCGGCATGCAGGGCCTTGTTGGGCTGCACCACCTCGCGCAGCGCGCCGTCCACGCGGAAGCGCACCGAGCTGCTGCGCTCGTAGGGCTCGATGTGGATGTCCGAAGCGCCGTCTTTCGCGGCCTGCGTGAGCAACGCATTGAGCATGCGGATGATCGGGGCGTCGTTGGAGGCCTCGAGCAGGTCCTCGATGGCCGGCAGCTCCTGCATCATGCGCGAGAGGTCGACGGCGCTTTCCACCTCCCCCACCACCGTGGCGGCGCTGGACTCGCTGCCGGCGTAGGCCGCGGCGATTCGGTTGGCCAGGGTCGTGGCCGGCTCGTGCTCCATCGCGTCGATGTTGTAAAGCCGGGTGACCTCGCTCAACGTGGCCAGCGGCACCGACTCGGCGGCCCACAGCACCATCCGCTCGCCGTCGTTTTCCAGCAGGAGGGTGTGGGCCTTGGCGAAGCTGTAGGGAAGGGGGTGACGTGCGCCCATGGTGATGCAGGCCTCGCGGTTCGGATCAGTGGTTGTACAGCGTCTCGGGTGTGACCGAGTTGGCCGGCGGCGTGGGCTGGGTGGTCGGTCGCTCGGGCAGCACGGGGACGTCGTTGATGATCCGGTTGGTCTTGGGGGTGGATTCCTCTTCCTTGGCGCGGATCACGTCGTAGCGGTCCATGGTCAGGGCGTTCGCGGCTTCCTGGGTGCGGATCACGACCGGCCGCAGGAACACCATCAGGTTGGTCTTGTTGCGCGTGCGGTTGTCGCTGCGGAACAGCCCGCCCAGCACCGGCACGTCACCCAGGCCCGGCACCTTCTGGGCGGTGCCGCTGTACTCGTCCTTGAGCAGGCCGCCCAGCACCATGATCTGGCCGTCGTCCACCACCACGGTGGTCTCGATCGAGCTCTTGTCGGTGGTGGGGCCGGCGTTGCCCGCGTCGCCGACCACGGCGGAGTTCTCCTGGTAGATCGTCATGCGCACGGTGCCGCCCTCGCCGATCTGCGGTTTGACGCGCAGGGTCAGGCCCACGTCCTTGCGCTCGACGGTCTGGAAGGGGTTGGACACGCCGTTGTTGCCACTGCCCACGCCGGTGAAGGTGCCGGTGATGAAGGGGACGTTCTGGCCGATGACGATCTTGGCTTCCTCGTTGTCAAGGGACACCAGGTTCGGCGTGGAGAGGATGTTGGCGTCGACGTTGGCTTCCATGAACTGGGCCAGCGCGCCCAGCGTGTAGATGCTGCCGAACTTGTGCACCAGCCCGACGTTCATGCCCGAGCCCAGCGAGACGTTGGCGGCGGACTGGGCGTTGCCGGCCGCGGCGGCAGCCGACAGCGTGACGATGTTGTTGCCGCCGTTGTTGTAGTTGGTGCCCGCCACGATGCCGTTGGTGTCGCCCTTCTTGCCCAGCAGGCCCTGCCACTGGAAGCCGAGTGCGGCCGCCTTCCGGGCATCCACCTTGACGATCATCGACTCGATGTAGACCTGGGCGCGGCGCGAGTCGAGCTGGTCGATCACGGCGCGTAACTGCCGGTACACCGGCTCGGGGGCGGTGATGACCAGCGAGTTGGTGGACGGATCGGCCTGGATGAAGCCGCCGGTGGACGGGGCCGCCGAGGGGGTCAGGGGTGCGGTGGCCTGGGCACCCAGGCCGCCACTCGTGTTGCCGGGCGGTGGCGTGGTGGGCGTGGTTGCCGGCGGGGTGAAGCCCGCGTTGCTGCCCAGCCCACCCGCGCCGCCGCTGCTGCTGTTGGCCGAGTACGCAGCCCGCAGCACGGCGGCCAGCTTGGTGGCGTCCGCGTTCTTGAGGTAGACGACCCAGATGTTGCCCATGCCGTTGCCGCTGCCGCCCTGCATGGGCTGGTCGAGCTTATTGACAAGGGCGCGGATGTTGGCCAGGCGCGCCGCGTTGGGCGCCTTGATCAGCAGGGCGTTGCTGCGCGAGTCGACCAGCACCGACACGCCACCGGGCATGCCAGGCGCGCCCGGCACGCCGGTGTCGGACATCTTCTGCACCATGGCGCCGATGTCGGAGGCCACCGCGTACTTGAGAGGGATGACCTCCACGTCGCCGGTGTTGGCCACGTCCATGGACGCGATGATCTTGGCGATGCGCTGCAGGTTGTCGGCGTAGTCGGTGATGACCAGCGAGTTGTTGCCGGGGTTGGCGTTGATGGTGTTGTTCGGGCTGATCAGGGGCCGCAGCACCGGCACGAGGTTGTTGGCGTTCTCGTGGTTGAGGGTGAAGATCTGCGTGATGATCTGGTCGCCGTGGCGCGAGGTCGGGCCCACAGCGACGTTGCCGGTCTGCAGCTTGGCGTCGGCCTCGGGCACCACCTTGAACAGGCCGCCTGCCTCGATCACCGTGAAGCCCAGGCCGCGCAGCGCGGCAAGGTAGTTCAGGTAGGCCTCGTTGGGTGACAAGGGTTGTTCGCTGTACACCGTGATGTTGCCCTTGACGCGAGGGTCCACGATGAACTGCTGCTTCAGGATCGCACCCATCGCCCGGCTCACGCCCTCGATGTCGGCATTCACGAAGTTGAGCGTGACCGGCTCGCCGCGGAACTTGCTGCCCGTGTGGGCCGCGGGCTTGCCGCCGCTTTGGGCCTGGGCGGCCAAGGGCGTGGCACCCAGGGTCACACAAAGCATGCTGGCCAGCAGCGCGGCGGCCACGGCGTTCGGTCTGTGCGTGAAGGATGAATGCGTTTTCATGCTTATCCGATCGAAATGACTGAGCGTGCGCCGTCGCGACGCCCGATGATGTTGAGCAGGTTCTGCAGGGCGGCCTGGTCTTCCTCGCTGGAGCGGGCCTCGCCCCGGAACCGGACCCCGCCGCTCCCCCAGGTGCCCGTGCCGCTGAGCTGCAGCGCGCCAGACTGCGTGGTCAGCGTCAGGGTCGAGCCCCCCGAGGCGCCTGCGTCGCCCTTGAGCGTGAGGCGGTAGCTGCCCAGCGGCTGCCGCGTCGACAGGCGGGACGACACGTTGACCATGTCCAGGTCGGCCTGGCCCGTCACGAGCCAGCGGCCCTCCACCGACTCGAGTGTCAGGCCCGAGGAGCTCAGGCGCACCGCGCCCTGCAGCTGCATGGTGTTCCATGGCGTGCCCAGGCCGGCCAGCCAGGCACTGGGCCACTGGCCGACCCAGCCGGAAGCAGGCGGCACCAGGTCCAGGCGCCAGCGCTTCCAGCCGGGCGTGATTTGCAGGGCCACGCGTCCATTCAGGCAGCAGGCATGCTGGGCCTCCAGCTGCAGCCCGAGCTTGTGCAGCCCGATGGTCCATTGCACCCGTCCGGGCAGGGCGCTGGCGTCGCGGCTGCCCTGGCCGCCGGTCAGCAGCAGCACGGCATTGCCGTTCCAGATGGTGCCGCGCGCATCGGCCAGCACGACGTGCTCGTCGCTCAGGGAAGCCACGCTGTGGGCCAGCCAGCTGGCCGGGGCGAAGGCCACCAGGCCGGCCAGCGCGCCCAGCAGCACGCCCGCGATGGCCCAGCGCCGGCCCGCGCCGCGCGACTTGTCCCAGGCCAGCTCGGCCAGGGTTGAGTCCTTCCAGTCGAGACCCGATTCAGTGGGGGCCCAGCGGGGCTGGGCGCGCCGGAAGCCGATCATGGCGTGCCTCCAAAACCTAACAAGATGGTTCCCGAATAGCCGCCGCTGGCGCGGTTGAGCTGGGCTTCCAGCGGCCGCGCGCGCGCAGCGCTGCGCACTTCGCTCAGCCAGTCCTTGAGGGCTTCGGGGCTGACATTGGTCAGCGTCAATGTGATGCGGTCACCCTGCACGACCACGCGCCCCTGCTTGCCCAGGCGGTCGGTGGCGGCCTGCAGCGAGGCCATCGCCTGGGTCGCCGAGACGGGAGAGACGCCCCGCAGCTCGCGGCTCTCGCCGGCCATGCGGGTCATCTCCTGCAGCTGGGCGTCAAGGCGGTCGAGCTCGACCGGCGCCTTCTGCAGGGTCTGCCAGGCCGGCTGGATGGCCAGCGACCAGAACAGGAACACGCCGCCCAGCACCACCATCAGGGTGAGCAGGCGTCGCTCGCGTTCGCCCAGGGCCTGCCAGCGGCTGCGGGCCGTGGCCAGGGCGCTGCTCAGGCTGTTGTCGGAAGGAGAGGTCTGATTCACCGGCTGCTCCCTGCACGCAGGTTGGTGGACAAGGGGTTGCGGCTCAGCGTGATGCGGCCCTCGGCAGACTCCACCTGCCACCCTGCAGGGCTCAGGCGTGAGCGGAACTGTTCAAGCTGGGTGTCGCTCCAGCCGGCGGCGGCCAGGCTCAGGCGCCCTTCCTTGAACTGCAGGTTGTCGACAGGGGGGCGGTCGGAAGGCCAGGCGGTGGCAGCCGCCTGCAGCATGGGCTCCAGGTCGGTGTCGCCGGGCTTGCCGGCCAGGGTGCGCAGCGCCTGCACCTCGCGCTGCATCTGCACGGGGGCGTCCAGCACGGCGTGCACCTGTGGGAAGGTGTTCTTCAGCAGGGCTGTCATGGCCTCGCTGCGGGCCTTGACCTCGGCCTGCTGGCGCCAGGCCCACAGGTTCAGGCCGACGATCTGCAGGATGGCCAGCGTCACCAGGCCCACGCGCACGGGCCGCCAGTGCGGCGCCATGAACTGGCGCCACAGGTCGCGTGCCGCACGCAGGCCCTTGCTCTTGCGCGCCAGGCTGAACTGGCGCAGGTTCCACAGCGTGCGCGAGGCCTGCAGCAGCCGGAAGGGGGTCGACATGACGTTGATCGGCATGCCCAGCCATTCCTCGGCCTGTTGCGCGACACCCGGGGTGGTGGTCCAGCGCGTGCCCGGCGGGCCGGGGCGCTGCACCAGGGAGCGTGCCAGGCTGCCCTCGAGCTGCAGCACCGCCACGCCGCCGGCATGCGACCAGCTCACGGTGGCGTCCGCCCCCGTGGCCCCATCGGAGTCCTCGGGGCCGGCGAAGTGCCCACTGGGCACCTCGTCAGGCCAGATGGCCGGAACGACGCGGTCCACGAACACCTGGGCACGCTCCAGCGCTGTGAGTTCGTTGCGCAGCCAGGGCAGGTTGACGGCGGCGATCCAGGTCGGCTGCCCGGCGGTGGCTTGTGGTGCCACGGCCAGCAGGGTGCTGTCGGCGTCGTCCAGCAGCGACTCTTCCAGGACCCCGACCAGCGCGGCGGCCAGGCGCGAGCCCGGGGCCTTCGGCAGGGTGATGTGGTGCCAGCCCACGTCGGCGTCCGCCAGCACGGCCACGATCGAGTCGGCCTTGGGCAGCAGCGAGGCCGCGCAACGGCCGTGCGAGACCAGCGCGAAGCCATCGGTCGTGACGGCGTAGGTGTACTCGCGCAGGCCTGGATCAAGCTCGGGTGCATGGCCTTGACTGCGGGCATGCAGCCGCTGTCGAGGCGGAATCTGGATGACAAGAACAGGCATGGCGGGGGGTGGCTACTGCTTGAGGTGGGGTCCGATTGTAGGCATGCGGCAGGGCGCGATCGTTTCAAGTTCGCTGTGAATCAATCACTTACAACTGATTTGTTGGGGAAAGTCATGATATTCAGGGGGCGGCGGATGATGAGTTGATGCGTTCACGCAGCAGGGCCCTCACCTGGATTGAGCTGTCCTTGAGCCGTTCGACCAGGGTTCTTTCCTCGAGTACCTTGTCTTCGAGCCGCAACCGCCCGCGTATCTCGAAGTACTCCGTGAAGATGTCCATCCGGCCCGGCTTGAGCTCGGCTTGGTTCGGCGGTAGTTGCTTCTTTACGTCCTCGGTGGATTTGAAAGGCGTGCGCTGGCGTGACTGGGTCAGCCGCTCTGCGGTGCCCATGTCCACGTTGAGCACGGCGGCCAGGACTTCGCGGCCGGCCGTGTTGGCATTGATGGGGGTGTGCTTGGGCAGCACGACCAGGTAGGGTTCCAGCCGCTTGACGGTCTCGGGGTCCAGGCCCAGCCAGGCGATCTGCGACGTGGTGATCGGGGGCAGGGCTTCAGGAGGAGCCGGCGGTGCCGTGGGGGTGGGGGCGCTGCCCGGTAGCTGGGAGGGCTGCACCGTGGGTGTCACCCGGGTGCTGTTCACCATGCCCTTGGCGATGACGGTGGCCAGTTCCTGGGAGACACCGACCGAATCGAGCAGGCGCTGCAGCACGGCGAGTTCGTTCTTGTCCAGCTTGCCGTCGGGGCCGACCAGGTTGCGCAGGTTGTAGCGTGCCTGCGCATCGGTGATGCTGCCGGACAGGAAGGCGTCGGGGCCATCGTCCGTGTTGTTGTTCTTGTCGGCGGCCAGGAAGGTCGACAGGCGCGCTTCCGCCAGGGGCACGGCCCAGGGCTCTCCCAGGTGGTCGATCGGGCTGCCGGTGTTGGGGCGGCCATCCTCGCGCAGGATCAGGCGTGCCCAGTCGAGCGCGCCAAGCAGGATCCAGTCGGACTGCGTGCGGGCCCGCTCCGCCGCCTCCACCTGCACTGCGCGCCATTGTTGCCACACCATGGCCGCCGCCATGGTGGTGATGAGGGCGACGATCATCATGGCCAGCAGCAGCGCTGCGCCGCGCTGGCGGGGCCGGGAAGACAGGGGCGGGCGGCTCGGCATGGGCGCGGGTGTCAGCGGTTGGGCCATTGCGGGCCGAGTGCGATGTCGCGCGTCAAGGCGCCTGTCAGGCCGCTGCCTTCGGCGAACGTGACCACCATGCGCACGCCGGTCGGCAGGGCTTCACGCTGAGACTGTTGCTGTGGCAAAGGGCTGGGGGATGTGCCGTTGTTGGACGTGCTGGAGAGCACCACCTTGCCGGGTGCCGCGGCAGCACTGTCGCCCTGCGCGACGTCGCCGCTGGATTGCGCATTGCTCCAGCTGTTGTTGCGATAGAAGTAGATCTGCCATTGCGCCACCCCGGTGAGCGTGCGCAGCTGCCCGGGCTCCGTGCCCACGAACTGCTGGCTGCGGATCCAGACGTCCTGCAGGTCCCGCACGGAGGTCACTGGTGTGCTTGTCCAGCGCAGCAACTGCTGCTGGCCGGCCTGTTCCGCCGGGCGCAGCGACCACGCCACCAGCTGCAAGCCATGCTCGGTGCGCCGGACCAGCCGCAGCGTGATCCCGTCGAAGGTCAGGGCAGGCACGGTCTGGCTGTCCTGCAGCGATGCGAGATCCTGTTCCCACTGCGCCAGGACGGTGTTGATGCGCAGTGTCTGGTCCAGTCGGGCCTGGCTGGCGTCGCGGGCCCGCACGATGCCGTCCATCCCTTGCCAGGCCATGACCGCCAGCAGCGACATCACCACCATCGCCACCAGCACCTCGATCAAGGTGAAGCCGGAGCGGGCGGGTGGGGACGGCGGGAAGGTGGGGCGCATGCTCTCAGAAGCTTTCAGAAGCGCGACAGCACCGTGGACAGAGTCAGCACCGGCTGGCCCTGGGCGTTGAAGACTTGCGCGTCGATGCGCCGGAAGTTGGGGTTGGGCGTGGGGCGCACGACCATCTTGCCGCTGTAGGTGGTGCCCATCTGTTCGCAGCTGAAGTCACTGTCGCCCACGGCGGGTGGGGTCCGCGGGACGAGCAGCCGCAGCGAGGTGAGCTGGTTGTCTGCGCACCACTGGGCCTGGCTGACCTCGGCCATGCGCACGGCGTTGTTGGTCAGTGAGCCTGCCGCATTGATGCCCGCGGCCAGCGTGACCGCAACGATGGCCAGCGCCACCAGCACCTCGATCAGAGTGAAGCCGCGGCTGGCGGACGAGGCGGGAGAGAGGCGGCGCATGGTTCAGCGTGCCTCCAGGGGCGTGCTGGGATCCACCACGGCGAAGGGGGTGAGTCCGTCGGTCTGCAAGGTGATCTGTTCCTTGTCGAGGCGCAAGGTGACGCGCTGTGGGCCGATCAGTGGCTCTGGTCCCAGCACCAGCCCCTTCGCCCCGGCGACCTCGGCCACCAGGTCCGGCCCAAGCCAGTGGGTGGGCATGGCGCTGGAGGGTGGCAGGCCCACGAAGCGGAAGTCGACCCGCTCGGTGGGATTGGCGTTGGTGTTGCCGTTGGCGCCGCTGCTGCCGGGCTCGTTGGCCGACAAAGGGATCCAGGTGACCGTGATGCCCGAGACCCGCGACTCGGCACGTGCGGCTTCGAGCAAGGCTGCCAAGCGGGCGGCCTCACGCTCCAGCCGGGCAGCCGCAGGGTCGCGCATGGCCAAGCTGATTGATGCGGCGCCCACGGCAATCAGGGCCACCACCACCATCAGCTCGATCAGGGTGAAGCCGCGTTGGCGGAACGGAGAAGACGACATCACAACAACATCAGTGCGTGGCGATGGACCGGTGGGTTGTGCTTACTGCCAGGAGCCGATGTCTGCGTTGCGGCCTTCGCCGCCGACCGTGCCGTCTGCGCCGAAGCTATAGACGTCGATCTCACCCTTGACCCCCGGGTTGGCATATTGATAAGGATGGCCCCAGGGATCGGAGGGCAGCTTCTCGAGGTAGGGCTTCCAGTTGGGGGGGATGGTGCCGGTGGTGGGTTTGACGACCAGTGCCTGCAGCCCCTGGTCGCCGCTGGGATAGCGCTGGTTGTCCAAACGGTAGAGCTTGAGTGCCTGCATCAGGTTGTTGACGTCAGTGCGTGCGGCAGTGACGCGCGCGTCATCGGCGCGGTCCAGCACGTTGGGCACGATCAGCGCGGCCAGCATGCCGATGATGACGAGCACCACCATCAGTTCGATCAGTGTGAAGCCGCGCTGCCGGCGGAGGGAGGCGCGCGCCGGGCGCGACAAGGTGGCAAAAGGATTGGTCATTCCCGAAAATCCAGGGTGAGAAGAAGGTGGTTGGAAAATTGGTTGCAAATACGGAGGAGTGCTTCGCGACGCTTGGATGATAATCGTCCCATGTTGTTCCGAATCGCCTCCTTCTTCGTGTGGGCCGTCGTGGCAGCTGCCACGGTGTTCTGGGGTCTGCGCTTGACGGCACGGCCCTATCCTGCGCCGCCCTATGTGCTGAGCGAACAGGGCCCCGTGCTTGCAGGCGCCGACCTGTCGCGCCTGCTGGGGGCCACGCCGTCGGCTACACCCGGTGCTGCGCCGCCTCCACCGCCTGAATCCTCCCGTTTCCAGCTCGCCGGCGTGGTCGCGCCACAGACCCCCGAATCCCCGCAGGGCGTGGCCTTGATCGCTGTGGATGGCAAGCCCGCCCGGCCGTTCCGGGTTGGTGGCCGGGTGGATGGGGAGTGGGTGCTGCAGTCGGTGGCGCGCCGTTCCGTGTCGATTGGTCCAGCCCAGGGCGCCGCTGTCGTGGTGCTCGAAATGCCGGCCTTGCCCGAGCCGACCACGGGCCGCCTTGCACCGGCGGCTGTCAGTCAGTAAGTCGTTTCGGTGGTACGCATCTCTTGCGTCCTGTAACAATCCCTGGCCTGCCTGGCCGCCCCGTGAGACCAGTCAGATCAGCGCAGGAAGGTTGGCTCCCGGCTCCTCACCTTCAGCCAATTCAGTCAGCAAGGCAGCCGCACTGCGCAGCATGGGCCACACCAAGGAGGTGCTGGTGCCATCCACGCTTTCCATGCCCAGCTCCAGCATGGCGGCGCTGTTGAACAGGGCCAGCGCCCTGTCCAGCCCCGGGTGGTTGTTGCTGCGGCTGAAGATGCAGTAGTCGGCCACGGAAGGCGAGATGCGTGCCGCCACCATCAAGGCGGCCACGGCTGGCAGCCCGTCCACCACGATGATGCTGCGCTTGCTGGCCACCACGAGCATGAGCCCCACCATCATGGCGATGTCGAAGCCGCCGAGCGCGGCCACCACTTCCACCGGTTCGGTGACGGCACGGTGGCGCGCCAGGGCTTGGCCGAGATGCATTACCAGGCGCGAGTGCGCCGAGTTGTCCAGGGCATGGTCTTCATCGGGGCGCAGGAATCCTCTCACGTCGGCGCCCGTCAACTGCGACAGCAGCAGGGCTGCGGACTCGTTGGCGCCCCGGCCGACTGCAGCGCAGGCCACCACGTTGCCGTGCAACGCATCGCCGATTTCCATGCCGGCGCGAATGGCCGCATGAGCCTGCTCGATCTGCATCGCCGTCGTCAGGCGAGCGTTGCGTGTGCCGTGGGCAATCTTGCGTGCCAGCAGCCGGGCATGCGGGGTCATGGGTTCCACCATGCCGGCATCGGCCACCCACCACTCGATGCCTTGGAGCTGGGCGAACACCGACACTGCCAACTTGGCTCCCAGCAGGCGGTGGACACACTCGCTGGTGGTGGCCAGAGGGCTGGGAGGAAGGCCATCTGCCGCCAGGCCGTGGTCCGCCGCGAACACCATCAGCTGTGGGTCCCTCAACGCTGGCTTGAGTGAATTCTGGATCAGCCCAATACGGACCGCGAGCGCTTCCAGCTCACCCAGGCTGCCAGTGGCCTGTGCGCGCCTGGCGAGCTTGTCGCGCAAAGCCTGTTCCAAGGCCGTATCCGATGTGGACGCACGGGGGGAGCTGTGCAGGGACATGGCGCGGTTCGGCTTCGAGGAGGAGGGGGCTTCAACGCAGGAACAGACGATAGGCGGGATTGTCGGTCTCGTCCACGCAGGGGTAGGCCAGCGTTTGTAAAAATTCTTTGAATGCTTTCTTGTCGGCCTTGGGCACCTGGATGCCCACCAGGATGCGGCCATAGTCGGCCCCCTGGTTGCGGTAGTGGAACAGGCTGATGTTCCAGCCCGGGTGCATGCTGGACAGGAAGCGCATGAGCGCACCGGGCCGTTCGGGGAAGATGAATCGGTAGAGGCGCTCCTCATGGGCCAGCTCGCTGCGTCCGCCCACCAAGTGGCGCAGGTGGGTGAGCGCCAGCTCGTCGTGGCTGAGGTCCAGGGTGGGGAAGCCCCCGCGCTCCAAAGCCCGGGCGATCTTGGCCGGCTCGTCGCGCTGCGTCGTGGCGATGCCGACGAACACATGGGCCTGAACGGCATCGGAAATGCGGTAGTTGAACTCCGTGACCGAGCGGGGCCCGATCAATTCGCAGAAGCGCTTGAAGCTGCCCCGCTCCTCGGGGATCGTCACGGCGAAGAGGGCTTCGCGCTGCTCACCCAGTTCGGCCCGTTCCGCCGCGAAGCGCAGCCGGTCGAAGTTCATGTTGGCGCCGCTGGTGATGGCCACCAGGGTCTGTCCCTTGCAGCCGCGCGTCTGGACATACTGCTTGACAGCAGCCACGCCCAGTGCCCCGGCAGGCTCCACGATGCTGCGAGTTTCCTGGAACACATCCTTGATGGCCGCGCACACGGCATCGGTGTCCACGAGGATGAACTCGTCCACGTATTGGCGGGCCATCCGGAACGTTTCCTCGCCCACCTTCTTCACGGCGGTGCCATCCGAGAACAGGCCGACGTCCGAGAGTTCCACACGCCTGCCCGCGGCCACGGAGCGTGCCATGGCGTCGGAGTCGGTGGTTTGTACGCCGATGACCTTGATATCGGGCCGCACAGCCTTGATGTAGGCGGCCACGCCGGAAATCAGGCCGCCGCCGCCCACAGCCACGAAGATGGCGTCGATGGGGCCGGGATGCTGGCGCAGGATCTCCATGGCGACCGTGCCCTGGCCGGCGATCACGTCGGGGTCATCGAAAGGATGCACGAAGGTCAGGCCTTGCGAGCGTTCCAGCTCCAGGGCATGAGCATACGCATCGGAATAACTTTCACCGTGCAGCACGGCTTCGCCACCCAGGGCCTTGACCGCATCGATCTTCAGGCGTGGTGTGGTCGTGGGCATGACGATGAGTGCCTTGCACCCCAGCCGCTTGGCCCCCAGGGCCACACCTTGCGCATGATTGCCTGCAGAGGCGCAGATCACGCCTTGGGCCAGCTGTGCCGGGCTCAGCTGGGTCAGCTTGTTGTAGGCGCCGCGCAGCTTGAAGCTGAACACGGGCTGGGTGTCCTCCCGCTTGAGAAACACCTGGTTGCTGAGACGCCGGGACAGGTGGCGAGCGGGTGCCAGGGTGGTTTCAATGGCCACCTCATAGACCCGGGCGGTCAGAATTTTCTGTAAATAGTCTGACAGGCTGAGGGAGGCGGAGCGGGGGGAGCTTAAGGAGGGCGGTTTGGCAGGCATGACGACCCAGTGCGCGCGACAGCAAGGTAGAAGGGCGCCGCATCATACGATGGCACCCCTGCAGGGGAGATGGCAAAAAAAACCCAAGGCAGTCATGCCTTGGGTTAATCCACCTATGAAGGAGGTGGAGGAGACAAGTGGGGACCCGTTGGAGCGGGTCGTTGCGAATCAGTGTAGCCGCACGCATGTTGCGCTGCAACAATTTATGTGCCGAGGCAAAATCGGCGCTTTTCGGAGAGCAACATGGAATGCACGCTGCACTGGCAGGCTCAAGCGGGAATGGTGTTCGTGGCCGAGACAGGCAGCGGCCATCTCCTCACGATGGATGGCGCACCTGAGGGGGGTGGGCGCGATCTGGCGCCACGCCCCATGGAGACGGTGCTGGCGGGTACGGGAGGGTGCACCGCTTATGACGTGGTCCTGATCCTCAAGCGCGGCCGCCATGAAGTGACGGGTTGCCAGGTCAAGCTCACTGCCGAGCGGGCGTCCTCAGATCCCAAGGTCTTCACGCGCATCCACATGCATTTCGTCGTCACCGGGCGGGCGATTCCGGCGGCGGCAGTGGAGCGTGCGGTAGCGCTGAGCCATGAAAAATATTGCTCGGCCAGCATCATGCTGGGCAAGACCGCCGACATCACCACCAGTTTCGTGCAGATCGAGGCCTGACGCGGGCCCCGGCCCGGCTAGATCCAGTGCGCCGTGGTCGTCATGACCTTGGCGGCGGCACGCATCAGGCCGCGCACCACAGCCGGCAAGGCACGTGCCCCCGCTTGTTCGGCATTGGCGGCATGCTGGGCCTCGTCAGCTTTCATCTGCGCAACGATGGCGCGGGAAGAAAGGTCGCCTGCCGGCAGGCGGGCGAGGTGGTCGGCGAGGTGGTCCTCGACCTGGCGCTCGGTTTCGACGACGAAACCCAGGCTGAGGGCGTCACCGCTGCGCCCGGCCACCCAGCCCAGGCCGAAAGCGCCGGCGTACCACAAGGGATTCAGCCAGGAGGTGTGAGTGCCGAGCGCCTCGATACGCTGCCGTGTCCAGGCCAGATGGTCCTCCTCTTCGCGCGCGGCCTGCTCGAAATGGGCGCGCAGTGCCGCATTGGGCGTGGTCAGTGCCTGTGCCTGATAAAGCGCCTGGGCGCAGACCTCTCCCACGTGGTTCACACGCATCAAGGCGCCTGACAGTCGACGCTGAGCCGGGGTCAGCGTGGCATCGCTGTCCTCTGACTGGGGGGGGGGACGATGAGCCTGAGGCTGTCCCCATACCGTACGAAGGCTGCCATCCAAGGTCTGGAGCAGTCGATCAGAGGCACTGTAATGGCGCATGAAAAAGGGTCTCGAAAGTGGGCCGGAAGGCTATTGAAGGGCGGTCGGCGTGCGGTCTTCGGGTTGTCGGAATGCGCTCCAAACGTCCCTCTGAAGTGTGGCTTGGTGGCAACAAAAATCTCCCCTTTGGGGCGAAAAACTTTGCGCCCCCGGAGGCCTTCTGTTGCAATCGCGACAGCTTCCCGAACGGAGGTTGGCCGAGAACAACGTCAAACGCGTGCTTTGGGCCCCGAATTTAACCTTGGAGAAAATCGCAATGAAGAAGACTTTGATCGCCTTGGCCGTGTTGGCCTCTTCTGGCGCCGCCATGGCGCAGTCCACCTTCACGCTGTATGGCGTGGTTGATGCGGGTCTCGACCGTCAAAAGGGTGGCTCTTCCACCGCTGCTACGCCCGCCCCCTCCACGGCTGCAACCAACAGCGTCAATTCCGTGACCTCCGGCAACCTGAACGGTTCCCGTTGGGGCCTGCGTGGTTCCGAAGACCTGGGTGGCGGCCTGAAGGGCGTCTTCACCCTGGAAAGCGGCTTCAACACTGACACCGGCGTGAGCGGCCAAGGCGGCCGTCTGTTCGGTCGTCAAGCCTTCGTGGGCCTGGAAGGTGGCTTCGGCTCCATCCGCATCGGCCGTCAATACACCCCGATCGGCAACGTTGAAGACGCCATCGGCACCAAGAACTATGACCCGCTGGTTCTGCTCGGTACCTATGGCTCGAGCGGCGGCGCTGGCAACACCAACATCAACGCCTATCGCACCGACAACGCCATCAACTACAAGACGCCTTCTTTCGGCGGCTTCACGGCTGAGCTCGAGTATTCCACGCAGCTGAGCGGCAGCGAAATCAACAGCGGCACCAGCCCCAAGCAAGGCCGTCACTACGGCTTCAACGGCATGTACGCCAACGGCCCGATCAGCGCTGGCCTGGGCTACATCCAGTTGCAAGACGTGAACGCCACCCTGGCTGGCGCTCAAAAGCGCAATGAAGTCGCCGTGTTCGGCAGCTACGACTTCGGCATGGCCAAGCCCCTGGCTTACTACGTGCAAACGCAAGGCGGCACCGCTGCGACCCAGGATCCCAAGAAGATGCGCGTGTACGGCCTGAACGTGGCTGTGCCCTTCGGTGCCTTCACCGTCACCCCGGGTGTTGCCTTCGGCAAGGACGTGAACGGCAGCAACCTCAGCGGCGCTGGCACCAAGGATGACGCGAAGGTGTTCATCCTCCAAACCCAGTACGACCTGTCCAAGCGCACCGCCTTCTACGGCAACGTGTCTGTGGTGTCCAACGACGCCGCTGCCAACAAGGGCTTCAACAACCCCAACCTGGACCAAACGTCCAGCGGCATCCAAGTTGGTGTTCGTCACCGCTTCTGATCCCCGGCAGGCCTTGCGGCCTGCGTGAGGGCTCACACTCAAACCGCTGCATGAAAATGCAGCGGTTTTTTTCTGAGTCAGAATCTGCCTTCCGATGACTTTGTCGTCCCAGGATGGCGTGCACACCATGACTCTTCAGATCAGCGATTTGGCTTCGCCCGGGTTCTATGCCGACCCGTATCCGATGTACCGGCAGCTGCGCCAGGGACCACCCCTGGTGAACCTGGCTCCCCATCTGTGGCTGACGGTACGACATGATCTGTGCGATGCACTGTTGAAGGATCGGCGCATGGGCCGCCTCTACATGCAGAGCGTGCGGATGCGGTATGCACCCGACAAGGCTGCCGCGCCGGTGTTCTCATCCTTTGCGCGGATGATGCTGCTGATGAACCCGCCCGACCACACACGCCTGCGGTCGCTGTTGATGAAGGCCTTCAATGCGTCCCAGGGAGAGCGGTTCCTGCAATTGACCCAGGAAATCGCCGACCGCCTGGTCGACCGATTCCTCGCCCGTGGTTCGGCGGACCTGATGGCGGAGTTCGCCTGGCCCTTGCCTGCACAAGTCATCTGCACTTTGCTCGACGTGCCGCTGGAGGATGCCGTCGTGTTCGGAGCGACCGTCAGCGACCTCGTCCAGACACTGGAGCTGGCGCCCCTGAACGACGTTCAGCTGAACGCGGCCAATGCGGCCGTGGCCCGGCTCGAGGATTACTTCCGGCCCATCCTGCGCGACCGGCGCAAGCATCCGGGCGAGGACCTGATCTCACGCCTGACGACCGTCGAGGACGGCGACCGCCTCACTGAGGAGGAAATCCTGGCCAACATCATCATGCTGTTCTTTGCTGGGCATGAGACCACCTCGAACATGATCGGCAACGCGCTGGTTCATCTCTTCCAGCACCCGGCAGAGCTGGCCAAGTTGCGCGCCCAGATGTCCCTCCTGCCATCTGCCATCACGGAATGCCTGCGGTACGACAGCTCGGTCCAGCTCACGGGTCGCAGCGCCCTGGAAGATGTCGAGATCGGTGGCATCCGGCTTGCCGCAGGGGAGGCGGTGTTCCTGTTTCTGGGGGCCGCCAACCGTGACCCCGACGCCTTTGCCGAACCGGACCGGTTCCTGATTGAACGGGACTCGGGCGATACGAAGCCCCTGACCTTCGGAGGCGGCATCCACCACTGCCTCGGGGCCCGCCTGGCGATGATCGAGCTGAACATTGCCTTGCGCACGCTGCTGGAGCGCCTTCCTGGGCTGCGGCTGACCGGCCTGGATGCGCTCAGCTGGCATCCCCGCAACACCCTGCGAGGCGTGACTTCCTTACATGCTGTCTGGTAGGTGCGGCAGAAGCCGGGCCGTCCACTGGATAGAATGGCGTCCGGGCTTTCTGGGCGCCCACCTCGCGAAAGCGCAAGCACCTTCATCGCAAGCCCCGCGCTTGCATACCCTCCCTGGCCTCCTGCGAGAACGGCCACACCTGATCGGAGCTGGTATGCATCTCACGCAATCCCCTCAACCTCATCCTCCTGGCGCTCACTCGTCCATCGAACGGATCCTGCGCCTGGCCCGCCGGCTGCACCGTGCTGCCTTGTCGAATTCGCTTTGCACGGCGCTACCCGTGTTGCGGCGCATGCTCGCCGCCGGAGTGGCAGACGGACCGCTGACCGAGTTGTTCCGCCGTCGCAAGACACTGCAACGCAAGCAACTGCTGCGCATGCTCGCCCGGGAGAATGGTTTCCCCAGCTGGGAGGTGTTTCGCCCGGCCCTGGCCCGCATGCCGGTTGATGCCCTGGGCGGCCTCGACCTGGCAGAAGAAGGCACCGCCGTCCTGCATCTGTGGTTCGCAAGCGAAGTCTCCGCGGTGGCTTTCGCATCCGAGAACGGTGGCCGTGCGGTGCGTGTGGGGACCCAGGCCGTCGTGCTGCCCCATTGAAGGGAAAGACGCCTTTTGGGCGCCCGTCGCGGCATCGTGTCAAATAGAGGGTTCCGGCGAGGCAGTTTGCGCTGCCGCGCCCCTTCTTTTTCTTCCTCACCGACCATTCCTCCTATGAACGTTCTCCGATTCCAAGACCTCGTGGCCCAAGGCAAGGCGAGCGGTCAGCGTGTGTTCATCCGCGCCGACCTCAACGTGCCGCAGGACGACGCCGGCCGCATCACCGAAGACACGCGCATCCGCGCCTCGCTGCCTTGCATCGAGTTGGCCCTGAAGGCAGGGGCCGCCGTGATGGTGACTTCTCACCTCGGGCGTCCCACGGAAGGCGAGTTCAAGCCCGAGGACACGCTGGCCCCCGTGGCCCAGCGCCTGTCCGAATTGCTGGGACGGCCCGTGCCCCTGAAGAGCCAGTGGGTGGACGGGGTCGACGTGGCGCCGGGCCAGGTCGTTCTCCTGGAGAACTGTCGCCTCAACAAGGGCGAGAAGAAGAATGACGAGGCGCTGGCCCGCAAGATGGCGGCGCTGTGCGACATCTTCGTGCATGACGCCTTCGGTACCGCGCACCGGGCCGAGGCTTCCACCTACGGCATCGCCCAGTTCGCCAAGGTGGCTTGCGCCGGCCCCCTGCTGGCCGCCGAGATCGACGCCATCAGCAAGGCCCTGACGGCGCCGAAGCGCCCGCTGGCCGCCATCGTCGCGGGCTCGAAGGTCAGCTCCAAGCTGACCATCCTCAAGGCGCTCGCCGCCAACGTCGACCAGCTGATTGTCGGCGGCGGCATCGCCAACACCTTCATGCTGGCCCAGGGCCTGCCGATCGGCAAGTCGCTGGCGGAACCTGACCTCGTCGGTGAAGCCAAGGCCATCATGGAGATGATGGCGGCGCGCGGGGCGGCCGTGCCGGTGCCCACCGACGTGGTGGTGGCCCAGGTGCCGGCTGGCCTGGACCTGTCCAAGGAGTTCGGCAAGTTCCTGGCCGGCGCCCAGCCGCGCCGCGTGGCAGCCACCGAGGTGCGTCCCGATGACATGATCCTCGACGTGGGCCCCCTCACCTCCGCCCGCATCGTCGAACTGATCGCACGTGCAGGCACGGTGGTGTGGAACGGTCCTTTGGGCGTGTTCGAAACCGAGGCGTTCGCCGGCGGCACCCGCATGCTGGCGGCGGCGATCGCGCACTCGTCCGCCTTCAGCATTGCCGGTGGCGGCGACACCCTCGCGGCCATTGCCAAGTACGGCATCGAGAAGCAGGTGGGCTACATCTCCACCGGTGGCGGCGCCTTCCTGGAAGTGCTCGAAGGCAAGACCCTGCCTGCCTTCGAGATTCTGCAAAAGCGCGCAGCGGGTTGAGCACGGGGGTTCGCGGGCCGCACGCGGACCTGCGAACCTGCCTGTCAACCGAGGAGGGATGTGCCCATGGCAAGAACAACCTGGCGCTGGCTCGTCGGCGTGGTCGCCCTGCTCGCGCTGGTGGCCTGCGGCCGGGCGCCTGACCTGGGCAATCCCCACACGTACGCGCAGCACGGCATTCGCTTCAGCTACCCCGGCAACTGGTCGATCTCGGACGACAAGGACGAGGACGGGGTGCGGCACATCGTGGTCGAGGGGCCCGGCGACGCAATGCTCGTGCTGCAGATCTTCGCCCAGCCACCGGGCCTGTCCCTGGAAGGCTATGCGCGTGCCATCTCGCAGGGCATTGGCGAAAGCCTCCCGGTGGGCCGGCCGGGTGCTTCACATTTCAGGTCCCCCACCCCCAAGCCGCTGGGCAACGGCCATTCGCTGGACATGGTGCTGGAGCAGGCCGACTTGGTGATGCTCGGCCAGCATGTCGCCTTCGAGCGGGCCTACTACCAGCTGCCGACAGACACCGGTCCGGTACTGCTGATGTTCCACCAGAGCATGTCCGAAGACCATGACAAGGTTCAGCCCGGATTCGACCTGATTCTGAGGTCGGTGGGGTGGCAGTCCCCCTGAGGATCAATGCCTTTTGAGGCATTTCTGCTTATAGGTATAGAGAGTTGTCATTGTCATCATCTTCGACACATGCCAATCAATCAATAATCGGGGCCCCTATCTTTCTAACTCTCTCATTCCTATGTCCCGTGCCACCAAGATAGTTGCCACCCTCGGTCCCGCATCCAGTTCCCCGG